>NZ_CP137557.1:812500-1170000 GCF_019249655.2 Segatella copri
ACATTAAGAAATATGTAACTGCCGAGGTGGGTATGCCTACCTTGACAGATATCATGGCAGAGCTTGACAAGCCAGGTCTGGACCCTCGTGGTGAGGTAGAGAAGTTTGAGTTTGATGCGAGCATCAAGACCATCGAGGATTTGCAGGTGGGCATGGTGGTGCCAGGCATCGTTACCAACATTACCAAGTTTGGTGCCTTTGTTGATATAGGTGTTCACAACGATGGTTTGGTTCATGTTTCTCAGATGTCCAACCGATACATCAAGGATCCGAGCGAAGTGGTAAAACTCCATGAGCATGTGATGGTTCGTGTGGCAGAGGTTGATTTGAAGCGCAAGCGCATCGCCTTGTCGATGAAAGGTGTGAAGTGATAGGAAGAATGACAGGAAGTAACAGGAGGGAATATGGATAATCATCAGATTACTGCCGATTGCATCGAGTCGGCCTATTGCTTCATCCACCAGAAACTTCGGGTGTTTGAATATTCTACTAATCCTACGCAGCGGGATGACATCGAGTATGCCATCTCGCAATATGTAGAGGGGATGAATCCCCAGCTTTATCAGCTTCTTTCGCAAGGCAGGAAGGAATTCCTTCTCGACCATGTGAATTTCGAAAGAGATATGCGGGAGGCGCAGGAGAAGCTGGAGGGGATGATGCATAGTTTATAGTTTATAGTTTATAATTTATAGATTTATCCTATAAGAATATAAAAAAGAGGCACGCTTCAAAAAAACGAAGCGTGCCTCTTTGCATTTTATCTTATTTCTACGATGTAGTTTTCATCTCTCTTTTTTAATAAGAGATTATCTGATAATCTTTTTTCCCTTTTTCTTCGAGATATAGATGCCTGGCTTTGATGGCGTCTCTACCCGTTGTCCTGAGAGATTATAGTACTTGTCATCTTCCTGATCATTCTGCCAGATGATAGGGTTGTGGATGGCAGTATCCTCGCCCTTGGCAAAGACGAAGTGGATGTTTTGCTTGCCAAGTGCCAGATTATCCTGGTTGCTGCTTGTTACCATTTCTTTTGGCAACCAGGCACGGTAAGCGGCTAGGGTGGAACCGGCATATTTGTAGAAGCCGATGCCCCAGGTGCTCTTGTATGACAAGACGTAACCCTTGTTGTTTTCTACAGGGATATCCGTTGAGGTTGGGTTACCCTTCAGGATAGTTGCATTACTACTTTCCATCGAAGTAGGATGGAAGGAATGCTTATCTACTGGTCCGTAAACCACATATCCCTTGCCGGCATTGATGACCTCTACTGGCGTGAGCGTCATGGTGAGGTCAGAAACCTTGGTCGTCTCGTCCTGGGAATTGTTAGCTGTAGCAGCATACGCCGTTACTTCCTCAGGAACCTTGGCATTGAATGGCAGGCAGATGGTAGACCAACCATAGTCAACACCATTTTCCTTAAATTCTCCCACCTTTTTGATTTCCAGTTTATAAGGGTCTGTTATCACATATTGCATCTCCTTGGTGGCTGCTCCCAATCCACCACGCTGGTTGGCTGCACGTATACAGTAGTAGCCATTGCCATAGTCGTTGAGATTGATCTGGTTCTCTATCGTATTCTCCTTGTAGATCCATTTGCCTGTTTCCTCATTCTTTTTGAAAAGGAAGTAGCAGAGCGCCTCAGGCATCGGTTCCCATTGCAGGAGGTTGTCGTTGATGGTGATTTTATCTTCCCACACGATATGGTTCTTCGGTTCGGTCTTTTCTTTTTCTACCTCTTCTTCGCTGCTTTTATTTGATTGCAAGCCGGATTGGGCATCAATCTGTCGGCAGAGAATTTGAGGTTCGAAGGCATCCGTACCACTCATCACATTGCGGATATTATAGCCGGTTGTATCAGTGAGGATACAGTCGTCGGAACCTGGGGCAGGAGTGCAGGCGGCAAGCGAACGGGTTTCCAATGGAATCGGATTACCATAGCCATCCATGCTCTTGAATTCATGGAATCGGAGCTTGAGACCGGCAGTCATCTTGGTCCAGCCATATTTGCGTGGCTGGGTATACATCTTGGTATTGATGAATGTACATGCCGGTGAATTGTTCCATGGGCGGGCAAGCGTCCAATCCTGGTCCTTGAACTTGAGGGGATCTTCATTTTCTACCTTGATATTGCAGTTGTTGAATACATATCCCCATTCCTGACCTACTTCGGTGCTAGGTGCAGCTATATTGTTTCCTGTACGGTCGCGATGAATCAGGTTGCATCTTTCAAACCAGATGTCGCCGTTGCCGCAAATCCAGTCAACCACACCTGCCAGGTCGCAACCCTCGAAGTAGCCACGATAGTTGGCATTTGAGTTATTGGAGTAATAAGTATCCTGCCAACTGAGGAGTGCCACATTCTTCATCACCGTTCTGTTGCCTCGGTCGCAGAAGACGACAGCACGTCCGGCACCGCTGGCATCTTGTTCTGACATAGACCCCCAATAGTTGAATTTATTTTCCAGGGTGAGGTCTTGTACGTAGAAATCTTCAATCGTCTTACCTTCCAGTTTTGGCAGGTTGATGGTGGCGGTATATCCGATGCCTTCCACGATAGGATGGTTCCATATCCTTACCCCTTCCTTGCTTTGTCCGATCAGCGAGATATTTGACTTTACGATTTCCGTCATACCATTGTTCTGTCCGTTCATGTCGGTCTTTGGCTCACCCTTTTCATCTTTAGGTGCATCCTTTGGGTCAGTACTGCATGAAATGGTGGTATTTCCTGTCAGCGGATAGTCACCATCCGGAACGAAGATATAGTAACGCTGTCCGTCTGCCTTTGTATTGTTATAGCTCATTCCTTCCGCCTTTCCATTGGCAGCTCTGATGGCTTCGTCCATATCGCCGTAGCCTTCTGCACCAACGATGAAGTCGAAAGTATGATGTTCATAACTGTTTTCTTCCTTGGTGATATGGAGCGTAATGGATATCGGTTGCTGGCAGATCATGCCATAGATGTCCTTGAATATACCATCTTCAGGCTTGAATGCTATCTGAATGGTTTCTCCGGCAGGATGGTTCCAGTATTTGAATTGCTGTTCCTTGCCGGCTTGGGTAGAACTTCCAACTGCCTTCATCGTGCGGTTGAACTTAAAACTGATGACACCGCTTTTGGCAACATTGTCCAGGCTGATGGTGGTTTCGTTATATGTCTTTCCGTTGATGGTAATCGATTCGCACAAAGGATAATCCTTTGGCTTACCATCGAATTCGAATTTCACCGGATAAGTCTCCACGGTTACTCCGTTTTTATTTTTCACCGTTACGATGCATTCCTTCGTGAGCACGGTTGCTTCAGTGGCTTCCACCGTTCCTTCCAGAGTAGCCGTACCCGTGATGACAGGCATCTTTTCATCGTTTTCCCAAGGAGAGGCGTAGAAGGTGAGGTAGCCATTTTTGCCAATCTCTTCCTCTATTTGCTGTTTGTTTTCATATTTTTTTCCATTGCAAGTTAAAGAGCTGATTTCTGCCAGTGTTCCTTCTTCTTGTGGAAAATAGGTTACGCTGAAACTCTTGCTATAGGTTTTTTCTTCCAGGAATTCCACTTTCTGTTCCGACGTTTCACCTTTCCATACTACTTCTGCTTGATTATTGACAAGCGTCTTTTCCTCTCCCGCAATCTTTACCTTCTTATTGCTTTCGGTAGTTTGCAATACAGCTTTGCATTTTTTGGTAGCAGTAAATGCGATGACAGAACCTTCATTAATCTGTATTCGTTCGGTTCTGTCTGTGGTATTGTCAAATTTACCTTTAGTTGCATCGAGGTCGATTTTCACATCAATCCAGGCAGTCTCTTCCATTTCGGCTGCAGTCATCTTAAGTTGTGTAACGAGAAAGCCCGATGTTTTCTGGTAGTTGATGGTTGGGGCATCATCGTCTTGGGTGAAATACCAGGTTGCCGTAGCTTCCCTGTTGAGATGGAGAAGACTAAACTTGTTTGGTTCGAATACCGGGAACATTCTCAGGTTGCTTGCCTTGGCAGGATAACGTTCGCCAATCTGGTATACGTCTCTCTTGCTGTCTTCCCAATGAGCCAGCGTATTTCCCTCGTAATAAAGGGTGGTGTTTCTTGGAATTTCAAACAAGTCGCCTTCTTCCACCCAGGTAGCTTCGGGTGATGTACCTGAAGCGTAATCTCCTGCATTGTAAGTAATGTGGTAGGTTTTGTCCTTTTCCTTGAAACAAACCTGCAGGTTATGATGGGCAGTGATGTCGAATTCCACTTCGTATTTTGTACGGATGTTGTCTTCTGCCCAATAAGCATTTCTTTTATCCGGATAGTTCTCGGAAGTTGTTACCGTGAAGACATCTTTGTTATCTTCGGTGATACTCCAATAGCCATTCTCCGTCTTTTTCAGTACGGCAACAGGTTCCCCGTCTTCATCCAGGTCATCTAAGTTAACAATCTTATCCAGTTCATAACCTTTTTTTCGGTCGAAAGTCAGTTTGATGCGTTCTCCTCTGTGGAAGGCATAGCCGCCATCTTCCATATTCGAGATTTCATGTCCTTCTCCTGTGATGACAAGTTCTGGTTGCTCGAGCCTGCCGTGTGCTTCATTATCTATTTTGGTATGAAGAGTCACCCAGTTGGCAGCCTGCATCTCTATTTCCATCCACTGGTAGTAAGAGTAGTCATCCCCTATAATAATAGGTACGCGTACATCAGAATTGATGGTGGTGTAACTGTATACATACATGTAGGCTTTAACGCTTTTGCCCTGTTCCTCTTCTTCGAGCGTCGGAAGTCCGGCTTTTTGGCGTTCTAGGTTGGTACGTTCTCTGTTGAGTGTCGGCACTACGCCATCAATGGTGGTTGATGTGATTTTGGAGTACGACAGGATTGATATTTGGGTTCCTGTTCCTGCTGCCGTCCAGAATGTAGTACCAGGACCGAAGGCACACCAGTCGTCGAAGTCTTCGTTTCGGATATAGCCATTTTTGCCCGTGTTGCACCATAGAGCAACGTCGAGCCAGTGGGGATGGTCCTCACCACCTTTGCGAACGTTGGTATATGCTTTTGTCGTCCAGAAGATGTTCTGGTTCTTTTTGATATCCACATAGGGAGCACAAACTTTTCGGGTGGTTCCTGAAGTAGGGTCTTCATATTCCTTCACCTTTCTACTGAAGTCGTAGCGGATTACCGGTTTGTTGATGCGGTTGTCTTGTGTGGTAGGATTTTCCTTGAAAACAGGGACGAGGGTCAGGACTTCGTTTTCTTCCTCAAATGAATAGGTATTGCCCGGTTCATAAGGATGCTGGGAAGGATTGGCTTTATTTACCCAGTGGTCGAGGGTGTATTGTTTCTCGTTCTGCTTTCCCTGTTCATCTACACTTTTGAAGAAGGTGTAGTTGGTTGGGATGGTGAAGGAGAGAACATCTTTGATTTCAGGAAGCGGCAGGCTGACGGCATTCTTGTAACCAGCCTTTTCCGGTTCTCCGTTCACTCGGGTGCCGCCGTAGTCAAAAATAACTTTTCCCTTGTGACCTATGGCAAAATGGGCGGTGATAGTTTCGTCTTGATTTTCTATGGTGAATTTCAGGTTATCACCTTTGTACTGTGTTTCATCGCCATCTTTCTTCCAATACTCCAGACGGTAATTGGCTGCAGCTTCAGCTTTAGCCGTTACTTCTGTACCGGGAGTGTACCAGCTTTCTATCTGAATCATCTTTCCCGGTTTTCCATTGCTTCCTTCTTCGCATATTTCCTGATAGAAATTATCATAATGAGGAGTGAGGGATACAGAACCCAGCTTGGCATCTGATGGCTTGATTGTTACCTTGTGCAGTTCTTTGCGCAGGAAGATGGCTTCTATGTTATTGATGCCATCCTTTACGGTATAATCGAAAGAAGTTGCTTTTGTTGTTTCGCCGATTTTGAATTCCTGAAAATCGTAGCCATAATCTGGAGTGGCAGAAATGGTTACTACATCACCTACTTTATATCGGTTTCCAATATTGCCTTCAACAGTTTTCTTTGTTATTTCAACAGTACCTGCATTTTCGGTCTTTTCATTTGGAAATTTGTCCTTGTCTACATTTGAAATGGTTTTCGATAGAACAATATTTGGCAATACAGGATAAGTAACGCTGATGTTCTTGAAGAAGCCCCATGTCTTGTCTTTGATACCAGCCTGTACAATATGTATATTTATATTCTTCGCATCTCCGTTATAGGTAAATGTAATTGATTTCTTATCTTGAGAGATTACGCCATCGATATTATTTGTACCATCGCTTACCGTAACCTTAGCATCGTCATCGGCAGTACCAAAGTTTGTAGAAATATTGAAACGGCTATCCACTTTTGTAGATGCATTGATGGTGAGTGTCATGCCATAAACAGCAGGCAAAGAGAATTGGGTGCCATTGTTAAACTGACCGCCTTCGCCAGGAAAGCCATTGATATCCGAGTCTGTATTTTCAATCTTGGCACCGCTGGTGGTGACATCCATCATCAGCGTTATATCTCGTTTTTCATTTTCGATAGTTACGGTATGGGTATATGGAATAGTCTTTGACGACCATTTTCCGGAACTGAGAGCTGGTGCCTTGGTATGATCGAAATCCCATGATACCGCTAGTGGGGTATTGGTATCTGTGATGTCAATCGTATTTTGTACCATTTTAGGATGGAGGGTTGTGCTCTCGGTGAAGACAACTTCTTCTCCTGCTTGGTAAATCTTCGTTTCGTTGGCATCCGTCCATCCGGTAAAGGTATAGCCTTCACGATAAATCAGATTGTTGCTTGGCAACGTAGCCTTACCTGTCAATGGCTCACATAAAATCTGTTCAGGGCATTGACCCTGATTGTTCTTCAAATCAAATGATACATAGACAGGGATGTAGTTTTTAACCTGTAAGTTTTTCACTACAGTTCCTGCTGGTATGTCGAGTGTTAGGGTAGTAGGTACACCAGCCGTATAGTCTCTGGTAGTAGTTCCTGTGCTTGTGGTCATTTCAATGTGAGCATTCTTTGCCACTTGTAGCAGGATGGTACCTTCGTTTTCGAATAACCAGCCATCATTATGATATTGACCTCCATTAATTTCAATCAGTTCATGGTCTTCCTGATAGAAATTGTTTTTGGTAAGGTTGTAGGTATATTCGCTGCCATCCGTTGCAGTTTCTATAGGGGTAACTTTGGCGTACAGGTTAAGGTCCATATCTACCGTTGTACCTTCTGCAACTTTTTCTGCAGAAGGGCCAGTTTCATTAAACCAGCCACGGAAAGCACTTCCTGATGGAACGTTTTGCTTGACTTGATTTGTATATTCTGTATTGTATTTCAGATTAGAATTAGCTGTTATACTTTCTGAACCCAAACTTGTTGTTCCATCTGTATCATAATAGGTTACGGTATAATTGGTTTTTACCTCTACATTGCCATAGATTTCTAAAGAGGTCATAAAACAGTAATTTTTATCTGTTATATTATAGAAAACGAGTTGGACATTGTTCCGATTGACATCAATTGTTATTTTCTCTCCGGTTTTTTGTTTTAAAGCGGTGCTGCTGATAATTTCTTCTCCTTTATCACCAATAACTTTTAATCCCCAACCGCTTGGCGTACTTGTTGACGCTTGTACAAATGTAACTTTACTAACATGTTTAAGCTTAGATGTTCTAACTTGAGCTTGAACAGTTTTTCCAGCTCTCATCCAGCCTATTGTTACTAAGTTTGTATAATCCCATCCCCTCTTATCTTCTTGTTTTGCGCTATTGTCAACACTTGTATTCGTTAAGAAAAAACTTAATGCTTGACCATCTGTTGTTTTGATAGGAACATTGCTGTTGTTCGTCTTTACTTCAGTTTCAGAATTTGACGTATTCACATTTTCCCAGTCTTGGAAATCCGTGGAATACAGCAGTTTTTCCTCATAGGTACTCTGAGCCCTGGTGCCAGTTCCCGGTAATATCATGAATAACAGAAGTAGGACATATTGCGCTCTGTGACTTTGCCCATTTAGGGCATACTGTAGGCACATGCGAAATTTCTTTATTTTATTCTTTAGTGTCATATATCTTTATTGTTTCTTATTTCGAATTGTTGTTATTTCACTAAAACCTTAGCCTTTCCAAAGATGTAGATTCCATCAGGGAAACCGCTGTAGGTGGCGGTGCCTGGCTGCACATCCAGGATGCGGTGAAGCTGACCGGTGGTTGAGAATACCTTGAGCTGGGTGGCGTAGGTGCTCTCGATGCTTACACGATGAGCACCGATAGGGCGGATGAGGAGGTATTCTCCTGCTGGAGTATCCTCATCGTTTCCATTCGCCTCTGGCTCAATCCTGTCGATGCCCGTGGTCTCGCTGATGCGAATTACAGAAGGAACTGCTGAAGAACGGGCTCCGGCATTCGTACTTTCTTTAGTCAGATAGGTACGGAAAGGCATCACGGTCTGTGAGATTGCCGTATTGCAGAATGCTGTTCCCTCTGTATTGAGCGCATAGATGCCTCCATTCGCCACTTTCTTAGCAGCGAAGGTTCCCCGGTGGGCATAGCCATTGCTTATGGTCTGCATGTCTGTCGTGATAGGAATCACGATGGCTTTCTTCTGAGGTTCCATGTTCGCATAAGCATGGAAAGTGATAGTCTGAGGATCTTCCTTCTTGTTCAGAATACTGTTGTAGAACTTGCTGGAAAGGTCGAACTCATAATAACGCTCACCTGGGAAACGGACGATATAAGGTACTCCTGCCATGAGAGGCAGATAACCTTTGAGGGTCTGCGTTTCTCCGTAATATGGATTTTCCACATTATTATATAGCCAGTTTCCGTAGGTGTCTACGAAGAAGGTATTATGGAATGTATAATCCATACCTGTGGTATTTCCGGCGTAATTAAACAGACCAGTACCTGTACCCGGTCGCTGGAAGGTGGCAGTCTTCTCTGTTTCATTCACACCGGTCAAACCACGCAACCAGTACTCATGGTGCAGATCTTTCGTTCCATAAAAATGGGTAATCTCACCATTGAGCGATGCTACAGCTTTCTGTACGGTGAACGGCAGACTGATACCTTCCCATGCTCCTGTTGTGTTTTCAGCATAAAGCATCGGCTTGCGAACATACCAGGCATGGTTGGTTACCGAGAATTCAAGAGGCACGCAGAAGTCGTTGTTATAGCAGGTTTCGCCCTCGCTGTTCTCGTTATTAGCTGTGCGCTCTACGAGATGGAGGAATGGGGTAGTGTAGGTTGTTTCTCCTGTTTTCACGATGTGATGTCCCTGGATGCTGCTCTCTGCTGTCTTTTCGTCATAATTCAAAGCCTTATCAACGATATCGTATGCCTCATTATCTTTGCTTGTATCATTGGCTGCGGTATAAACCAGGAGGTTCTGGGTAACTCCATCTTTTATGGTAAGGTTGTCGTAGACCTCCGGTTCATCCCTGTCGGTTGCAGCAAAGTTGATAGCTGTCGTTGTCGGGATATGAACATAGGTACCCATGCTCTTGGTGTCCAGTTTGTAGGCATTGTAGTGGAAATAGTCTTTTTTGGTATTTCCGTAATATGCATCTGTCCGGTATACCCGGTTGGTCATGTATTTATTCTGCTGCGATGCTATCTTGGCAGGATAATCTGCTGGAGTAGTCTGCAGACTCTGTCCCCAGAAGAGGAAGTCGTTCATATCATTCTCGTTCAGCAGCGGACGGTATGTGCCCGTAAAGGTAGCTGGCTTTTCTGCTGTTGCTTCGGTATAGATAGCACGAGCCTCATCTATCTTGTGGGTCTTGTCATGACGGGTTTCGGTCTGACCATAGTTAGGCAGGTCGCTATCCGCGCTGGTACGGAGATAGGTGATACCCGTGTTATTACCCGTAATGGCATCCGAACGGTGAGCATACTGATAGTCGCCGTTGGCATAATAATCGTAGATATACTTCAATGCCGCCTTGTCTTCTGGGCTGGTATTGCCTTGTAAAGCCCGGAGATAATATCCGTTCAGATCATAGGTAACACGACCATACTTGAAGTCATCCAATGTATAGTTCAGCTCTTTTCCTGCGATGGTATAGGTCATCTTCTTTCCATTCATATCATATACGATAGGGGAGATAGATGCTGGCTCTTTCTCGAAACAGCAGTGGTATCCCTTTGTAGCATTTGCATCATTCATTCCCTTTTGGGTGATGTTTCCACTCTCCAGTCCCAGGTTATAGATGTTGCCCTGGTTTTCTGTGAAGAGCCATTTATCGTTATGCAATCCTCGTATCACATGACCGTTTCCATGGAAGATACCTTTGAAGATGCTGTTGTTTCCGGTATAGTCGGCTGGAATGTCAAGATCCTTCTGAAGTACGAACTGTGCACCAGCGCCTCCATCGTTGGATTCTTCCTGAATAAACTTGCCAAAGGCTGTCAGGTCGCTCTGCTCGTTGATGTAGATGCGAGGTTGAGCAAAGTATTTGTCTTCTTTTGCTCGCTTGATAGCGTCAGGGAGATGAAGGTCGATGCCCGACATCTGCGGATACATTCTGTGATAGTTGTGTACGGTGAGTGTATCGCCTGCTGTCATGGTAACCGGGAATACCGTTTCGTTATCACTTTCATCATTGAAACCTTTGATGGTAATACCCAACTGTACGCCGTAGCCGTTCATAAAGTAGTAGGCTGGGATGTCCAGATAATCCTGTGTCTTGTCATAAACGCTACCTGCAAAGAGGTCTGTTCTGTTCTCGTCTATCTTATCTCCCTGCTTGTAGGTATTCTCCGAATCCTTGGTATTCTGCAGCCAGGATTCCGTTTCATCAAACTCGGTTGTTGTCTTTCCGGTTTCATCTTTCTCCAACTTACCGATGTGCCAGAAATAGCCGCTGGCAGCAAAAGCCTGGTCGGCAGCAATCTTCACCTGGTCTTTCTTGAGTCGGATCATCTCTCCCGGCAAGGCACAGTTGTCGATGGTGATATTACCCTTGAAGGTTGGTCCCTGTATGTACTCGATGGTAAGGAATATGGTGTAGAGGTATTTTTTCCCAACTTCGTTCGGTGCATCAGCTTCCAGTTCGAGTGTAGCCAGACATTTTTTGGAGAGATGCTTCTGGTAATAGTCTGGGTCGGAATTATCTCCAAGGTCGTCTAGTCGGAATGTAATCTTGGCATCTCCTGTCATGTCTGCTGGAAGCTTGCTATTGTATACATTATAATTATTGGTTCCTTCTGTAGGTGGGGTCATAAAGAGCCAGGCAGCAAAACCATTTGTGGTTTTGTCTGTACTTTCTTCGGTAGGTCCCTTGTACTTTTTCTCCGAAGATGCTCCCACATAGAGTCGGTAATTATTTGGAGCATTCTTTTCCAAATCACATTTATAATCATCTTCATGTCCGCTTCTCATCTTCCAACTCTTGATTGTAACAGTCTGACCGGCTTTCAAACCGGCAAGAGCGGTCAGTCCATCTGAGTTGTCGTTATAGAAGACGATATGTTTCTTATAGGTATAACCTGTGATGTGGGCATTATAATAATAGTGGTATCCGGTAACATACCAGTAGTGGATTTCTGATTTAGTGTCAGGAACTTCTTCATTCATGGCATAGAAACCTGTAGGCGAACAGTCGTCGATGATATAACGGTTGTTCTTATTATTGTTCATATTCGTTGGGAATACGAAGTTACCTGTCGTTTCGAGGAAGTCTTTGTTCTCGTGTATATTGTCGGCATATACATATCCACCACCTTCACCATCGCGGGCATAGACAAGGTTCATCTCTATGACGCCATGAATAGGACCATAGTAGATGATTTCCTGCATCTTCTGCGTGCCCTGATTGATGATTTCCTGTACGTTCTGAATCTTCAGTGCATAACCCGATGCGATACCTACCATGTTCTTGGCGGTACCATTGTTGCGGTTCTGGAATGTGGTTACATCCTTCTTTTCCGAATCGTTAAACTTCTGAATGAATTCTTGCTTATTTTTCAGATAAGACTTATCCCTTGCTGCACCATTTTCGTCATACCAGATATCTGTAAACTTAGTGTTTGAAAGAACCGCACCCACATAATGGATGTTGTTCACCAAACCCATATAGTTTCTTGCCTTTACCTGATAAACCGAAGTATTCTCTGGTCGGGTCTGCAGCTTCTTATCGTCAGTCAATGCTATCTTATCTGTAGCCTCCATCTTGATTTCACCCACACGGGCAATGGAGTAAGGTGTCTTGTTGATTTCATTGACCGTATAGTCGCGTGCTCCGAGCAGAGAGAAACAGTTGTCTTCGAGTCGGAGAATGTCCAGTCGTTGGAAGGTATTGATAATCTTCGGGTCTTCGATGGTATGCTCCGCAAAACCATATCCTGTGATATCGGCACTGCGGAATCCCTGAGCGTATGACAGGTGGCCGTCGCCGAAGATACCGCCTTCGCTGTCATACTCATAGAATTTATTCTCTCTGATGCCTCCCAAGTCTGATGGAGCCGTATTGCCTTTGGTATATTTCTCTGGTTCTGAGATAAATCGATAGGTATATTTCTGGTTCTTGTAAGCCTCATCGTCTTTAAAATAGCGGTAGTAGTAACCATAGAGATCGGTTCCTGCTGGCAGGTTGATTTCCTTCATATCCTGCTGTGAGATGGTGATATGCTCAGCCTCTTTGCTGTCACCTACCAGAATCAGGGTGTTACCTCCAAAACCGGCAGTGGTTCCGCCCGGCAGATTCTTGAGAGCTTCCAGATTTTCGTCGCTGCTAGAGAAGGTTTCATCTACATTGAATTCCTTCGTCAGCTTCAGTACGGTGGTATTATTTGCCAGCACGGATGTACCCTGAGCGAGGGAATAACCTCCGCCATAAATTGCTTCATCGATATGAATATTTACGCCATCCCATGAAGCGTTTTCGGGTGTTACTTCTTCGAAATAGTTAGTCTTCTGCTGGGTTATGTCAATCTCTTTCCCGTTGTTTATGGCAACAATATCATCATATACACCTTTCGATACCAACTCACCGGCAAGCAGATGAATCTCCTGCTTGATGGTTGGAGTCTCTGTGTTTCCATCCTTGTTCATCAGACCGATATTCTTCTTGTCGGTACGGTTTAGGATATATCTGCCGTTCTTCAATGATTTCACCTTGTAATAGGTTGGATAACCCACCTTTACCTGTGTTGAACCATAGACATAGCCAGAATAGGAACCTCCGGTTACCGAACGGAAGACGTGACCATTGAGGATATCCACATTGGTAAGACCGATGACATTACCCTGCTGACCGCCACCATAGATGAAGTTGGCTGATACACCTGTAGCTCCGTTTACACCGCAAGGCTGGAACTTACCACCTTCTGTCTTAGGTTCAGAACATTTCATATCCTTACCCATGATGATATTGGTATTGCCGTATACATAACTCTCCATACCATAGCCTGCACCATAAACGTTGAGGCTGGAGTAGTCTGGATTGCTGGCAAGATAATCGTTCGATTTCTCCAGTTTCGCCTTTTCCTTACCGGCAAGCATATCGCTCTGAAGGTCGATGGTTACGTCACCTCTCACCGTTCCCGTCTTGAAGCAGCCGCCATAAACGCATCCGCCCTGATAAGCTTCATTGTTTACGATGGTTGGTTTAAACTTATTCTTGATGGTCAGCTTGATGAAAGGGTCTGTTGAATGAGCCTGACCGAGCAGATAACCGCCTTCGTGGGTTACCTTACCCTTATAGTCGTAGTTGGCATTGTTGCAGCCACCCACAATCTTGCTGGTGATGGTGAGACCTTCTGGGAAGGAATAATCTACCACCTTGCCCTTTTCATCCGGATAGATGTTCATGTTACCACGGTTACCGCCACAGTAGAAGGAACCGATGGTACAATTCTTCAAGTTCTTATCCCAGTCCAATTTTCCCTGGATGTTCATCTCTACTGGCTGGAAGTAGAGGTCGAGCAGATGAGGATAGACAAGTGGGCGCTGGGCATTTTCTGTTGGCAGATACAGGGTATTGATACCCTTGTTGGAAGGGTCGTTCTCCCAGTCGATAGAATCTGCGAAGTCCAGTTCCTTGCTGGTGTCATAGTAGTCGCCATTCAGTTTCTGGAACTTGTTCATGAAGTTATTGTCTTCGGATGCCGTGAAGAGTGCATCGCCGTTGCAGCCCATGAATACGCTTCGGATGTTGACATTACTGCCAATCTTGATATCCACGCTACCCACGGTTTTGATGGTTTGGGCAACGGTCTGGCTACCTGATTGAGAGCTAGCCTGCGCACTTGCCTGCGCATCGGCTTTCTGTGCCTTGAGCACGGTGGCTGAGTTACCTCCACCATATACATCGCCCTTGATAAGAACGTAATCCTCGTTGCTGTTGCCCATGATATTGATATTCACCTTGTTGGTCATCGGTCTCCACGAGTTGATGTTCACCATTTTGGCTGCATCGCTGGCTGCCTTGTGAGAAGGCATGTTCTCTCTCATCGGTACGGTGAATACCAATGGCGTGGTTTCCGAATTTGGGTCGTTCAGGTTGAGTGGATAGTTTTCGTTCACGGTAATCTGGGTGTTGCCCTTTCTGTCCAAGGCATAGAGGTAGTCACCGTTGCCGGCACCATATACATCGCCGTCAATCTTACCGCCATATATATTAATATGTGTACCAGTGCCTTCATTATCCGTGAAGTTACCATTCTTCTCAACTACGTTTACATAGCCCGATACGTCGTTACCGCCGTACACATTGCCATGGATGAAGATGTCCTTGTTGCTGAAAGTGCTTTCTGATGATGCGGCAGAAGGATTTTGGGTTCCGATATTTACCGTGGTACTCTTTTCCACATCACCCATCATACCGCCGCCGAAGATGTCACGGCAGTCCATCGCATGGATATACACATGGGTGGCCTTGACGGAGTTGTAGAATCCGCCACCGAAGAGTCGGCGGCAGAAGGCACCACCATCTCCTGTTACGTAGGTTTCACCTTCTACCTTACCTGAGTAGCCGCCACCCACGAAGTCCATCACGGAATATCCGCTCCAGAAGTGCTTGTATTCTTCGCCTTTCTTCAAATCGATGGATGGGTCAATCTTGCTTCCTCTTCCAGTCATGGCGATGTTCACATGGGTGTTGCCCTTGATGACAGTATGTTCGCCATAGCCGCCACCGAATACGCAGAAGTGAGGTGATCCCACCTTATTATATATCTCCTTCCATACCATGGTATCGAAGAATTTCACTTTTACTCCATAAACCACCTGGGTATCATCATGCAGCAATCCCTTTTCCATGGTGAGATGAGCATCTTTGCCTACCACGCATGCTATGTTTCCACCGGCATAGATGTTGTGGTTGATTTTGAACTTCAAAGCCTGGTGGTTGTATTGTGGAGAGTAGGTGATACTGGTTTTTTCATCGATGAATGCCGGTTCCCAGAAACGGGTATCTGCCAGCCAGTAGGAGGTGAGCATTGCCTGGCCGCCCTTGATATATACATTGGTGTTACCCTTTACGTCTGCCGAGGTGATGGCTACTTTTTCCTCTTTATCTACGCTGAGGGTATCGCAGCTGCCCAAACCTCCGCCATAGATGCCATGACCTATTCTTCCATCGTAGATGGTGACGAAGGTGTTACCATATACCGTTCCGTTCTGGCAACCAC
The DNA here is from genome assembly GCF_019249655.2 of Segatella copri. Classification (NCBI taxonomy): domain Bacteria; kingdom Pseudomonadati; phylum Bacteroidota; class Bacteroidia; order Bacteroidales; family Prevotellaceae; genus Segatella; species Segatella copri. The sequence continues at coordinate 828,086 of NZ_CP137557.1, forward strand.
CATAGATTTTTTCCATCAGCAATGGCAGCATGGTTGCGTTGATGTTGTCAGCAGGATGCGCCATGTTCTTATCTGAAGAAGGATCTTCGGGAACGCCAGTTTCTGTCCTGTATGGATAGGTGATGACTGGTCGGTCTATCAGCAAACTGGTATTGCCGTAGATGGCACCCAAGTGTGTGACGTCGCCGCATTGGGTGGCAAGACGGCCCTTGCCTCCGGCGAACACCTGCGAATAGATGCCGGCACCTCGGATGTTGACCAACGTGGTGCGATGGGAGGCATCGTCTTTGTTGCTGGTATCGTCTTTGTTGCTGGCATCGTCTTTGTTGCTGGTATCCTTGTTTCCAACGTTTGCCACATCGCCTCCACCATATACGCTTCCGATAACCAGGGTACGGTCTATCTCGATATTGGTATCTTTCAAATGCAGCTTTCTACCATATACATGTACCTCTGTCTTCTGCACGTTTGCCATATCAGGGAAGTCGATGTATTTTCCATCCTTGTTCTTGACCGACTCCACTCCGGCACCGCCGCCATATACGTTCTGTCCGACGAAGCCCGACTTGATGAATATCTTGGAGTTGCCACCTACCTTTCCGAAGTCATAGTCTTTGCCCGTGGTATATTCTCCGAAAGGCACAGCACCGAGACCTGCACCATAGATGTTTTCGCAGAAAAGCTGGCAGTCGGTTTCCACGTAGGTATTGCCTGTTACATATCCTGAGAAACCGCCACCATGGATGGTCTGGAAAGAGAAGCCCGGTACACCGAGCGTCCACGCCAGACGACTTACGCGATAGCGACGGAAGGTTGCCGGGTCGTTGTCCGTACCATCGTTATTGCCGCCATCCACACTGCCATAATATTTTTTCTTTTCTTCCTTGGAAACTTTCTTGAATTCCTCATAGAGGCTTTTCTCGAAATCGGTGTATGTTTTGAAGTCTTCTTTCTGACTGAGATAGCGGTATTTCGCTCCATCTACTTCGATGACACCATCGTCATCTATATGGCTACCCGGTTGTGCATACACCGTCGCCTTAGCCACCTTGGTATTGGCACCATATCCGGCACCGAAAACGGAGAACTGAGGGTCGGCAACATTCTTGCTGCTGATATACCAGCAAAGCCCCGGAAGGGTGGTGAAGTCGAACATACTGAGCGGTTCGCCGTTCTTGTCGATGATATCATCCAGAGGCGAGTGGTTGATGATTACGATAGCCTCTCCGGTTTCTTTTTCTGCTGTTGTTGCGTTGTTGTCGGTATAGGTACCCACGAAGCAGGCACGGTTGCCGCCGCCATAGATATTGTTATTCTTCTTGAAACATCCCGAGAGGAGTTTTTCGTTCGTAAAGCTGAAGAACTGCTGGCTGTCCTCATCGTTCAAGATGCTTTCTATAGCCGCCTTTGCCTGGGCATTGGTAAGCTGGTCTTTGGTTTCAGCCTTCAGAATATCTTCTGTTATCTCCCTGAATCTGTGATAGAGTTGCAGATCTTCTTACCGTTGCCTTGTGCTGCCAGCCAGGTGGTGATATTGCCGTTGATATCGGCATTCTGGTTCCATATCCAGGTTCCGCCATCCATCTGTACCTTGGTGTTGCCGAGAATGTTGGCGTAGGTAGCCTTATGGGCTGAATCCTTTTCTCCGGGCACTTCCTGGGTATCCTGGTTCTCTTCAGAGATTTCAATATCGCCGTAGCCTCCACCGAAGATGTCACGACCCAGCATACCACCCTCGATATGCACCAGGGTGTTGCCATCTACCGTACCATAGGCACAACCGCCATAGATGTTGTACCATACGTATGGCACGGTATTGCCGTAATAATCGAGTGCGACGGAATTGATGGACGTAGCTGCCGTGTTGGCTACGTGAACGATGGTGTTACCATTGATGCGACCTATCTGGTCATACTGCTGTGCCGCATTTCTGCGAAGACCCTTGCCGCCACCGAATACGGAACCGAAGATGTCGCCGCCGATGATATTCACCAGGGTGCGGAAGTCTTTTGATATGTATGACGGATTGATTTCATCATCATAGATGATATCGCCTTTTTCTTTGTTAATGTTTGAATAGCTTTGTGGCTTTATCTTGTAATTAGGAGTATAATCTTTAGGTCCTACATTCGCCATATCTCCACCGCCATAAACCTTACCATAGATTTTGGCATTGTCAGAAATCTCAACTATGGTCTTGCCGATGACACGAGCCACGTCGATGAAGTGGGTGCCTGTAGCAGTCTTTGGCGCCACACCTGCACCACCGCCGAAAACATCGCCATAGATGTTTCCGCCTTTCACAAAAACCTCTGTACGTGAATCTTCGTAAGCAATATCTCCTATCTGTCCCGTCGTGTTGTCTTTATCCTTGTAAGGATCACCGAATCCTCCGCCATATACACGGTGCAGGAAGGTGTTTCCATCTACGGTTACCTTGGTACTTCTGGTTACGGTGCCGGCATATCCGCCACCCAATACGCCCAGGATGGTGAAGTTAGGAATACCCTTGGAGTTGTCGAAAACCGGGATGGTTGTCTTTGAGGCGTTTCTGCGGTTGTGAGGACGAGCCATTTGCTCGGTATTGTCTTCGTCATCCACCTCGGCATCATAATCGCTATAATCTCCTTCCACATTCACTGTCACATCGGTATAGGCAACGGAAGTGTGCTCACCATATCCGCCACCGAATACCGAGAAGTGAGGGAGAGGCCGTCCGAAAACTTAATTAGGGAAGCAAACAACTGAATTGGGCATTTTTCTTTTGCTCTTTATAGTTAATTAACTTCGTATCTTCTTGATTCTCAATTATTTTATGTATTTTTGTAGTAAAAAACAAGAAAGATATGGCATATAAAAAAGGACAAGATAGACGACAGAGGGTTCTTTTCCCTGATTGCATTGACGAGTATGTAGAGGCTGACGCCCCTGTTCGCTTGTTTGATGCTTTTGTCGATAATCTCAAAATGGATGAACTGGGATTCGTCCGCAGTACTCCTGCAGAGACAGGTACTCCTGGATATGATCCTCGCGATCTCCTCAAACTCTATATTTATGGTTACTTCTATCAGGTACGTTCCTCTCGCAAACTTGCTCGTGAGTGCAAGTGTAACGTAGAGGTAATGTGGCTGCTCAACAAGCTGACTCCTGACTTTCGTACAATCTCCGATTTCCGCAAGGACAACAAGAAGGCTATTACTAAAGTTTTTAAAGAGTTCAACAAGTTTTGTATGGGACTGAAGCTCTTTTCCAAGTCGTACATCTCTATTGATGGAAGCAAGTTTAAGGCTGTAAATGCTAAAGACAACAACCTTACTCTAAGCAAACTCGATGACCGAATCAAGCGTCTTGATGAACATATTTCAATCTATATGGAAGAACTTGAAGCATACGATCATGAGGAAGGACGCAGGCTCTCTAAAGATGAGTTGCAACGTAAGCTTGATGTTTGCAAGGAGCGCAAGGAACGCTATGAGGGATACCGTGATACACTTGAGAAAAGTGGTGAAAGCCAGATTTCCTTAACCGATCCTGATTCCCGACTAATGAAAGCCAACGAAGGCTTTTGTGTCGGTTATAATGTGCAAACTGCAGTTGATGCGGAGAGCCATATGATAGCAGGCTTCCTGGTAACCAACAGTCCAACAGACCATGGTCAGCTTACAAGCGTAGCATCTGAGGTGAAAGCCGATTATGGTGTTGACGTTCTTGAATCAACTGCAGACAAGGGGTACGAGTGTCCCGAGGATCATGCAGATGCATTGGCTAATGGTATCGTACCAAATGTCATCCAACGTGATGGCAGCTGCACGGAGCAGGTTCAGTTTGACTATAACGAAGCTACCATAACTGACGAACAAAAGTCAAGTACTAATCCAGAAGATTTGAAGGCATGTCTTGAAGCTGCAGTCATACCGGAAGCCTACAAGGATTTTTTAACCGATGCACAGATTGTAGAGGTCAAGGAGTACACTTCTGATGTAGCAGAGTCTGCTGTACTGAAGATGACTCCCGGGCAGATGCGTGCCAAGGCTCTTGAAGGATACTTCGTGAGGGATGCCGAACGCAATCTTGTCTATTGTCCGCAAGGAGAAATCCTGAGGCAAAAGTCTATCAAAAGAAACGGTATGATCCGCTACTGCAACAAGCTTGCATGTAAAAAATGCAAGTGCAAGTGTACCATCCAGAAGTTCAAGGAGGCAGACTTCAACAAAGACACCTTGATAAAGGCAACCGAAGCAAAACGCAAGCAACTCAAAGAAGAGAATAAGGACAAGCCAAAACCTCCAAGAATGAAGATCGTGAAGAAGGGTGTCCGTTACGTTTTACATCTAGATCAGAACAAGATGGACAATCGCAAATGCCTCTCCGAGCATCCTTTTGGAACCATGAAGCGAGCACTTGGGCAATACTACTTTTTACTGAAAGGCAAACTGAAAGTAACTGCTGAGATGGGTCTCTTTTGCCTATCTTATAACCTTCGTCGTGCCATATCTCTCAAAGGTGTACCTGCTTTGATTGCTTCTCTTGGATAATGACCTGTAGGGATCAATACCATCGAAAAACACGCTCTATTAGTGTTCATATCGGCCATTTTAAGCCCTTATGACGAATTGTTTAACATAAACTAAAATTTTAAGATGAAAAAAGATATGCCCTTAGAGGGGCTTAGGTGGAGTCGTGATAGCGGTTCTGCCCTCTATGATACACCCCAAAACGGCCGTTCTCGGACGGGCTGGGGAAGTTGTTGTCGTCATACGATTCCTTCCATTCTTTTGTGTTCAGAAGATCGAATGGAGTCATACCCTTCAGCACCTCTACAGTAGCAACACCTTTTACGTTGCAGGCAAGATTACCGCCACCATAGATATTATGAGGATTCAGGAAATGAGGATCGCCGTCTGGCGTATCGCTGCCATAGAAAAGAGTATCGTTTTCTTTGGTCCATTTAATGATACCTTTCTTTTCATCCCATATCTTATTCCAGATGACATTGATGGAGAAGCTGTCTTTTGGCTTTCCGTCGTCGCCTTCTTCCTGTCCACCCATATCCTGTGCCAGATTCACGTTGGTATCGCCTGAAATATCGGCAGAAGTGAACTTCTTCGTATCGGTCAGTTCTGTGCCCGATTCATCCTTGATATTACCCATACCGCCACCGAATATCTGTCCGGCGAAGTTGGCTGCGAAGATGTTAACGTTGGTGCTGCCATCTACCTGTGCATAGTTTCCGCCGCCATAGATATCGCCATAGATGGAAGGTGCCTGCTGGCTGCTTCCGGTGAAGGTGACGTTGGTATTGCCGATTACCTTTCCCACAGAATCTGGGAGTTGGGTAAAGCCATCTGTTGATACCGGGGTTGTAGCTATAGGACTGGTAAGACGTCTCTTTCTTCCTTTTCCGCCTGCAAAGACAGAACCGAGGATATTGGCTTTATCGCCGATAATCACGTTGGTGGCATCTTTTCTTATAATCGTGTTGTTTGCATATTTTTTTATGTTTTCTACCACTGCCATATCGCCACCTCCATAGATGTTCTGATAGAAGGTTCCGCCATAGATGGTAACGTTGGATTTGCCGTAGATGCGAGCCATCTCCAAGAGGGTAGAGATATCATTGACTGTACCATACAATCTTGCATCTGCCACACCATATCCGCCTCCGAAGATAGGGCAATGGAAGGTTCCGCCATAGATATTGAGTGCTACGTTGCCGTAGGTCTGACCGAGGGCAGTATAGTCGCTGGCTTGTCCCTTTCCTTCCTTGGCTCCGTAAGGATTTTTGGAGTAATACCAGTAGGTGCCTCGTCCTCCCGCAAAGATACCGTTCTTGCAATAGAAGGTGCCGCCATTGATGGTAAGAGATACAGCGGCTGTTTCTCCCTCGCTTCCATATACATTACCACCCGTCTTACTTGGGATGGCGCTGGAAGAAGTCCACAGTCCCGGACTCATATATCCGCTACCTCCGGCATAGATACCGTCAATCTCCCCATCTTTATCTTTAGAGCCAAAGATACCATCATTGATGATGATTTGGGTGTTGGTTTTGAGAGGATCTACATAGGCATAAGTATAATCTCCTGCGTTATAGCAACGGTAGGAAACCAAATTGCTCTTGGCAACTGAGTAAGGACCATAAAGCATCACGTCTTTAGTATCATTCCAGTAGGCGATGCTTTGATCCGGTGTATGGGTCTTGGCATCGTCTTTACCATAACCGATACCGTTCATACCACCTGCTCCTGCACCAAAGATACCGCAGAGGATTTTTTCCTTCTCGGTGTTGCTTTCAGGCAGGATCTTGAAGGTTCCGCCATTGATGGTGATGGCGCTGTAGCCATAGAATGGGTTGTTGATTGTTATATTGCCAGCATGACCACGACCCATACTACCGCCATAAAGTTCGGTAACAACCACGCGGTCGTTATCCTTGAACTTATCTTTGTCCTTATATTCTGAACTGGCTGGGTCGAGCAGGATATTGGCTCTCCCCATAAAGGTATTCATAGGAACATTGTAGGTCTTGTTTCCGTATTTCAACGTGAATGGACGCTCGGCACCCAGGGTTCCGTTAACGATACGAGCCACCTTACCACTCTTGATGATGATATCCACATCGGCATACATGGCACCCTCGTGGTTTCCGGCAAGAATGATACCGGCATCGTAATCGCTCTTTAGTTTTTGATTATCATTGTATTTATCATTCCATTCTCTGTCAATATCCATCGTGATGGTACACTTGATTGGCAGGTTAGGCGTTCCCATCACACCATTCAGCTGATTACCAATGGTGTCTTGGGCGATAGTCTGTCGACCACCCACACAGATGGCAGAATAGAAGCCCGACTTGATGGTGATGCTGAAACCCTCCTTGCCATGCGGCATGGATGTTTCGAAGGCTTCAATGTTTTTCTTGTTGTTCAGCGGATAGAAACGACCATCGTTGCTGAAACCGCCGAATATCTGCATAGGGGTTGTTACGGCACCATCAATGGTACCATAATTGATGGCGTTATCTTTGAAACCTTCCATCTTGATGCCTTTACCCATCTCCAGGTTATTGTATTGGCAGAAGATGTTTTTATAGGAAGAACCGCCTGGACTGGTATTTTTGAAGGTGATATTCTCAAAGCGGGTATCTCCCCAAAGAGGAAGACCCTTGTCGAGACTGGTAATCTCGATGGAACCGCCACCTTTATAATCGCCATATTCGCCGGTAATAGTCACGTTGCGGAAGAGTGGAGAATTCTTTTGGGCATTATCCCATTTTTCTTTGGTAAGAATATTACCTCCTGTATTATTGTTGGTAATATTGAAACCATTTATCGTGTTATTGGTAACTTCTTTGCTACTTTCACCCATCAATACGATGATGTTCTCGTCCCATGAACCAGCTTTCGAAAGCTTGCTGTAAGCTCCCTTCCAGGTCTTCATAGGTTCTTCTTTCGTGTAGCCGGAATTATTGTTGTCATCACCCGATGTTGGGCTCAGATAAACCACGGTTGTGGCACTTACCCTGGTATCGAGAAAAGTCTTTCCGCCCGAAGTAACGAGAATATGGCAGCTGTATTTATCGTTATAAGATGCAGTAGATGGACGTTTAAAGCTGGAGGAGGTTTCTGATGATAGCTCGGTATCGCCATTATACCACTTGTAAGTGATATTCAATCCCAACTCTTTATTGCTGTATTTCTCTTCTGTATCGTTGGTTACAGTCACGGTATAGGTATTTCCGCTGGTTGCGAGAGATGCATTTACGTGAATCGCCTTCACCAGCACGGCATTGGTGCGTGCACCACCTCCAATGGCATAAACACTCTGGTCGTAATCCTGACGAGGCAAGATGAATGTATTGCTGGTTTCTGTATTCACTTTCTTCCATTCTCCTTTCTCATCAGTAGCATACCAGTCGTATGTCTCTTTTGATTCTACTCCTGCTTCAGTCAATACGGTCAGCTCGTCTGTTTCTGCACGTTTGAAACTCAGATGGACGGAACTGAAAGAAAACTGTGATGGAGTAGAAGAATACGTCCAGGTTTTCTTTTCCAGTTGATAGGTATTGATGAAATTATTGTTGATATCCGTAAAATCTTTGCCAAAGTCAGCTGTTTCCTTGCTGTTACCATCTGAGTAGGTGTTTGTTCCTACTGCAGAAGTGTAGAACCAGGTATTGATGGTAGCACCATATTGGGTCTGGTATGTTTTCTGATAGGTTGGACCATAAAAAGCTACAACGCTACCCGTGCTGCCTGTCTTATTGGTAACCATATTCTTACCATGTACATAGATGTTGGTAGGCATGATGTTCTTCTTGCTATTACCCCAACGAGTTGCACAACCGATGGCACCGGCAACCGTTACACTTCCCGGTTTCTTAAGCGTGGCATTCTTATGTATATTGATTTCCGTATCAGAAGAAAGATTGAAGATTCTATAATTTTGATTGTTCAGATAACCGATGATTCCGCCAATTCGACAGACATTGGCTGCTGTGTATTTTTCTTCGTGGTCGGTTATTTTTGATTTTCGGATGATGATGTTGCTCACTTCTGCATAATCAACCAGGTCGCTGGCTACGATACCGATTTTTACCGTACCCGTTCCGGTAGGAAGTTTATCCTTTTGGGTTTCCAGACTTGCATTCTCGATAATCAGGTTGGTAACCGTGGCATAGTGGTTCTCGTCTTTTCCCTTCAATCTTGAGAAAAGACCCCACGATGCCTCTTTAGTACCATTGGTGGTCCAGTATATCTTCATGTTGCTGATGGTCTTTCCGTCGCCATCAAATGTTCCTCCAAAGAAGCCGGCATTGGTATCGTTCAAGGTTCCGATAGGCATCCAGATACCTTTGTTCAGGTTGATATCTGAGGATAACAGGAAGTAATTGCCGGAATACATAGTTTGGGATTTTCCGTTGGTCACATCATGTGCCAGCTTCGCCAGTTCCAGGTCAGTGCTGATGATGTAAGGGTCTTCTTTTGAACCCTTTCCTTTAAAATCTTCTTCGGAATAGAATTTCACTTTGGTATTGTTCTCGCCGTTGTATTCCTTGCCGTAAACCTTCGGCTCCACATCGTCGAGGCTTACGGTTTGTGTGGTATTATCTGCATCGGTATACGATACTTCTATCTTTAGGGTTTCCTGACTCAGGTTCAGGGTCAACATTCTGCTGTCTGCTGATACCTTTTTACCATCAGCATCAGTCACTTCCTTCACATTTTCCTTTTCATCTGCCTTAACCTTAACCGTCCAGGTACACGTTATGCCCTCCGGTATCTTATCCTGAGGGATGGTAAACGAGATGGTTCCTTCCTTAAAATTGCAAGTTTCCTGAATATCTTTCTTGCTGAGGCTCTGTGCCCATACTGCCTGGATGCTCATCAGCCAGAAGGCGAGGAGCATCATCAGGTTTCTGCGTATGATATTTGTAGAATGTATGATCATTTTTTTCTGTAATATTTTCTTGTCCGTTAATCTATCAGCAGATATCCCGTGTAGGCATCCTGGTCGCTCATCACGTAGAGATAACGGGGTTGGATAAGGATGCGGATGGAATTGATGGTGGCAGTAGAGCCAGTATTGATATTGCTGAAATTGTCCTTGTTCAGGAGAATGGAGGATGTCACATTCTCTCGGGTGATAAGGGTTTTGCCATCCTGCGTCGTCATCTTTACATCGTAGGTTACGTTGATGGATGGCTGGAAGGTGGCAAGGGGGATGGTGTAGAAGATGTCGCCCCATGACTGATATTCCGTAGATGAGATTTCCAGAGACGGAGATGATTGGTTTTCAGAAGATGATGTATTTTGATAAGGGATGCTGACGGGAGCATCCTTCGTATAGGTTCTTGTGGCGATGTCCTTCCATATTATCTTGCCGGCTGTCCATTTCTTTGTGTTGGTACTGTAGGTGAACGCTCGGGTGATGGTGCCGCTGATAGGAATCTCGCCCGTGATATTCACGCTTTTGATATGAAACTGGCGGATGGCTCCCATCGTAGGGTCGAGTTTAAAGAGAAGTTTATAGCCAATCAGCGTCTGGTCAAACTTGAACTTCACGGTATGTTCAAACGAGAGTTTTTCATCCTGATCCGATTTCACTGTTCTATGCTCAGGAAGGGCACAGATGATAGGCGCATTTTTAGCATCGATGAGGAAAGGGGAATTGGATGAAGAGGTTGATGGGGCGTAAGGAACGGAGAGGGTATAGGTGTCGGTATTGCTATCGGCATCGGTGCTGATAGCAATGCTGCTTCCTGTTCCCTCCTGATAAGGCATGTAGGCGAAGAAATCGAAATGGCGGGCATCCGTGAAGTCTTCCCATTTCTTCGGATCGCTATATCCCCAGGCATTCTGACTGCTGTCGTAGCTTACCAACAGGTTATTGAAGATAGAAGTTCCTGCATCTCCCAGCTGTTTGGTAACATAGTGATATCCCCATACGCCCATCTGTCCGGGGTGTAGGGTAGGGTCGTATTTCTCGTACTCGTTGGCACGGGTTTCTGCATTCTGGCTTTTTGCCTTTTGGTTTTCTACTTTCTGGGTTTCTACGGTGAAGGTGATTTCATCGTACTGGTCGGAATGCTGTACGGACATATTGCTGCTGTCGCAGGCGCTGAGGCTTGCGAGAATGGCAAACTGGCTGAGGATATATTTCAGTTTCTTCATATATTTCTATTTCTTCGTTTTGTTGAGGAATTAGTAGAAGCCTGCTTTGCTGAGGCTGGCTTTGCTGTGACCTGCTTTGCTGATGCTGTTTTAGGCGCATTTACTAGCGGCTTTTACCAGTCGCCGGTACCAGTGCCGTTGTTGTCGATATTGGAATTTTTGTTCCATTGCTCCACCTCTACTTCGGCGAAGGTGATGCTGGAAGTGGTTTCCGAAACCTTAAAGATGTAGGTATATTGAAAGCCTGCCTTCCATTGCATGTATTCGCTGCCGACTGTGGCGGAGACTTGATTTCCTTCTATTTTGGCGGAGAGGATATAATTGCCTTGTTGGTAATGGGCGATATCCATGGGTGGCATGAAATACCATTTCTGGCGAATCTCGGTTTGATGGTTCTTGTCGGTATCTTCCTCGTAAGGGATGGTGAGTTCGATAATGCCAGATTGGGTTGTTTTCCAGGTTTTGGAAACATCAGTGCTGGTTTCTGAAAGGGGATAGGTGGCAATGATATTTCCTGCAACAGGGGTTTTAGCTTCTGCTGAACCTGACCATTGGAAATTGCCATTGCCAGTTGGTTTCCATCGTTCATCCCGGAAGGAGATTTCTGTGATGGAAGCAATCTGTTTATCGTTGTATTTGAATTTGAATCTTACCTTGGCGATAAGGGGTACGAAAGTAAGTTTCACCTGGTCTCCGATTTTCGGGATACAGAGATTCGAGATATAAGGGGTAGAGGTAAGGGTGGCGTTGGAGTTGAATTCGTAAGGGATGGTGATGGAATGCGAATTGGTATTCGTGTTCTCGCTGGCGGTTACGTCGTGGGCAGTAGCAGGAGCATAAGCCCAGAAGCGATATTGAAGGGCGGAATAATCCCAGTATTTGATGGTTTGTTTGAGATTGAGGGAAACGTTATATTTCCCGATATACTCCCAGTCATTGGATGAAGTATTCCAATCAACCAAATACCCGTCCATCACTTTTTGGATAGAAGAATTGGTGCTTCCATCGTTGTTTGAACCTCCATTTTCATTTGAACCTCCATCTATGTTTTTGGCCTTGTATCCCCAAACTTTAAAGGAAGAAAAAAGACTTTCCAATCCCGTTTCCCCTTCTCCTGCACGAGAACTCGCATCCTGCCACGATCCGCTATTTCCGCCAAAAGAAATCCCCACTTGCTGAGGCTCTGGTATAAACGGGTCGTCCTGCCCCGAAGAGGAGCAGGACAACAGGCATAAAGCCATAAAGAATATGAATATAATGTGTTTAAACATTCATTGAATGATAAATTCTAATTGATTCAAGTTTCGCAAGTAACCTCCGGTCCCCGAAGGGGGCCAACTTTCAATAACCGCTGGTGGAATGACCGAAGGTCATGGAACCTGCGGACAAACTAATAGTAGGGAGAAAGCGTCCCCAAAGGGGGCGAACCACATCCAGTCTTGCTCCTGTTCGCCCCCTTTGGGGACGATAAGAGAGTATCTGTGACTATCCGCAGGTTCCATTCCCTTCGGTCATTCCACCCGCGGTTATTCACATTCGCCCCCTTCGGGGACGGTAGAATGCTACTTGCGAAACTTCAGTAATTGATATGTTATTGCTGGCCGGCGGTGGTGCTATCTGGCTTCTTAAATTCTTCTTCATCAAAATCTTTAGATTCTGTGAAGTCTTCTACAACCGCATCGAAAGTAATAGGGTAGAGACCAACTGTAGAACCTTCTCCTCCGGTAGTACCATTTGTATTTACCGAAATCTTAAAGATGTAGGTGTAAGAATGATTAATCTCCCAATTAATTTTGTCTTTTCCTACAGATACAGTTGCGCCTTTCACATCAATCGTTTCATTTGAACCATCTGTTGAGGTCAGCTGATAGTCTACCTTGATTTGCATATCTTTGGTTGCTTCCTGAGGTAAGAAACATGTAAAAGCCTTATCGCTCTTGTCGTAGGTAGCGGTCTCTTTTGTTGTGCCAAGGTTATTGTTAAGCAAGTTGCTGCCAAGTACAAGCGTTGTTGCTTTTGTTGCAGCACGACCAGTTGTTGGAATTTCCAATTTTGGAGTTCCTGTATTATCGTAAGATACTGTATATTCTTGACCATCTATTGCTAATGCAGTATTCTCTGCATTGGCTGCGAATTTATCGGTATGTTCTGTTTTCTGATCATCACCTGTATAGAACTTTGTGATTTTTACATTATATCCAGGGATGGTGGTATACATACCTACACGTACCTTTGCAATGATGTTACGGAAGGTAAACTTAACAGCTTTCTGATAATCTGATGTGGATACTTCCTTTTTGTCAGAGAAATACAATTTATCTACATCGGCTCCTTCCTTTAATGTGATTTTGTAGGTATCATTCTTCTTCTCAATTTGGATTTTAGGATCAGTACCATTTAAATCTGTTGAAGGTGCAGAAAATGCAGTAAAAGTGTAGCTTTTTGCACTATAATCCCAGAACTTAAGGCCCTGTTTTGTATTATAGGCATCTTTAATGGCTGTTGTATAGTTATAGGTGGTATTTCCATCACCTGCATCGTTAGAGTTATTCAAATCAGAATATTGCCATGCTTTTGTATTCGGAGTAGTTCCTGTTTGATCAATATATTTCACCAAATAGTTATTATACACCAATTTGTTCTCGCTATTTATATTCTTGGTTCCATATACCCAAAAGCGACTGCCAAGGGCAGAAGCTGCATCTGCGTTCTCCTTATTTGCACGACTCATTTTTCCCGCTTCACCACTGAAGCTAATCTCCTTGCTATTTACGGCACTAGGGTTGTTTCCTGGAACTTCGCCAAGGAAATCATCATTTGCGCAGCTGGCTAATGCCAAGGCTGCAATCGCTGAAACAAAATAATATTTCTTCATATTCATGTAATTTTTTAATTTTATATTCTCGTATAATTTATATTCTCGTATTATATCCTGAAAAGCTTGTTACGCTTCATTATTACATATCAAAATCATTCCTACATGTCAAACTCCCATTGCTTCTCCTCGAAATCCTTTACCACGGCATCGAAGCCGGAACCGCCGGGGCGGTTGGGTACTGGAATCGTGTCCATATCGAGGTCGATGGTGATGACTCCGCCACGGAACAGCTTTCTTACCTGGTCGGTTACGTCGAAGACAAACGTTGAGTCCTTGCCATTGTTGAACTGCATCGACAGATCGAAATAATGACGGTTGTTCAGGTCGGCAGTACCCACCTGCTTGAGTGACTCCTTGTAGGCTCGGGTGTCGAGGCGGCTCGGGTTGACTTTCGGGATGCCGAAGGTGAGCACCTTGCCTCCGATGATATCTACCTGGGTGCCATCCTGAAGGGCTAGATCCTTCTTCATTCGCATACTGAAGTTCACCGTGATGGCATCGGAACCCGTCACGCCCGTGTTGAGCGTTACCGAACGAGCCATGCCGCTGAGGTTTGCGTTGCCGTCGATGGAGGTGATGATGCGACCATTGCGGTTGTTGTGGCGCAATATCACCTGCACCAGGTAGATATATGTCATGGGTTGCAGCTTCATGTCGAGCTTCTTCACCCACACGTTACGGTCGGCATCGAAGTCAAATCCGTCGAGGTTCTTGTTGATCTCGATGGCACTCTCGTATCCGGCAAACAGTTCCTCTGGCTGATAGAAGGAGTGAGAGAAGCGGGTGCTGTAATGGGGAGCTGACATCATTGTCTCACCTGTGTTGGCAGTCACCTCGTCGTAGGAGGTGGATTCGTCGATGCGAATGCTCTGTATGCCGTCGGGTGGATCGATGTAGTTCCATGCCAGGATGTCCCAGTAGCCATAGTCGTAGTTGGCCGTGAGGTCTTTGCCTGTGATGGTATGCTTATAGGGAGCGTCGTGTGGACCGTTGGGCGTGAAGCCCGTGTAGTAGCGGCGAATCTCAAAGGCATCAGGCTCGGTATAGCCCAACTTGCCGAAGAGTTCCACGTCGGTGGCATCCCATTTGTATTTCCATTCTGCCTTCCAGTCGTACGTTACGTCGTACTCGAGCTGGTAGTTCCAGATGGCCTGCAGCTCCACGTCGATGTTGGGCAGGTCCATGGTGGCATCCTTGCCGTCCTCGTGCAGATAGAGCATCGGGTCGCGCTGGCAGCTGATCATTGCCACACAGCAGAGTACAAAGAACAATTGTAAGTATCGCATCGTCTTATTTCCTTTCCTTGTGTCGGTAAATCAGGTCGTAGCTCAGCGTGATTTCCACCCTGGTAGGACCTATCCACGAATAGCTATGCTGGCGTTTCTTGAAATCCTTGGCATTGCCATACCACTTGTAGTAGTAGCGGTTGGCGTCGGTGTCGGGATCCACGGGGCATCGCCACTGGTAGGGGTCGTAGAGTGTATTCAGATAGCCAAGCTGCAGCCCGAACTCCAGTCGCCAGTGCTCTTTCCGGTCTATCGGCATCACATATCCTACTCCCATTCCGGCTCCCCATCCTTCTCCTTCCCATCCCCTCTTTTCAGAGAAGCATATATTATATAGGTACGCGTGCGCGTAGGCACTGAAGAAGAATCCCTTGAAAGCTGCCCCTTTTCCCGGTTTCCGCTCTTCTATGTCGCCCCGGCGCAGATAGTAGCGGGTGTGAACCTGGTAGTTGCGCAGCTGGAAGTACTTGTGCTTGCTGTAGTGTTTCCACCAGGGACCGTCGAAACTGGCTCCGTAGGTGAAATGACCACGAAGCGGATAGAACTCTATCGCCACGTTGGGGATGGGGCAGAAGCGGTTGTATCCCGGCATGTAAGCCAGGTCGAAGAGCAGATTGGTCTTTACGCTCATCAGCTCGCGGCGATCATTGCCTTCCGTCTCTTCCTTTTCTTTCTTTTCTATCTTTTCTATCTCAATCTCTTCCTTTTCTGTATGAAGGAGTGAGTCCTTCTGCACGGTTTCCGCTTCCGAAGGCTGAGGCTTGATGCTTTCCTGGGAATTTGCGGCAGCGGTGAGATTCCGGTTGATAGCCATGATTCTTACGGATCGCAGGCTTGGGAAATAGTTGTGATAGAGGTGCTGCCACAACTTTCCCCTGTCTTGTCTTATCATCGCCTCCTTGAGCAGTATCACGTCGGCAGCATATTGGTTCATCAGCGAATCCACCACCGGGAGGTAATCATCCTTCCTGAGTTTCATCAGAGACCGCATCAGGGGGAAATCCATCGGCGCCACATCGTAGCGGATGAGATTCGTGTTGATGCCGTAGCTGCTGAGCAAAGCATTCATGGAAGCCTTGCGTGCGTTGGCGAGTTGAGTATTGATATGGAGGGAACCTTCTGGAGATGCTGAGGCGCGACCGATGATGATGCCGCTGTCGCCCAATGCCTTCAATTTGGGAATGAGATTGTTGGTAATCCATTTCCTGTCTTGCTGCTCAATGTCTTTTTTTCCGACAACAAACGGGATGATAGGGCGCGAGTCGTGAATGAATGCAGAATCGGTGGTAGCCACCTGCGCTGCCGCATTCATGCTGAAGCCGAATATCATGGAAAGTAATGTTCTCGTATATCGCATATCGCACGTTTAGACAATTTAAATGAATTTTATCTATAGCATTTGAATCAATACCAAACTTTAGTCGATGAATTCCAGGAAGGCGCTAGGTAGATAGGCTGTGGCGATGGTGGCGATGTCGTCGATGATGACGGCCACTCGCTGCTGGCCATGATATCGTGCCACTCTTCCTTCCACCCCCTTGAACTTGCCGTCTATCACCCTTACCCGCTGCCCGCTCTTGAACTTCTGCTCGTTTTCCGGTACCAGCAGCACATCGTTGGCTTCTGATTCGCAGATGATTCGGAGACTCTCTATCTGATAGTCGGGCACGATGAGCGGTGTCTTCTGGATTTTGGAACCCTGATGGAAGTGGCGGTAGTAGAAGCGGAGAAAGGGAAGATTCACGTTGTCGTAGACAAACTGTTTCAGTTCCTCCTCCGTGCCGTGGGCGAAGAAGATGTTGGGCAGTCGTGATTCCACGACCACTCTGCGTTCGCCTTTCACTTCCTTGGTTACGTGAAGGGTAGGGCAGAAAGCCTTTACGCCCTTGCTCACCAGATAGTCGTATGCCTTCTTCTCTCTTCCGTAGGTGGTTCTGAGTGCATACCAATGAGCCTCTGGATGCTTGTTTTCCGGTTTTCGGTTAGTTTCCGAAAGGGTATAATGGGTGGACACCCCTACTTGCTGATTCTCCTCTTTCTGAGGAGTCTCTGTTTCGGGGGTGGCACTGGAGGTAAGTCCAGCGCTGGGAGATTTTTTCTGATCTCCTGAAGAATGTGCATCATAAGATGTACATATTTCTACTTTCATATTCTATTTTAACTTATTCTAGTCAGAACCCAGTTAATTGAATTTGATTCTGCTCTTTTCTTTTCTACTTTCAGTAGACTGCAGAAATCATGCTGCAAAGATAGTGTTTTTTAGCTTAACTACTTTCTGTTTTTCTGAAATAATTTCAAAGGAAAGATATTTTAACTATTTTGTTATTTTATAGTTTTGCATACGGAAGTCTGAAATATGTGTTTTATGTTTGTTTGCTGAGTTTTATGTTTGTTTGCTGAGTTTTATGCTTGTTTGCTGAGTTTTATGTTTGTTTCTTGTGTTCTTCCGGTTGGCATTAAATGATTGTTGGTTTCATGGAAATTTCTATCCGCCATTGGCGGATGCACGTACGGCAGTGTCGGATGCTTGTACGGCAATGCCGGATGCCCATTCGCCAACGGCGGATAGACATCCGGCATAGATAATAGATATTAGAACTTATAGATAGCACCAAAAGAAATGTTGCTAGCATCTACATCAACTCCGAATGTAGAAGAGTTATCTCCGTGCTCAGGAGAATAGCCTTTGTATCCGAGGAAGCCAATCTTAGAGATGAAGTCAACATGCTTCGAAAGCTTAACTGCCAAACCTGGCTTGATGCCTACCTCGTAGAAGTCGCCACCGCCCTTGCTTACGCTACTATAACCGATAGTACCCTCGAAGAAGAGATCTACTACCTTGGTCTCTACTGCTGTATAGCGTACGTAAGGAGCAATAGTGAAGGTTGTAGCATCGCCTACACGAGAAAGCTTGCAAACTTCGCCCTTCTGGATACCTACCTCGATACCGGCATCCCACTTGTTGTTGAA
The DNA here is from genome assembly GCF_019249655.2 of Segatella copri. Taxonomy (NCBI): domain Bacteria; kingdom Pseudomonadati; phylum Bacteroidota; class Bacteroidia; order Bacteroidales; family Prevotellaceae; genus Segatella; species Segatella copri. The sequence goes on from NZ_CP137557.1 coordinate 845,893, forward strand.
CTGGTAACCAATCTCAGGGATGAGCTTGTAAGCAGTCTTGCTGTCATCATCACCGATTTTGTTGCTAGAGATACCAGCAGTACCACCGATGTAAACCTGTGCGCTAGCGCAAACAGAAACGAGAGCCATAGCGAGGCTCAACATAATTTTCTTCATAATCAATCTTTTTTCTTAAAAATTATACGTTGTTTTCTATCTTCTTTTATTGGAATCCGTCTTCTTTATGCTTGGAATTCGGTGGCAAAGGTATAGGAAATATGCGAATACAGGAAATTTTTTCTTTGTTTTATTGTTAATAGTGTTGGATTGTTGACTTAAATCAAGATAATGGCAGGTGTCTGCGATTTTAGTTTTATCAGATAGGCAGGTGTCTACTATTTCAGTTTTATGAAATTGATAGTGTCTACCTTTTCTAGTTGATAAAGTAAAAAAGTGTCAACTGAAATCAGGAAAAGTCAGCTGATATCGTTAGAAGTTACTACTGATATCTCTTGGAAATCAGCCCATTAGTTGGTCTGTCTATGCTCATTAGTTGGTCTGCCGATGCCCATTAGGTGGGCACTCAGAGCCCACGTGATGGGCATCGATAGCCCATGTGTTGGGCATCTGTTGCCCGTACTGCGGGCATTGAGTGCCCAAAGTTTGGGACGGTTTCTGGGCAATATCGTGAGTAAGCTGTTTTTATGATACTTCATGCTGCTTTTATGATACTTCATGCTGCTTTTATGATACTTCAATGATACTTCTTGGTAAGCGGCTCCGCGTTTATACCTTGCATAATTCAAAAAAAACAGTAACAGCTGATTAAACAAATGCTGTTACTGCTTTTTCCATCGGTCAGGAAGTAAGTCTCTATATTTCTCCAGTGGGGTATTCGGTTGCCATTCAATGGTCTTTTCTATGACATCGCTAATGTATTCAAACAGATTGATGCCATTCAACTTGCATGAAATAGCTATAGAATATAGGATAGCTCCCCGTCTTGCTCCTTCGTGCGAGCCAAAGAACATAGAGTTTCTTCTTGATAGTGATATGTACCTCCGCCAGGCGTCCCAGCGGATTTGCAATCCGCTGTTAAAAAATGTTCGACCACTTACACCTGGGGATTTGCAATCCCCATTCCTTTATCTTGCATTCATTCTTGCTTGCTGCGGATTTCAAATCCGCAGATCCTCAATAGGTTATGACCTTTTTTTAACGGCGGATTTCAAATCCGCCGAGCGCCTGGCGGGGTTGAGCGCCTGGCGGGCTTGAGTTTCTAGCGGGGTTGAGCTCTTTGCGGAATCCGTCTTGTGGTATCTGTTAATCATGATCCTCTCACAACAATCACTTCTATCAAACCTTTCTCTCCAGCATAATCTATCGCAGAACTATAAAGGTAATCCTGAGGATATCTCACAAATTCAGCCCTAACAGGATTCTGATGGATGTAATTGAGTTTTTGCTTGTAGAATTCTAGCGAAGAGATAACTTCCGAATAGCAACCTTCTTGCCAAAAGCGATATTGCGCAATCTTCTTATCCTTTTCTCCTGCCTGAGCAAATAGGTTTAGCATCCATTCTCTTCTGCTTTCTTGAACATCATTCTGGAGTTCTGCAAGTATTTTCTTGCTTGTAAACTTCTTGAAATCGCGAAGAATTGAATGAACTTGGTCAAGGTCTTGCGCTCCGATAATGAAATGAAGATGATTGGGCATTAAGACCCAGGCATAGATTTCCAATCCCTTGTTCTTCTGGCAAAACTGAAGGGATTCAATAATGATATGTTTATACTTGGGACGATTGAAGATGTCAACCCAGTTGACAACGGTTGTTGTCACAAAGTATAAATTCTTGGTTGTTGTATTCTTTGGTGCCATAATCTTACCAATTTTATACGATACATCCTATAAACTATGAATAGCAAAAGTTCCACATTGTAATTTGGTGCTTAGGTAAAAGCGTAGAGGTGGAAACTGTTGCTGCAAAAATACGATAATAATTTTATTCCGCCAAGTCTTTTGAGGATTTTCTTTGGTTTTTGGGAGAAATAGTCAAATAATAGCCTAATAATGATATCAAAACAACCAAGAATAGCCAAATAAAGTTTTCGCCAGGCGTTCCTAATAGAAAGTCTTCCGCTAGGCGTCCCAGCGGATTTGCAATCCGCTGTAAAAAAATGTTCGACCACTTACACCTAGGGATTTGCAATCCCCATCCCTTTATCTTGCATTCCATTCTTGCTTGCTGCGGATTCCAAATCCGCAGATTCTCAATAGGTTATGACCTTTTTTTGACGGCGGATTTCAAATCCGCCGAGCGCCTGGCGGGGTTGAGCGCCTAGCGGGGTTGAGTTTTCTGCGGGTTTGAAGCACCTAGCGGGGAAATATGTTGCCAAAATGTTGGCAATTTCTAGAAACGAAAAATCCTAACCGCTTATTATCAAGCAGTTAGGATTTTCTTCGGTGCGCCTGATAGGACTCGAACCTACACGGCCTGAACCACTAGATCCTAAGTCTAGCGCGTCTACCAATTTCGCCACAAGCGCATTTGCGAGTGCAAAGATACAATATTTTTCTGAATAAAAAGAAGAAATATGCAAAAAAAAGCGGATTCGCTTGTTTTTTACGAGAAATAATGGTACTTTTGCAGGCAAGTTATGACAAGCTATATATGCAGGCAAGTTATGACAAGCTATATATGCAGACAAGCTATGATATGCAGACAAGCAATAATATGCTATAATAAGCAGGTAAACTTTAGATAACATAACAATGAACACAAGACATCTATTATTGTGGGCATCTCTTGCTTTGACGATGCCTCTCGCCGCGCAGACTCCTCAGGAGGATTTCAAGCGCGACATTACCCTTTCGGGTAGCAACTATGTGGCTTACCGTGGACCTCAGAAGCAGTTGACTCCTGCTCCTAAGGGATACAAGCCTTTTTATCTGAGCCACTATGGCCGTCATGGCTCCCGCTATATGATTGGCAAGCAGGCGTATGATGTGCCTTATTTCTCTCTGCTCAAGGCGAAGCAGAAGGGAAAACTGACTGCCAAGGGCGAGGAGACGCTGGAGAAAGTGAAGATGATTCGTGAGGAGGCGAGGGGACGTGATGGCGAACTGACTCCGCTCGGCGCCCTGCAGCATCAGGGCATTACCCGAAGAATGATGGAGAGATTTCCTGAGATCTTTGCCGGTAATACGAATATCGAGGCTCGAAGCACAACGGTGATCCGATGCATTCTCTCTATGGAGAACGGTTTGCAGCAGATGCTCCGCATGAATCCTAAGCTTCATATCTTCCACGATGCCAGCGAGCATGATATGTATTATATGAACCTGGGCGACAGACACCTGGATAGCCTGAAGAATAGCGTGGGCATCAAGGTGGTGCAGCAGGAGTTTGCTCAGAAGCACATTAACTGCAGTCGCCTGATGAAGGAGCTTTTCAACGACCCTGCCTGGGTGAAGCAGAATATCAACCAGAGCGACTTGAACAGAAAGCTTTATGAGATGGCGAGCTCTATCCAGGGCACGGAATTGAGGGGCAAGGTTTCGCTCTACGATCTCTTTACAGAGGAGGAACTGTATCAGAATTGGCTGAATGCCAACATCTGGTGGCAGATGGCTTACGGCAATTCGCCTTATACGGGCAATGTGCAGCCGTTCTCGCAGCGCAATCTGCTGAGGGATATTATTCAGAAGGCGGATAGCTGCATCGCTTTGCCACATCCGGGTGCTACCTTGAGATATGGCCATGATACGATGGTTACTCCGCTCACCTGTCTGCTGGATTTGAATGGATATGGCGAGGAGATTAAGGACCCGGAGAAGATTGCTTCTCAATGGTGGGATTATAAGATTACACCGATGGCTACGAATTTGCAGTTTGTTTTTTATAGAAACAAGGCGAATGATGTGCTGGTGAAGGTGCTGCTCTGCGAGGATGAGGCTACGCTTCCTATCAAGAGCGACATGGCGCCTTATTACCACTGGAAGGATTTCAAGGAGTATTGCTTGAAAAAACTGGATGAAGCAAAAAAGGTAAAAAAGTAAAAAGGTAAAAAGAAGCCTTTAAATAAAAAAGGGGCTAAAGCAGCGATGCTTTAGCTCCTTTTTTATTATTGCTTTGAAAGCCATTCTCTATCCTTGTCGTCTTCTGTGAAATCCTTATCGGAGAAGAGGTTGGTTTGGCCAGTTAGCTCGTCGATGACTTGCTGCTCGCTCTTTCCGGCATCTGGATCCAGGTTCTCTCTTGGCTCTTCTGGACCTTCCTGCTCATCTGAGGCATCATCGTTGGATGGCTCTTCTGGGTCAGGGAATCTTGTTGGTTCCAGTTCCTCGATGCTTTCTATCTTCCAGGTGGTGAGACGCTTGCCTTTTGCCTTGAAGCTCTTCTGGGCGATAAACTGCTCGGCATCGATTTCCTCGGCAGGACGCATGGCATCTGCTCCGCCATAGGTTACCTTGATACGAGGGAATGGCGTGTCGGTGAGCAGGATGAGCTGACTGTTAGGGTTCTCTCCCAGGCAGTTCTGATGGCGCTTGGTGGCGTCCATCGTAAATCGCTTGATGTATGGATAACCCTCGTTGTCGGCATCATAGAGAATCGCCGTCCATACCTTGTGCTCGTCCCATTTTTCCAACTTCAGAATGTTGTCCTCGTAGTGGTTGTTCACATCAAAGTTGGTGATGTAGAACTCTCCGTTGTCCAATACCACCAGGATGGCATCATCGTCGTTGAATTCACCCAGGAATCTTCCGTTTTCATCGTAATTGATACGGTTTACATCCGGGTCGAACCAAACCTTTCTTCCGCCCAGCGTACTGTGGCCGTGGCTCTTCAAGCCGATGCGGCGGATGGTGCGCTTGGTAAGCAGATTGCCCTTGGCAGCTCTGCCCTTGATGAGGATATCCGAGAAATCCTTCTCCAGGAAAATGCTCTGGCGCTTGCGGCTCAGGTCTGGTTCCAGCGTCACCTTGATGATTTCTGCCTCGCCGTTAGGATTGGCTGTGAAATAGATGATGCGGCTTCCGGCTGTGCCCTGGGTAATGTCGTAGAGCTTGTCGCGCGTCATGGCGGTTACGTTGAATCGCTTGATGAAGTAGTCGCCCTGCTTGCCGTCGCGATATACGCAGTTGTAGATGGTTCGCTTGTCGTTCTTCTTGAACACCTGCACGTGGAGGATGTTCTTGCCCACGAATATCTTGTCGGCCACCTTGGTAACCTTGAATTTTCCGTCCTTGTAGAAGATGATGATGTCGTCGAGGTCGGAGCAGTTGCATACGAACTCGTCTTTCTTCAATCCCATTCCCACGAAACCTTCCTGTCGGTTGATGTAGAGTTTCTGGTTAGCCTCCACCACCTTGGTTACCTCGATGGTATCGAAGTTGCGGATTTCCGTCTTTCTAGGATGCTGTTTTCCGTATTTACCCTTCAGATATTCAAACCAGTTGATGGTGACATCGGTCATGTGAGCCAGGTCGTTCTCGATTTCAGCAAGTTCTGCCTTGATCTTCATCAGCAGTTCGTCTGCCTTATCCTTATTATATTTAAGGATGCGCTGCATCTTGATTTCCAACAGCTTGAGGATATCCTCCCTGGTTATCTCGCGATGGAAGGCATATTCCACCATACCCTTGCCATCCACTTCGGCGGTGAAGAGCTTGTCCTTGAAAGGCTCCAGTTTGGAATCGATGAAAGCCACTACCTCGTCCTGGTTCTTGCTCTGCTCGAACTTGCGCTCCTTGTAGATGCGCTCTTCGATGAAGATACGTTCCAAGGATGAGAAGAAGAGCTGCTCTTCCAGTTCGCCCTTGCGAATCATCAGTTCGCGGCGCAGCAATCCCATGGTGCGATCTACGCTGTGGCGAAGAACATCGCTGATGGTGAGGAACTTCGGCTTGTTGTCCTCGATGACGCAGCAGTTGGGCGAGATGTTGATTTCGCAGTCGCTGAAGGCATAAAGGGCATCCATGGTTTTATCGGAAGATGTGCCCGGTGCCAGATGTACGAGAATCTCTACGTTGGCAGAGGTGACGTCTTCTATCTTTCTAGCCTTGATTTTTCCCTTTTCCACCGCCTTGGTGATGCTTTCGATGAGGCTCACCGTGGTTTTGCTATATGGAATTTCGGTGATGACGAGGGTCTTGCTGTCGAGCTTATCTATCTTGGCTCTCACCTTCAAGGCTCCGCCACGCTGACCGTCGTTGTATTTGCTCACGTCGATGGCTCCACCCGTTGGGAAGTCAGGGTAGATGGCAAAGTCCTCTCCCCTGAGGTAGTGGATGGCAGCATCGCAGAGGTCGTTGAAGTTATGTGGCAATACCTTGCTGCTCAATCCCACGGCGATACCCTCGGCACCCTGTGCCAGGAGCAGCGGGAATTTAGCCGGCAGGGTGATAGGCTCCTTGTTGCGGCCGTCGTAAGAGAGTTGCCAGTCGGTGGTTTTCGGGTTGAATACCACGTCGAGGGCAAACTTCGAGAGTCTTGCCTCGATATATCGGGGAGCAGCCGCACGGTCGCCCGTGAGGATATTTCCCCAGTTACCCTGCGTGTCGATGAGCAGGTCTTTCTGTCCCATCTGCACCAGGGCATCGCCGATGGAAGCGTCTCCATGCGGGTGGAACTGCATCGTGTGTCCCACGATGTTGGCCACCTTGTTGTATCTTCCGTCGTCCATGCGCTTCATGGAGTGGAGGATGCGTCGCTGTACGGGTTTCAGTCCGTCTTCGATATGCGGCACAGCTCGCTCCAGAATTACATACGACGCATAGTCGAGGAACCAGTTCTGATACATGCCGCTGAGGTGGTGTACGGCGGATGCATCGAATCGGTTCACCGGCTTATAGTCGGAATGTTTCTCCTGAGCATCAGAATTCCCCAAATCATCAGGATTTTGGCCTTCCAGCTCGTTTTTATCTTTAATTTCGTCGCTCATATATGATTTTTATCAAAGGCTTTGCAGCCATTTTTTTCCAGATTTTGTGCCTAACCAAATGTTGAGGATAAGAGCTATAGCTCCAGTTCCTGCTAGTGTTATAATTAAAGCTTCCATATCTTTTATTTTTTTGAAATTCTATACCCAAAGAGTGCAAGTAAAGCCGTAGTTGCTATACCGACCAAGAATAAGACTATTGCTGAAGTCTTGACTTCCTCTTTCAGAAACATGGCGACTACATCGCCGACAACGGTTGATGCGAAGGTAGTTTTTGCTAAGTCGTAGAAAAACTTGCTAAGATTATCCCTCGCAGACTGTTGCTTTGCCTTTTCTTCTTTTGTTGTAACCATTGTTATTTCTTTTGCAAAGTTACGAATTTATTCGCATTCCACAATGAAACAAAGTGGAAAAGCGATAATTTTTCCTAATTTATGGCAAAGATACAACATTTTTTCGAGAAAAAGGCTTATCTTTGCAGAAAATTTAAGAAAAATAAGATTTAATCATGGCACAAGAAGATGTTTTTAAGAAAATCGTAAGCCATTGCAAGGAATATGGCTTCGTGTTCCCAAGTAGTGAAATTTATGATGGCTTGGCTGCCGTTTACGACTATGGTCAGAATGGTGTTGAGCTCAAGAACAATATCAAGCAGTACTGGTGGCAGAGCATGGTATTGCTGCACGAGAACATTGTAGGTCTCGATGCTGCAATCTTCATGCACCCTACAGTATGGAAGGCATCAGGTCACGTTGATGCCTTCAATGACCCATTGATTGATAACCGCGACTCTAAGAAGCGTTATCGTGCCGATGTGCTCATCGAGGATCACATGGCTAAGTATGAGGAGAAGATTGCCAAGGAGATTGCCAAGGCTCAGAAGCGCTTCGGCGACAGCTTCGATGAGGCTCAGTTCCGCGCTACCAATCCTCGTGTTCTGGAGAACCAGAAGAAGTTTGATGACCTCCATGCCCGCTATACTGAGGCTATGCAGGGTCCTAACCTCGAGATGCTGAAGCAGATTATCGAGGACGAGGGTATCGTTTGCCCTATCAGCGGTACCAAGAACTGGACAGACGTTCGTCAGTTCAACCTGATGTTCTCTACCCAGATGGGTGCTGCCAGCGATGCTACAAGCAAGGTATATCTGCGTCCTGAGACAGCTCAGGGTATCTTCGTTGATTATCTGAGCGTTCAGAAGACCGGTCGTATGAAGTTGCCATTCGGTATCTGCCAGATTGGTAAGGCATTCCGCAACGAGGTGGTTGCCCGCCAGTTCGTATTCCGTATGCGTGAGTTCGAGCAGATGGAGATGCAGTTCTTCTGCCAGCCAGGCACTGAGATGAAGTGGTTTGAGTATTGGAAGAAGGTTCGCTTGGCATGGCACGAGGCACTGGGCATGGGCAACGAGAACTACCGTTACCACGACCACGAGAAGTTGGCTCACTATGCTAACGCTGCTACTGACATCGAGTTCAAGATGCCATTCGGCTTCAAGGAGGTGGAGGGTATCCACAGCCGTACCAACTTCGACCTTTCTCAGCACGAGAAGTACAGCGGCCGTTCTATCAAGTATTTCGATCCAGAGAAGAACGAGAGCTATGTACCTTACGATGTGGAGACCTCTATCGGTGTTGACCGTATGTTCCTCAGCGTGATGTGCCACTCTTACTGCGAGGAGAAGTTGGAGAATGGTGAGACACGTGTTGTTTTGCGCCTGCCAGAGGCATTGGCACCAGTGAAGTGTGCCGTGTTCCCATTGGATAAGAAGGATGGCCTGCCAGAGTTGGCTCACGAGATTGTGGATGAGTTGAAGTTCCACTTCAATACCCACTATGGCGATCCTAAGGATTCCATCGGTAAGCGTTACCGTCGCCAGGATGCTATCGGTACTCCATTCTGTATCACCGTTGACCACGAGACACCTAAGGATCACAAGGTAACTTTGCGTTATCGTGATACCATGGAGCAGGAGCGCGTAGCTATCTCTGACCTTCGTGGCATCATCGAGGATCGCGTAAGTATCACCAGCGTATTAAAGAAACTTGGTAATGAAATTAAGAATTTCTAAATATCTCTTCTTGCTCGTGATGGCAGTGTTCGCCCTGTCATCATGCAGCGAGAACGATGACTCCTATGATGCGTATGCCAACTGGCAGGAGCGCAACGAGCAGGCTTTTGCCGATACGCTGGCTTACGCAAAGAAGATGGGAGAGAGCCAGGGATGGTATGTATATCGCAAATGGAGCTTGGAGAACCAGACGCCTAACAAGGATGTGAACGGCGTGAATGTGCCGCTGACCTACAAGGATTGCGACCACATCATCGTTCATGTGCTCGAAAAGGGCGAGGGCACCACAAGCCCGATGTACACCGACTCCGTGAGGGTGAGCTATCGTGGCAGCCTGATTCAGACTACTGATAAGGATGGTAGCGTGAATGCGGGATACGTGTTTGATAAGACCTTCGAGGGTACTTACAACAAGCAAACCGCCATGCTTTCTACCTTTGCCGTGAGCAATGTGGTGGATGGCTTTGCCACAGCCTTGATGCGCATGCATCCGGGCGACCACTGGATGGTTTATATTCCATACCAGTTGGGGTATGGTTCCGCCACCAGCAGCAGTTCTACGATTCCTGCCTATTCGATGCTTCGCTTCGAGATAGTGCTGGATAGCTACTTCTCCAAGTGATATTCTGTGTGATTACACCTTATTATATATAGGGGAGATTTCCACCTTATTATATATGGGGAGATATATGGGGCGTTCTCAGGTATGCTGGCAGGGCAACCTGGGAACGCTCTTTGTGTTAACAAGCATTTCGTTAGTGTTAACAAGTGTTTGTGCTCGCACACAATTTGCTGACTTACGTCAAAAAATGTTAGTTTCATGCATTTTTTTCGGGAAAAGTATTGTGGTTTCAGAAATTTGTTGTACCTTTGCATCAGAAAAAATAAGTTTTAGGTTTTTAGTTAGGTAATAGATTTTATTAGGTTTTAGTTGTTAGGTAAAAAATAAGTTAAGATTGTTGTTCATAGGTTAGGTTTTTAGTTTAGGTAAAATTAGATTGTTTATTCAAAAATGGGTGTTAGTTAAGGTATAGAAAGATTGATTTATTCAAGGATGACAAAAACAGTACTGTTCTGCTACGGCGGAAGTTAAGTTTTGGGAAAAACAAAGGTACGACAAATTTTAAATTTAAATAGAAAGTGGCGTTCCTCTTTTGAGGATCGCCACTTTTTGTATCATTTCATTAAAAGAGAAAAATATGTTATTCAAGAATAAGACAGATTATCTGATAGAGTCGATTCGCAAGGGAAGGGCGATGACTCGAAGGGAAAAACTCAATCTCATCGTGGGGTTGAGCGTGCCGTCTATGCTGGCGCAGATTTCCACCGTGATGATGTTCTTTATCGATGCATCGATGGTGGGACATCTGGGAGCAGAAGCCTCGGCTAGCATCGGACTGATAGAGTCAACCACTTGGCTCATCGGAAGTTTGCTTTCGGCAGCTGCCACGGGGTTCTCGGTGCAGGTGGCTCATTTCATCGGTGCCAACGATTTCAGAAAGGCACGCCAGGTATATCGCCATGCCCTGATATGCGGTTTGGCGTTCAGCTTGATGCTTACCCTGGTGGGCGTGGGCATTCATGGATATCTGCCTTACTGGCTGGGTGGCGGTGACGACATCGCTCCTTTCTCATCGAAGTATTTCCTGATATATAGCCTCGTGCTGCCCTTCGTGTTCCTCTATCACATCTCCGAGATGATGCTCAAGTCGGCAGGCAATATGCATACGCCCAGCGTGATGGCGGTATTGATATGCCTCTGCGATGTGGTCTTCAACTATCTCTTCATCTATATACTGAAGATGGGCGTAGTGGGGGCGGCATGCGGCACGGCGATGGCCTACTTCTGCATCTCGCTGCCCAATCTCTGGATTTCGGCATGCAGCAACAGGATTCTGAACCTGCGGCAGGATAAAGAGCCGTTCCGCTGGGTGAAGAGTTATGTGAATCAGGCCTGCCAGATCAGCATACCGATGGCCATTCAGAATATCCTGATGAGCGGAGCGCAGATAGTGAGCACCATGATTGTGGCGCCATTGGGCAATATCGCCATCGCTGCCCATTCCTTCGCCATCACCGCCGAGAGCCTCTGCTATATGCCGGGTTATGGCATCGGAGATGCGGCAAGCACCCTGGTGGGACAGACTCATGGAGCCGGGCGCATCGACCTCTGCAAGAGCTTCGCCTATCTCACCGTGGGATTGGGCATGAGCGTGATGGCATTGATGGGCGTGGTGATGTTCGTCTTTGCACCCGAGATGATAGGCGTGCTGTCGCCGGTGGAAAGTATCCGCGAATTGGGCACCATCTGCCTGCGCATCGAGGCATTCGCCGAACCGTTCTTTGCGGCGAGCATCGTTACCTATAGTGTCTGCGTGGGAGCGGGCGATACGAAGAAGCCTGCCGCCATCAATCTGGGAACGATGTGGCTGGTGAGGCTCACCCTTGCCTACGGGCTTTCGAAGAGCTACGGATTGGAGGGCGTATGGATAGCCATGGCCACGGAGCTTACGCTGAGAGGATGCCTCTTCCTGGTGCGCCTGTTCAGAGGCTCATGGCTGAAGAGCTTCAGAGTTGATAGTTTATAGTTAAAAGTTGATAGATTTGCAGGTATTTGGGAAGATAATCTCCCAAATACTTGCAAATCATTTTTATTTTGAGTAATTTTGCAGTCGAAATAACTAATAATTGCATATTTATTAATATTCAGCAGAGAAAAAATGAGATTAAGAAAGATTTTCGCAGCGGCACTGCTGCTGCTCTCTGTGGGAAATGCGATGGCACAGATGCCTCCTATCCCAGTGGACAAGAATGTGAAGATCGGTCATCTTGAGAATGGCTTGACCTACTACATTCGTCATAATGCTTTCCCTGAGCATGTGGCTAGTTTCTACATCGCTCAGAAAGTGGGTTCTATCAATGAGAATGACGACCAGCGCGGTTTGGCTCACCTTTTGGAGCACCTCGCCTTCAATGGCACCGAGCACTTCAAGGGCAATTCCCTCCAGGATTACCTGCAGAGCATCGGCGTGGAGTATGGTCGCAACCTCAATGCCTATACCAGCATCGACAAAACCGTTTATTATTTCACCGATGTTCCTACTACCCGCACCTCAGCAGTGGATTCCTGCATGCTCATCCTCAAGGATTGGAGCAACGGTATCTCGCTGACCAAGGAGGCCATCAACGATGAGCGCGATGTGGTACACAATGAGTATCGTCTGCGCATGGTGGGTCAGCAGCTCATGTTGGAGCGCAACCTGCCTAAGCTCTACCAGGGCGAGAAGTACGGATACCGTATGCCTATCGGCTTGATGAGCGTCGTCGATGGATGCGACCCTGAAACCCTGCGTGCTTACTATCGCAAGTGGTACCGTCCGGACAACCAGGCAATCATCATCGTGGGTGATATCGATGTAGATCATGTAGAAGCACAGATCAAGAAACTCTTCTCTGGCATCAAGGTGCCTAAGAATGCTGCCAAGGTAGTGCCAGTGCCAGTGGCTGACAACGATACAGCCATCTACGTAATCGACAAGAACAAGGAGCAGAAGTTCGACATGATCAATATCATGATGAAGACCGATGCATATCCTGATTCCTTGAAAGGCAACATGGCCTACCTCGTCATGGGTTACCTCCGCAGCGTAGTAGGTTCGATGTTCGATGCCCGCTTGGCAGAGCAGACACGTGAGGCAGATTGCCCATTCCTCCAGGGAAGCGCAGGCATCGGCTCTTACCTCATTTCAGGCACCAAGGATGCCTTCTCTATCTCGGGTGTGGCTAAGCCAGGCAAGGTAAAGGAGGCTTATGCAGCCTTCCTGCGTGAGGCAAAGCGTGTACGCGACTTCGGTTTCACAGCCACAGAGTATGCACGTGCCAAGGAGAACTTCATGAGCGGCATGGAAACCATGTATGAGAACCGCAACAAGATGAAGAACGAGCAGTTTACTACCCAGTATGTGGATCACTTCACAGACAACGAGCCAATCCCATCTCTCGAAGATGAGTACAAGATTTATCAGATGATAGTGCCAAGCTTTACTGTTGAACACATCAACGATGCGATGAAGAATCTGATTTCAGAAACCGACACCAACTTTGTGAGCATGGTGCTGATGAAGGAGGCAGAGGGCGTAAGCTATCCTACAGAGCAGGAACTTGCTGCCATCGTGAAGCAGGTACGCGGCGAGAAGCTGGAGGCTTATGTGGATAACGTGAAGCAGGAACCACTGATGGCTTCAGCTCCTAAGGCTGGCAGCATCAAGAAGGTGGTAGAGAACAAGGTGCTCGGCTTCAAGAAGCTCACCCTCTCTAACGGTGCCAAGGTGGTATTGAAGAAGACCGACTATAAGGATAATGAGATTCGTGTTGCCGGAAGTGCCAACGTGGGTTACTCTGCATTCCAGAACGACCCTGTTAACGCTGCCAATGCTTCTACCGTATGGGAAGTAAGCGGATTGGCTGGTTTCACAGGCAACGACCTGCAGAAGATGCTGGCTGGTAAGCAGTGCAGCGTAGGTCTCACCATGAGTCCTTTCCGTCACGGTATCGCCGGTACTTCTACTCCTAAGGATCTGGAGACGATGATGCAGCTTCTCTATCTCTCGATGACCAACCTGACCAAGGACGAGAAGGCATTCGAGAACCTGAAGAATACCTACGTTACCGTGCTCTCTAACAAGAGCAACAACCCTAACATGGTATATCAGGATTCTATCCAGAGCACTCTCTACCTGGGCAACAAGCTGGCTCTTCTTCCAAATGCAGAGGATATCCAGAACATCAACTACGACCGTGTGCTCGACATGCAGAAGCAGCTCTATGGCAATGCCAAGGACTTCACCTTCTATTTTGTAGGTAACTACGACGAGAAGGTACTCCTGCCACTCATCGAGCAGTATATCGCTTCTCTGCCAAACAAGGGCATGAAGCTGAAGAACCAGAAGATTCCATACGCTAAGGGCGAGGTGAAGAACATCTTTACCAAGGCAATGGAGAATCCACAGAGCCAGGCACGCGAGATGTGGTTCGTGAAGTTGCCTGCTTATACTCAGAAGACAGCCGTATTGGCTGATATTTCTGCCCGTCTGTTGGAGATGAAGTATCTGCGCAGCATCCGTGAGGAGTTGAGTGCTGCTTACAGCACTGGTGCATCTTGCGGCTTGATTTTCGATTACGACGGCAAGTTGGCACTTACCATCAACGGTACGGCTCAGTTGAACCCAGATAAGGTAGATGCAGCTGTTCCTTGCTTCTTCAAGGGTATGGAGGAGACGATTGCTGCTCCTGATGCCAACGATTTGCAGAAGGTGAAGGAGATTCTGCTGAAGCAGGCTGGTGTTGATGAGAAGACCAACAGCTACTGGATGCAGGTATTGAGCATGTATGATTTGCGTAAGGTAGATACCCACACCAACTACCGTGAGATGGTGAAGTCGGTAACTGCCCAGCAGATTTCAGACTTCCTGAAGAACGTGGTACTGAAGAGTGGCAACCACTTCGAGGTAATCATGAAGGCAGAGAAGAATAAGTAACTTGAATAAGAAGTAAGATATGAAAAAGCCCCGTTGCCAGACGAAACGTTCCGGCAACGGGGTTTTTTACTTTTTCTTTCTTTTCCCAAAAACTACCTTTTCAAATTAAGAGTCATTCTGAAAAAATCTCTCTTCGAAGGATTCAAATCCTTGTCTGCTTCATAAACCTAGAAGAAATTCATCTCTTCTCTTTTTGCTGTGAAGGACTTAATCTCTTCTCTTTGCCTTAGAGGCAAGGGCCTCGCGGCGATCCTGAAGAATCTGCTGGCACTTGTTCAATGCCTGATTTTCATTACTCGTGTTTACCTTAATTAAATCATTCATAACCTATTGTATTTTTATTAACGCTGCAAAGATATTACATTCTGATAACATTTCGGTACACAAAACGATATTTTTGGGGTAATTATTATTCTTTTTTGATTTAAGTCAAAAAGATGAATCATTTGCACTAGCTTTTGCACGAAAATCAGCATTTGAATAAACCATCTGCACCCCCATCCGTCTATAAATCGTGCAGGGTAATTAGAAGGGATGCTGATGATGAACAGAGGATGAATAGGAAAAATAGGAAAGCTGGAAGAGAAAAAAAGGGGATTTCTCTTTGTTATTTCCCAAAAAATGCCGAACTTTGCACCCGAAAGCGTGAATATCGATATAAGATTTGGTATAAGAATAAGATAATATAGAAAGTAAAAGGAAAATAAAATGAAAAAGGTAATTCTGACGGCTGCCCTCGTGCTCGCATGCACAGTAGGCAGCAATGCTAGCGCCATGAACGAGGCAGCGCTCAATGCCTCTAAATCGGAGTTGATGCCAGTGAAGAAGACTACAAAGAAATCAACCAAGAAATCTTCTTCAAAGAAATCAACCAAGAAATCTTCTTCAAAGAAACCAACCAAGAAATCTTCTTCAAAGAAATCAACCACCAAGACTACCAAGAAGTCAACCACCAAGACTTCTACCAAGAAATCTACATCCACTTCTGTAGATGCAACCACTGGTGCTACTTCTTCGGCCACTGCTGCCACTGCTGCTACCACCACATCTATTGGTAGCATCATCAGTGGCCTCTTGAACAATGTAATCGGTTCGGGCACATTTTCAAAGGAAGATCTCTGCGCTCATACCTGGAAGTACAGCAAGCCAGGATGCGCCTTCACTTCAGAGAACCTGCTGGCAAAGGCGGGTGGCGAGATTGCTGCCAACAAGGTAGAGGAGAAGTTGAGCACCTATTATAATAAGTTTGGCTTCAACAGTTCAAACACCCAGTTCACCTTCACCACCGACGGCAACTTCTCTGCGCAGATTGACGGCAAGCCATGGCAGGGCACCTATACCTTTGATGAGAAGACTCATGCCATCCATCTGAAGGGCCTTCTGCTGAGTGCTTCGGGTTATGCCACCAAGACCACCAATGGCATCAGCCTTCTCTTCGACCAGAAGAAGCTTCTCAACCTCATCAAGATGCTCAGCGCCTTCAAGGGCAGCTCTACTCTCAGCGCAGTGGGTACCATCGCCAACAGCTACGATGGCATGCGTGTAGGTTTTGAAATGACTAAGTAATGCATACTCCCTTGCTGCGGATTTCAAATCCGCAGAGCCTAAATAGGTTAGGACATTTTTTAACGCCGGGTTTCAAATCCGGCGAGCGCCTAGCGGATTAAAAAAGGGTGCGTCATGAAACGCTGACACGCTTCGGGATATAAAAATTCCCCCATACGCAAATGAGTGTATGGGGGATTTTTTTATATAATCATATTACCAACTTTTTACTTGAATGGCATGAACCAGTTGTTCGGATCACTCAAGTCGAGCACTGAGTTCTTGAACTTCAGCTTATCACGAAGCCAGAGAGAACCATAGTTGCTGCCCCAAGGATTATCATTGTTCTTGTGACGGGCGATGCGGCAAAGGTCGCTGAAGCGGCTGCCCTCAAAGGCAAGCTCCAATGCCATCTCGTCGCAGAGAAGGTCTTCTACGGCATCCTGCTCAATCTTCAAGCTATCTGATGCTGTGGCGTTCACAGGATAACTCTTGCCTAATTCAGCCAACTTCTTATCAATCTCTGTGCGATACTTGTAGAGCGACTGGTTACCCTGGGTCATACCGGCACCACGGGCATGCAGTGGCTGGCTACCTATGCTGTATTCCCTAGATTCGTCCTCATCGTTGAACACTACTCGGTTCTCAGCCGTCAGGAAAGGAACGGTGGTCTTCAGGAACTCGATACCTTCCTGGGTCATATAGGTGGTATCCTGCTCCAACTTGTGGTTCCAGCCATCCTTCAGCAAGGCGAATGCCACGTCAGGATGTCCCATGCGGTTGATTGCCTCGGCAAGTTTCAGATAAACACCAGAGGTGCGATAGAGCGGAATGTTCGCATTCTCATATTTCATGATAATGTTAACCAAATCTGTCTTCTTATCCGATCTCACACGGTTGTAAGAACTGTGATAACGCATATCTCCCACAGAAGCGTAGGCGTAAACAGCGTTCTTACCGCTACCCACTCTGTAATAGAAGTTCTGACTGTTAGACAGAGCGAGGTATGAATCAGATGCTACCAGGGCAGATTCAACGTTGTAGCGATAACCGTCTGCCGCAGTGTAGTAGTTGTAACCAAACAAACCAGGCAGGGCAGTAATCTCACCACGCAACTTGTTGGTTGCCATAGCCACGAAGGTGATGGTTTCCGCATCTTGGCTGTAGGTAGTTGACCAGTCGCCGTTTGAAACAAACCAGCTCTGTCCGTTTCTCATTGAGGTTGGAAGATCCGAATAGGTTGGATAATTCGCCCAGTCAGCCAGATAAGAACGCAGGCGCTCCTTGTTCTGCTTCAGATAATTGAAGTAATGCTCTGCCGCCTTGGCATAGTTGCCTGACTCCAGATAGAGGTCGGCAAGGATGAGGCGTACCGGAATCATCATCTGCGATGTGGTTACCTTCTTCTGCTCTCCGGCGTCGCTCATACCCAGGTCAAACTCCTTCCAGCTAGGCACTGGCAGGTTCACATACTGCTCCAGGTCGGGAGCCAGGGCAGCCACGATGCCGTTCAGGTCTTTCTTCTCCAGGTTGGCAGCACCCTCTACCGATGAGATATCGGTAAGAGGATGGGTGTAGAAAGGCACGTTGCCATAGTTGCGAACCAGCTGCAGGTAAGCCCATGCACGGATGGCCTTTGCCTCGGCATACTCCTTCATTGCCACAAGGCTTGAACCGGTGGCAAGGGTGGTGTCGCGGTGAGCCACGTAGTAGTTGCAGTTGTTGATGATGCGGTAATAAACATACGCAGAATCATACTTGTTGCCGTCGGCATAGTCGAAGGCTGCCAGGCGCTGCAAGTCGGTAGAGGCATGAGAGGTTGGCGACACGAGGTCGCCACGAAGCTCATTGACAAGCACATTCTGGTCGATGGCTTGCTGAACACCTTTCAAGATACCGTTGATATAGAACATAGAATCGACCTTCTCGTTGAGTTCCGGATTATAGACGTAACGATTAGATCCATCATCGAACATATCACTGCATGAACTGAATGTGATGGCAGCCAGGGTGGCTGCTATGAAATATTTAATTTTCATTATTTTGATGCTTTGTGATTGTACTTTTTTATTAGAGATTAAGCTTCAAACCCACTGTGATGGTGCGTCCTGATGCGATGCTACCCGTGTCGATGCCCTGATAGAGCACGGCGTTGGAGGTTGACATCTCAGGGTCGCCACCCAGATACTTGGTCAGGGTGAAGAGGTTGTTTGCCTCTACCCAAACCTGAAGACCCTGCAACCAGGATGTGCTTACAGGCACCTTGTAGTTGAGGTTGAGTGAGCGGAGCTTCAGATAGCTTCCATCCTCTATCCAGCGGTCGCTGAAGCGTGAGTTGCCCATCTCGTCATCGTAAGATATACGAGGAACATTGGTCACCTGACCTTCGCTTCTCCAGCGGTTTACCAGGGCAGTGCTCTGGTTGTAGAAGTTCTTGCCACCCTCGATTACGCTGCGCTGGTAGTTGAAGATGTCGTTGCCTACAGAGTAGCCGAACACTGCAGAGAGTGTGAAGTTACCGTAAGAGGCGCGGATGAATGCATTACCATAGATATCCGGGTTTGGATTACCGATGATGGTCTTGTCGTTCTCGCCGATGCAGCCATCGCCATCCAGGTCAACGAAGTGCATGTCACCAGCCTTGAAATACTTCTTGGCACCGGTTTCGTCGAGCTGGTAGAGATAACCGTCCTTTCCGGCAGCCTTTGCTTCTGCATCTGTTGCGAATACGCCTGCAGTCTTGTATCCGTAGAATACACCGGCACTCTGACCTACGAGTGTTGCCACGTTGCCGCTGCCATAGATAGAAGAGGTATAACCCTTGGCACCCTTGGCATTGCCGTTGATGGCTACGTATTTCTCGTTAGGCAAGCTCTTGATCTCGTTCTTGTAGTGACCCAAGCTGGCACCCAGTTCCAGGGTGAATTTGCGGCTTACCACTGGCTTACCGTTGAGGCTTACCTCAAATCCGGTGTTGTCCATAGAACCCTCGTTGCTCCAATAGCTCTTCACACCTGCCACAGGAGTGGTGAAATCCTTTATGGTGAGGAGGTCGGATGTATGGTTCATATAGTAGTTGAAGCCTAAGCCCAGGCGGTTGTCGAGCCACTGGCTCTGGAAGCCCAGGTTGATGCGGCGGGTCTTCTCGAAGGTCACATTCTCGTTACCGATGTTGTTGAGCTGTACGGCAGGGATGGCGTTGTGCAGGAACTTCAATACCTCGAACGATGTGTGTGCCGCCTTGTTGTTGATATCGTCGTTACCGCTTATCTCGAATCCGGCGTTCAGGCGCAGATAGTTGAGGCCGATGTTCTGTGGGAACCACTCTTCGTTGGTCATCACCCAACCTGCCTGTACGCTAGGGAACAAGCCCCATGCTACACCGCCCATGCGCAGGCTTGTGGCCTTGTCGCCGAAGCTGCTGCTGCTCTCCAGGGCTGCCTGAGCCTCCAGGAAGTAGCGGTTCTTGTAGTTGTAGTTGGCCTGTGCATACCAGGTAAGGCTGGTCTTCTTGTAATCCTCACCCTTGGCATCCTTGAAGTCCATGCTGTTGGATACGTTTGGCAAGAGGTCGTTACCGGCACTCTGATACTGTCCTGTAGGGTTGTTCATCTCATAACCGTAGTTCAGGTATCTGAATCCTGCCATGGCGTCGATGGTGTGGGCACCCAGGATGCGTGAGAAATCGAAGCGGGTATCGCTCATCACGGTCTCTTCCTTGGCGAAGATGGAAGCAGACAAGGTCTGCACCATACCCAAGCCCTCTACATAGAAGGTTGGCACACCGCCCTTCGGACGATAGTAGCGCTGGGAGTTACGGTTTAACGTATAGTTGATGTTCTCTGAAAGCTTGAAACCCTTGCCCAGGTCGAACTTAGGCATGATGCGCACGTGGAACATAGAGTTCTCCATGCGGTTCTTGTTGTTGCCGCTGCCGTTTGCCAGCAGGGCAGTAGGGTTTGCCAGCGAGAGGTTGGGATCCAGTGCACTCAGGAAGTCGTCTGCCTCAGAGAGGGTAGAAGACAACTGACCTGTGGTCTTGTTGAATACGTATGGGTTGAGGATAGGCGACTTGATCAGTGCCAGGAGTGTAGGAGATGTCACGGTACCCTTGCTGAAGTCGCTAGGAGCGCCATCATCGAAGAGGTCGCGGCTCAACTTCACGTAGTCAACGTCAAACTCAGTAGCGAAGCCCTTGGTAATCTTCAAGTCGCTGTTGAAACGGATGTTCAGGCGGTTGAAGCCATTCTTCTTGGCAGTGCTCTTGCCGTCGGTATAACCCAGAGAGAGGTTGTACATACCCACATCGTCACCACCCTGCACGTTGATGCTGTAGTTCTGGCTCAAGGCTTCTTCATAAACCTCCTTGCTCCAGTCGGTGTTGTTGTGGTATGCATTATAATAGTAATTGTTTTTGTCGTTATTCAGGAAATTGAGATTATTGTTCTCCATAATCTTGCTGATTTCCGGATAAGTACCCAGCATCTCTGTGGCATAGCTCATATACTGGTTGGCATCCATCACCTTAGGAAGCTTTGGTACCAGGTTCACGCCCACACCGATGTTGGCGTCAATGCGGGTAGCGATGCTGTGACCGCGGCGGGTTTCGATGACGATAACGCCGTTGGCACCCTTGGCACCATAGATGGCAGTACCGTTCTTCAATACAGAAATCTTCTCGATGTCGGCAGGGTTGATGTTCAGCAACTGGTTGTTGAACATACCTGTCTGCAGCGAAGTGCCGTTATACTGCATGTCCATTGGCACGCCATCCACTACTACCAGTGGCTGGGCGTTGGCATTGAGCGAGTTCAAGCCACGGATAAACATGGCAGAACCGATGCCAGGAGCACCTGAGCGCTTGATGGTGCGCACGTCGCCGCCGAGCTGTTCGCTGATGAGGTCCTCAACAGAAATCTGTGTGGTTGTCTTATCGGTCTTTACGCTGGCAGCGCCTCCGAGCTGTGTACCGTTGGTGTACATCTCGTTGAACTTGTCGCTGAGCATGTTGGCAGTGATATGACTCTTACCTGCGATGGAAACCTGCTGGCTGGCATACTGCGAAGTGAAGAGATAGAGCGATGTAGTGAAGGTAGGCACCTTGATGGTGAAGGTACCGTCGTCCTTGGTCATGGCAGCATAGTTGGCATTGCCCAATGGCTGAACCTGTACACCGCTGAGTGGCTTTCCTGTAGCAGCATCGTAGATGGTACCTGTGATTTCCATCATAGGGTATTCAGGCAACTTAGGAGCTGCTGCCGTCTTCTTCTGACTTGCTGCGTCATCTGTTGCTTCCTGGGCGTTGACCTGTGCTGCCACAGCCATCAAGCCCATGATTGCCAATATTCTGAAATTTATCATTGTTTTCAAATGTTGAGTTCATGTTTGATTAATTGCTGGAGCCGGTGAGGTTCCAGAAGAGTTCTGGCATGTCGCCCGTGTAGTCGCTAATCATACCATTTTTCATGTAGTATTCCACTGCCTCCTGAGGAACCAGGACGATGCCTGCAATGCGGAGCTCAGTGCTGCCACCTTGGGTACGTGTGCTGCAATATACATTGAACACAGGGCGAATAGCTGGGTCGTTCTGAAGACCGGTGTAGCTCATGTTTGGCTTGAAGATACCCATGTACTTGGTCAGAATCTTGGATTCTTCCTTGGTTCCGTAATCGAATTTCACCGCACCCATGTTCTTGTTCATGTGGTCGAAATCCTTTTTCAGGGCACCTGGAGTTGGATATCCGGTGCTGGCTTGTGCCTTAGGAGCACCACCCTTACTATTGTGCATGATGGTACGCAGAGCGATGGCTTGCTCGGTTGGTACGGCTGTGGTATCGTTGATGGTAGCAGGAACCATGGTCAGATATACGGCGTATGCTGTAGATCGAACCTGTGGAGCGTAGAGGAATACCTCTGGGCGCTCGTTGATGGCTGATGATACCTGATAGAACGCTGGGGTGTGCATGGAACCCTTTACGCTTGGGTTGCGGTCGCTGCTTCCCACGGTCACGGTCTTTGTCAGGGTTACGTTGCTGGTACCTGCCTGATAGTTACCGTACTGAGCCTTCAGGTGGATGGTAGGGTTCCAATTTGACCATGGGCGTGCGTAGAGTGAATCGCCTGTTAACCATACAGTACCGTTACTCATGTTGTATTTGGTAGCACCCTTAAACAGCTCTGCGGCATCATCCACGCGGCTGCTGTTAGGACTCATGTAGTTCAAGGTGTTGTATGAATACACATAGGTTGTACTGTGGATAGAGTCGGTAGCACCGGTTGGAATGTTGCCACCCTTCAGTGCTGGGTTCACGGTGTTGCTGAATATCAATGGCATCAGGATGCTCAGGATGGTATGCTCCTTCTTCAAGCTGTCGGCATCGATGTTTACCTTTGATGCGATGGTGTAGGTAAGCTTACCTGTCTTCTCATCGTTGGTAAGGGTGAATGGCTCGAAGCTTTCAGGATAGTCGAAGTATGCCTCCACGTGCTTGTAAGCCTTCTTCCAAGCCTTGTCGCTAGGAACAATCATCGTGTAGGTACTGTCTTCGCTGGTGAGCTGGGCATTGAGCAGGGTGAACATCTGGTTGTATTCTGTATAAACTGTATCCAGATAGGTAACTTCACCATCCTTCATCGGACCTTCCACACTCTTGTCCTTATCAATCTCGCGCTTCATCTTGCTCATGAAGATATCCTTCAACGAGTTGGTGGTCACGCCACCCTCGTGCTCGCGGGCGAAATATTCATAGAAGTTAGGACGGAAATCCATCATGCCCTTCATCAGGTGCATCACGCCGTTCTTGCTCAGGATATTGGTGCTGTCCACTGCCTCTCCGCTGAGCACGT
This sequence comes from Segatella copri, assembly GCF_019249655.2. Lineage (NCBI taxonomy): Bacteria > Pseudomonadati > Bacteroidota > Bacteroidia > Bacteroidales > Prevotellaceae > Segatella > Segatella copri. Next base: position 868,813 of record NZ_CP137557.1, read on the forward strand.
AGCTGTTGTCGCTGCCCTGGAAATCTAACACCTTCTTGTTGAGGAAGTGGATGCGCTCGTCGATGTCGCCCGATGCACGGTGATAGCCGCGTGCGATGTGGTTGTTGAGGAATTCTGCCTTCAGCAAGCTGTCGCTCATGGCGTTGTATTTCTCGAAGTCGTAGGCATTATTGTTGGGTGCCCATACGGTGAAGCTCTGGTTGGTATTGAGCGCCTGGTCGTAGCCAACTTTCTTGAGGAGGGTGGCAAAGTTGCTCAACTCCTGTCGGCTGTTGATCTGCTCCCAGAGGGTAGCGTCGGAACCCAGGATGTTGTTGCCGTTGGCATCATAATGGTCATCCCAGTCGCTGCAGCCTTGGAGCCCCAAGGCTACAGCTGCTGTCATTAATATATATCTTACTTTCATGTTATTCTTTTTACTTGATTTGGATTCTATTTTTTTAGAATACGTCCTCGGTGAGGTTTAGAATACATCCTCGGTGAGGTAAGGGTTGTTATATACGCTTACTGGTACAAGTTCGATGTAGTCGAGCTCAAACTGTGCCTCAGTGTTCTCTGGCATCGCTGTCTTGCAGCGGAACCAGTTTTCTTCACCCTGCTTGAAGTACTGCTTGGTTACGATGCGGCGGATGTGCTGCTGGCCACCTGTACCGTTGAATCGTGCCAGGGTACCCTCGCCATACTTCATGTTACCGAAGTAGTTAGGACCACGCATCCATCCACGGTTGTGCATCGCCTTATCCACTGCTGCACCATTGTCACCATCGGTATTTGGGTTTGTCCAACCCACGGTTACTGAGCTTGCCTGTACGTTCTGATCCAATGGAATATCGCATGGAGTCATGGTTGAACGGTCGGAAGAGTGACCCAGGTAGAACTGAACGATGGTACGTGCACCGTTGTTCACATAACCGAAGCGCAACTCGTAAGTTCCATCCTTTGGTACTGGAGGCAACTTGATGGCGAAGTCGTATGCACCCTTACAGTAGAGCTCATCGCCCTGGTAGTCGTTCCAGCAGTCGTTGCTTGAACCCTGTCCTACCTTTGCCTCGTCTTTGGTAAGATAATATACGCGAGATGCCTCGCCGTTGTAGATAACCATGTTCTCGAAGTAACCCTCTGGGATACGAACGGCTGTGATGTTACGGTCGGTGCGGCCGAAGAATGACTTCAGGTCGGCTCCGGTGTAACCTCTGTAGCGGTTGGTCATACTTTCATCGAAGAGTGACATGAACTCGAAGCGGAGACGCTCGTTGAGCACCTTGTTAGGAACAGTTTCCTTGTAAGCGAGTACACCGCTGATAGGGTGAACGTAACCGTTGCTTGCCTGGCGTGAGTTGATCTTGGTGTTACCTACCAGGATACCTTCGTCAATAACCTTGTTTGCCTCCAGATAAGCTGTACCATTGCGGTTGGTGTTACCTGGGTCGCTGGTCAGGGTAGGAGTGTTCAGCTGGCGGTTGATGCGGATTTCACCTACGTTACCACCTGGATCCTTGATACCTGTAAGCTTGAACATGGTTCCTGGCAACAGGGTGCGAACATACTCATATACATCCATATCCTTCAACTCGTTGTATGAATAAACGAGCTTGTCGGTAGAGAGTGCATAGTGCAGAATGTGGTAGCGGATAAACATGTTGAGGGCGTTCCACTGGTTGGTGTAGTCGTTGCCGGTGCTTACGTTGATGCCTGCATCCTCCACATAGCTATACCAGTTCTTGCAATTTGCATATTCCTTGTTGGCTCTTTCTACCAAATCAGCAAAGGTGTTGATGCCTTCCTTCTTGAGTACTTCGTCTGGCTCTGCAAAGATGGTGAATCCCACCTTACACTTGGTTGGGTAGTCGGCGTATGGATACTTGGTTTCTGGTTCGATGTTGAACCAGCTGATTCCCTTGGTGCGGATGTTTTCCTGCAAGATCTTGTCGATACCTGTCTTTCTCAAGGCTTCTACCCAGAGTTTGTAGCTTCCCATTGCATCCATCTCGTCGATGATGTAGTTGGTTGAGCGGTAGAAGAGGCGGTCGATTACCTGCACGATACCATTTTCCACTTCCTGGTCGGTCTTGATGAAATGGGTGGTACCATCCATGGTTATTTCGCCATTTACACGCTTTGGTGTATGGGTGTTACCCAGCATCATGGTGATGTCGGCACCTGTGAGGAAGTCGTTGGTGGTCTTTTTCTGACCTGTTACGTGCGATTCGATGATGTCCTTGCAGAGGGAATCACGCTTTTCTGATTTCCAGAGGAGGTTCATGACGCTGTCTGCTGGTACTTTATCTCCATAACCTGTATAAAGACCATTGTGTTTATCGCCGCTCTTCACATCTTTGTAGAGTGAGTCGATATAAACCTCGAGTGCCTCGTTGGTTGGGGCGAAGCAGGTGTAAGTTCCGTAGGCAGACAAGCGGTCAGACATACCTGCATAGTCGGAAATCCTGGCGATGTCGCTCAAGGTTGAGTCGCTGCGCAGATAGTCGATGACGGTTTGACCGGTGAAAGTATAGAGGTTACTGTCATCAATCTCTTCAGAGCAAGATGTGAATGACGCAACACCCAGTGCTGCGAGTGCCATCATGCCTCCTATCTTATGAATGAACTTAGTCATATTGCTATACTATTTATTAATGTATATATATAATAATGTGTAATGATGCTGTTAATCCTGTCGCTCGGAAGTCTGTGTCTCCACATAAACCGGGTTCTGATGGATCAACTTGTTGTTCTTGGTTTCCTGCTGCAGGATTGGCCAGTAGAGGAATGCCTCGTTCTTGAACTTAATGACACCTGTACCGTATTTGGCATTCAGAATGTTCTTGAATTCGTTGTCGGCATTATCCAAAGTAGGATAGAGGCTACCCTTAGGGTCAATCTCGTAGAGGGTCTTGGTTGGATCTACACCCGTCATATGGCGGTAGCTGTAGCGAACCAGGTCGTACCAGCGCTTGCCTTCGTAGAGAAGCTCACGACCTCTTTCCTGGAGGCAGAGCAGTTCCAGCTTGGCTTGCTTGTCGTAGTTATCCTTATAAACCAATGAATCCTTGTTTACTGCCAATGGGTCAAGCGAACGCTTGTTCACGGCGTTGACAATCTGGAAGGCATGCTTCAGCTTGTTGGCATCGGTGCCAGCCAACTGTGTCTCGGCTTCTGCCTTCATCAGCATCACGTCGGTGATACGATATACAATCCAGTTCTGTTTGTAGTTGTCGAAACCGCGTGTCTGGAAATAGGTGTATCCCTGCTTGCTGGTAGGAATCATAGAATAGGCTTGCATGTTATACACCATCTTTCTGATTGGGAAGGATGAGGAGTTGGCATCGTTCACACCATAGCTGTTGTCGTAGAAGCGATAGTCGTTCTCCGACTGGTACAAGGCAGAGGTAGAAGCACTCGACTTGGCTGGTGTAGGGCTGTCGCCTACAGAGTTACCCACTGCTATGGTTCCTGCAAGCATACCGTAGGTTGATGTTGCGTCCTTATGCTTGTAGAAGTACTGGCGAACGAGGTTGTTCACGTTGCTGGTTCCATCAAACTGGAGTTCGAAGATGCTTTCGCGTGAATTGCCTTCCACGAAGTTCTGGTAGAATGCCTTGTTACCGCTCAACAGATAGTAAGGAGCTGTAGCGTTATCGCTGGATGCAGAACCCTTGTAGTTGTTCTCGTAGAATCTCTTGTGAGATTCAATCACCTTGTCGGCATAGTTGATGCAAGCCTGATAGTAGGTCTTTGCCTTCTCCTTGTCTGTTTGGCTCCAGAGTGAAGCACGCCACAGATATACATCGGCGAGGATGGAATTGATGGCATCCTTGCTCAGCAAGCCTACGCTGCGCCAGTCGTCGGCGGCGAAGGTGCCGTACTTGTAGCAACCTCTTTCTGCTTCTACCAGGTCGTTGATGCAGAGCTGCAGGGTAGAATCAGGTGCCAGCTGGCCGTCGAGGGTCAGGTCGTCTGACTTTTCATACGCCTTGGTTACGTATGGCACGTCGCGGAAGGTGCGAACCAGGTAGAAGTGGCAGAGTGCGCGAAGACCGAGCATCTGCGCACGGGTGGTTTGGTAGTCACCTTCGGTATAGTCAGGATCCACAGCCAGTACATCCTGTGCATGGTTCATCACCAGGTTGCAGGTGTTGATGACATAATAGAAAGATGACCATGAGTTATAACCGCTGCTAGGATAGAGATCCACGTTGGTGATGTTATCCAGTGTGGTATTATCCAATGCGCTGGTTTTTCTCAACACGTCGGAGCGATAGTCACCCCACATGATGAATCTTTCGATGTTGGAACCAGAAATCATTCCAGTATAGGCACCTGTGACCATTTGGTCAACCTGGTCTTTGTTTTTCCAGAAGTTCTCACCCACGGTCTTATCGGTAGGGTAAATCGTCAGGAAGTCGGTGCATGAGCAGAGTGATAAGCCTCCGAGGAAGGCTACCGCCAGGCTCTTGATGATATGGTTTGTTTTTTTCTTCATTTTTATCTTTATTTAAAGATGGGTTAAATACCGAGCGTCATACGGAGTGTGAATGACTTGCTTCGTGGTGTTTGCGAGTTGTCGGAAGCGAAGTTCCAGCCGCTGTTGGCATGCTCAGGGTCGGTGCCGCTATACTTGCTCCATACGAAGATGTTCTGGCCGCTCAGGTCGAAGCGCATCTGGTTAAGACCAAACTGCTTCAGGAATGTCTTAGGAACATTGTAGCTCAAACTTACGTAGCTGAAGCGCAGGAAGGAAGCATCCTCCACGTAGCGGTCGCTACCGAGCCAGTTGTAACCATAGTTATAGAGTGCACGTGGTATCTCTGTCTGGTCACCGTTCTTGCGCCAGCGCCAGTTCACGGCAGAACTCTGGTTGGTGGTATCATACATCTTCTCCAAGCCCATGCGAGCGAAGTTCACTACCTTGAAACCGGTACGGAATACGAAGTTGGTACGCAATGACCAGTCGCCGTAGTTGAAGGTGAATCCGAAACCTCCCGAGAACTTAGGGTTTGAGTTGCCCAGATATACCATATCCAGTGAGTTGATGGTACCATCCTTGTTCACATCCTCGTAAATCACGTCACCACCGTCGAACTTGTAGGTTTCACTACCGTTGCTTGAGTTGTAGGTCATGCGCAATGGTGAACCGTCGGAACCGGTGATTACCTTGCCTTCCTTGTTCAGTGCCACAGGAGCTGTCTTGCCTGCTGGCAGGAACTCGTTGTTGATGTAGTCAACCAGCTGGCTGTTGCTCCAGTTGTTCTGGCGGCGGAGGTTGGTCAGGTAGTCGTAGGTATATTGATATACTCCGTGAGCACGCAATCCGAAGATTGATCCCAGTGCGTTACCCACCTGGATGCGCTTGAAGTACTTACCACGGCTGTCGGCTGTCCAGTCTTCATTGATACCATCGAGCACGGTAGGATCCATCTCGGTAATCTTGTTGAAGTTCTGAGCCACGTTGAAGCTGGCGCTCATAGAGAACTTGCCTGCCTTGATGAATCGGTTGCCCTGGATGTTCAACTCCCAACCCTTGTTTTCCATCGAACCGATGTTCTTCCATGCCAGCTTGGCAAAACCTGTCTGTGAGGCGATGCTCACACCTGAGTTCAGCAGGTCGTTGGTCTTCTTGTAGTAGTAGTTGAAGTCAGCCTCCAGCTTATCATCGAAGAGACCCAGGTTGGCACCGAGGTTCCATGATGTGGTCTTCTCCCATTTCAAATCTACCAGCTGCAAGCCATCTACCTTCGTAGCTGGCAGGGTAGTAGTACCGTTACCATAGATGTTACCTGACACATACTTGGCATACTGCAGGTACTCGCTGCTAGGAGCCTTACCGTTCACACCCCATGATGGGCGTACGGCGAGCATGGAGAGTACATTGCGTGACCAGCGCATCCAAGGCTCATCGCTGATGTTCCAACGCACGGATACACCAGGGAAGTAACCCCACTTGTTGTTCTTGCCAAACTTGGTTGTACCATCGGCACGCACGGTGAAGTCGGCGTTGTAACGGGTCTTATAAGAAATGTGGGTAGAGAATACACCACTCATACCGCGCCACTCGCCGTTGCTGGTTGACATGTTGCGGAGGTAAGCTGGCACCGTAGGTGAGCTTACGCCGTCTGGCAACTGGTTCTCGGTTACGTTCTGTCCGTAGCCGTTACCCTTGGTCATCTCCCATCGTCCCAGCATCGTCCAAGCCAGGTCGTTACCCAACCAAGGGGTGAAGATGAGCTGGTGGCGGGTGGTGAATGCCAGCGAGTTGTAGTCGTCCATCGCATAGCGGTTGTAGTTACCGTCCTCCCATCCTGCTGTAGAAAGGGTACCTGGATACCAGGTAGGGTTGCTCTTTGAATAGACATCGAGATAAACGCTTCCCTCGTAGTCGAGGCGTGTCTTGCGCTCCTCTGTACCCATCAGATAGTAGTTGAGCTTGAACTCAGGGTTGATACGATAGGTGGTCTCGTTGTCGTAAGCCAGGTTGGCGATGGCAACAGGGTTACCGATGCCGCGCACTGACTTCAACTGCTCTGAAGAAGTACCGCTCACGGTAGAACCTGCACCCTCCTTGCCTTCCGGCAGCATGATGTAGTATTCGTTGGTATCGTTGCCGTTGGCATCCTCACGGTAGATACTCATGTTAGGAGCCATCTGCAAAGCCTTGCCCAGAATGTTGTTACCGTAGTTCTTCTGGTTCTTGGTATAAGTAAGAGGGAACTCGGTAGAGAACTTGATGCGGTCGCTCACGTAGTAATCCAAACTCAAGCGGGTTGAGAAACGGTCGAGCTGCTGCTTGATGATGGTACCCAACTGGTGGTCGTAGTTGGCAGAGATACGGAAGGTAGCCTTTTCGCCACCACCCGAGATGGTGATACCATGTGTCTGGTTCCAACCCATCTTGCGCACTGCATCTACCCAGTCGGTATTGTCATTCCAGTTGTTGTATTCTGCCCAACTCTTGTTGTAGTTCAACTCGTTGATGTTGGTAGTGGCAGAAGGATTCTGTGTAGGATTGTACAACTCCTCCTTCATCAGCATGGTGTATTCATCACCGGTAAGCAGATTGTAACCATCTGGCTGCCAGGTGCCCTGGAGCATGAAGTTATAGTTGATGCGGATCTTTCCGCGCTTACCGCGCTTGGTCTTGATACTGATTACACCGTTGGCACCACGTGCACCCCAGATGGCGGTAGCGGCAGCATCCTTCAGGATGTCGATGCTCTCGATATCGTTCACGTTGATGGAAAGCAGAGAACTGTAGGTCTCCTCCGTAGCGGTTGACCAGTCGGTGTTCTCGGCACCCGGCACATCCATGATGTTGCCGTTAACTACGATCAGAGGCTCAGAAGAACCGTTGATGGTGGTTACACCACGCATACGCATGGTAGTACCGGCACCCAGGTTACCAGAGTTGGCCACGATATCGAGACCTGCAATCTGACCCTGCAGCGCCTCGTCGGCACTGGTAAAGGCAAGACCATCCACCTTGTTCATGTTCAAGGTCTGTGTAGCCACAGAAAGCTCGTTCTTAGGAATGCTCAAACCATCGCCACGGAAGCGCTGCTTGGCAACCACGGTAACTGCTTCAATCTGGTTCTCATCCTTCAGCTGGATTTCGAAGTTGGTTTGTGAGCCGATCACCTTAGAGTATGGCTTGTAACCCACGAAGGTGACAACGAGTTTGTGCTTTGGATTCTTCACTGTCAGCTGGAAGTTACCGTTCACGTCGGTAACAGTAGCGTTGACGTTACGGTTGTTGGCATCCTTCTCGATGACGTTACAGCCAATCACAGGACCAAACTCGTCGGATACAGTACCTGATACACGCTGCCCTTGGGCGGCGATGGTCATGGTGCTGCACAGGGCGGCTGCTGTAAGATATGTTCTTATATTGTTCATTATATTACATGCTTGATTGTGAATTTATTTGTAGTACTTCTGTCCGTGCTTCTGGGCATAGTACAAAGCGTTGAGGCGCTTGATGCTTGCCTTCTTGGCAGCTTCTGTGTTGCTGGCAAAGCGGTCGTCGTAGCGCTTGCTTTCGTTGATGCAGAGTGGCTCGGAAATCTCATGGATGGCAGTGAACGATGAGGTGTTGATCATCGACTTGTAGAAGGTGTAGTCACGAGTCATGTAGTTCACGAGCTTCTTGCTGTCGTTGCCATTAATGGTAATGGTGTTGCCGGCGATGTCGGTTACATGGAGCTTGTCGCTTCCACCGCTCACGTTCAGGCGCTTATATATGGTACCATCTACGCAGGATGTCTGGAAGCGGTACTTGCCGTTGGTTTCAGGAGCATCTCCGAAATCCACAGTGTTGTCGGCATAGAGCGCGAAGTCCTGGAAGTGGTAGCGGATGAAGTTTCTGATGGCCTCCACCATATCCTTTGCCTTTGCCTTGGCTGCCAACTGCTGGTCGCTTGAACCATGTTCTGCCTCGGCGAGCACCTGCTGCACCTGCTCCCAGGTAGGAAGACCGCGCTTGAAGGCTTCGTCCATAGCTTCGTTGTTTGGGGCATACAGCGTGTAGTTGTATGTGTTGAAGAACGCTACGTTGTAATCGAGGCAGTCGTACTGCTTGTTCGTGTTGATGTTTGCATCAAACTGGTTGGTGAACACGGTGAACTGCTTCTGCTCGCTTGATTTTATACCGATGTTGGTAAGGATAGAGCTCAAGTCGGCTGGCATACACAATTCCATGAACTTGCTGAACTGGCTGTGGTTGTTCAAGCAGCCGAATACGCTGGTTTGTGGAGCCTGAATCACGCGGTTGATGACGAAGGTGCTACCATTGCTGTAGTCGGTAGTGGCTTCCTTGATTTCTGAAGCTGGCAAAGCGAAGTTCATGCCTGCCATGCCGTTGATCTGAGCACCGCTCTTCACGGTAGCGCCAACGCCTGTACCGCTGATTTCGATTTCACCGCCATGCTTGGTCTTGTAGAATCTGTTCTTGCCGAACTTCTCGCCCTGTGCAAGAGATACGGTGTGATAGTTCAGAATATCAATCAGTCGGTCGGTCACCTCACCCACTGTTACGATGGTTGAATCTTCGCTGATGGAACCATTGGTAGGGTTGTACTTGAAGGCAGATGCCGAGATGATATTGTCCTTGTTCACATCTTTATAATAGAAGTGGAGCACTCGAGGACCTTCCTTGTAGTTCTTGCCCAGGGAAACCGGATCTACATAGTAGAAATCGGTAGATACACCCTTACCGCCGCAGAAAGCGTGGTTGTCTGGCAGGAACAGCGCATAGTTGGCTGTGCTGGCACGCAGGTAGGCATAGAAGTTCACCTTCAGGTTGCTCTTGTCCTGGATGGCCCAGTTGATCACACCCAGGTCGCGTGCCTTACGCAGCAGGGCTGGGGTAGATACGATATTATATGAAATAGGTGGAACCACGCGGTCGAGCATGTAGATGGCACCGTTGTTGGCGATTCTCACGTCGTATGCGCCGTTGGTGGTCTTGCAGATGTCACCTGTTGTGATGCCGATAGGGTCACTCGCCTCGTCCATGATGGTACCAAACTTGCTTGGCACTGACTGTACGAAGGATGCATTCATCAGGTTGTTCACGAACGAACGGATGATATTGCTAGGAATGCTATCCAGGTTCTCTGCGAAGTGATCGTCGTTGTCATCGATTGGCTTCTTGGCGTAGAGCTTCATGATGTTGTAACCACCGTTAGACGGATTGGTGAAATAGTCTTTTATTGATTTGTCGGTAGGAACAAACATGCTACCCATATCGGCGAGCATGGTGCCGTATGAACTGTAATACTGGTTCCATCCCGGGTCGAATCTTAAGAGTTTGTCTGTTGGAAGCTTCACGCCCTGTGGGTCACGCTCCAATGCCTGGGTTCCCTGCGAACGCTCGCTGAAGTAACGCCACTGATAGATGGAGTCAATCTGGTGGGTGTTGTTGAGCTTGGCATTGTCGTTGTAGTTAAGGGTGGTCTGTGCATCGTAGTAAGGTGCACAGAAACGGTCGAGCATACGGCTGAACCATTTTGTATCCGAACTTTCGCGAAGCATCTGTGCCAGGTTGCCTGGAGGCACGATTACGCCGTCTGTCTGGTTCAGGTAACCGTTCAGACAGGTGATGTCGCTGGCGATGACCTTGTTCTTGAAGATGTAGGTACTGCCATCGTAAGGACGACCGGTGATCACAGAGAAGTCGTTGTCGGTGATACCGTTGTTCAGCATCTGCTCCTGGGTGAAGTGTACCATCATCGGACGGGTGTTGTCCATCACCACATCGATGCCGTCGATATACTTATCCCAGTAGGAGTTGTTCTGTGGCATCACGCCGCGGTTGTAGAAATGATATACCGTATCAATGGCATTGGCAGAAGTCTGGTGCTTCAGTGCAATACCTCTAGAGAGGACGCCTCCGTTGCTTTCCACGTTAGAAAGCATCTCTGTCTGGATAGCGTTATCCAGCACGGAAGCATAGAAGAGTTGTTTCTTCATAGGGGTAGTCAGCTCTTCGTACGAACGTACGCCCCATGAATTACTTTCGAAGAACTTGTTGAAAGCTGAATCGTTGGCAACGAACACAGTCTTTGAACCCGTCTTCGACATCACTTCCTTGTAACCCAGGTCGTCAATCAGCTTGAGGTAGGTGTTGAAAGTACCCTGAAGGCTGGTACCGCTAGGGTTTTGCAGCTCTTCGTAGATACTCTTGCCCAACCATTCAGGATTGTTTCCCTGTTCGTCAAGGTCGTAAGAGTCGGTGCAGGCATTGAAGCCACCTAGAGCCAATGCTGCGCACATACCGATGATCGCGAAATGCGAATCTTTAATTAAACGGTTGCTCATGTTTTATTTATTTGATGTTTGGTTTATTGCTAGTTAACACTGGGTCTGATTACGTAAGCTCCACCTTTTTGGGGAGAACTGACGTGAAAAGTACCTCCTGAAAACAGCGTAGAAAGTAGCTTTCTACCTATTGAGATTTGATCATAAATGCTCTGCATATTGATTCATTTTTTATTTATAGTTGATGCCTGTTAGTTTATCAGGTGCAAAGATAACAAGTTTTTAAGAAACTTAGTTGATTTTAATCAAGAAATCCTTTTCTCTTAACCATATTTAACATAAAAGGTTGCTTGTTATCTGTTTTTTGTGCTAACTTAAAAAGCACATTTGTTGTAAAACGACACTTATTCAATAAGGTAACAGCCTTTTGAAGGCTTAGAAAACGGATGTTTTTAGTTAATTAATCTAAATTTAGTGTAGATTTCCACTCAAAAAAGTTGCATGTATTCATTTTATTGCTAATTTTGCAAGCAAATCAATTATTCAATAAAAGAAGCTAATTACTTCTCAAACCAAAAATTAAACCAAATAGCAATGGACAAACGTTTACTTTTCTCAGCCATCTTAGCAGCCGGCATCGGTGCTACAGAGGCACAGGCACAGAAAGTGGAAGCACCAGCATTCCCTGAACCAGTTCAGTTGAAGTTGGATGGTACTGACACAGTGTATGTTTACAATGTAAAGGCACAGAAATGGCTTGTTAACAGCAATGCTTATGGCACCCAGACAAGTTTGGGTGACAAAGGTATGGCTATTGCCATCGTTCCTAACAAGACAAAGGATGTTCCTAATGGTACTTTTACATTGTTCAACAATTCTGCTGATGATACTTACGGCAGAAAGATTTTTACCAACAGTTTTGATGAGAACGGCGGTAATTCTTATGTAGATTACAACAACCAGGGCATTGAAAAATGCAATTGGGAGATTTGGACAAAGGACGGCAGCAAGCGCTTTGAGATTCAGGCAGATACCATCGCAAACTTGAATAGTACAAGCAATACCCGTGCTGGCTGGAATCCTAATGATACAGGTAAGGATGGCAAGGGAGAAGATGCTGTTGACCAGTTGTTCCGTCCTGCCTTGAACATGCAGGCAGAGGGCGCATCTGAGTATGGTGTAGAGTGGGAGGCTTATCCTGTTACTTATTTCTATCGTCTGGATAAGCTGATGCCTGCTATCAACGAAGCTGTTGACGAGGGCTTGGATATTTCTAAGGCTATCGCAGTGTATAACGATCCTAATGCTTCATATGCAGATTTGAAGAATGCAATGAAGTATATCAGTGATGTTCGCCGTAATGTGGCTTTGGGTACTGCTACTGCAGAATCTCCTGTAAGTCTCAATGAGTTCATTACAAATGCCAACTGCGATGCTTTGACCGGCTGGGATCACGATTGCGTTTACGATAAAAATGGTGATGTAGGTTCAGGTGGTCATGGTACCAACTGGCAGAAACAGACACATAAATATACCGCTCCTGATGGCTTTGAGACAGGCACATTCCTCGAGCGTTGGATTCATGCATCTTCTAACCCAGAGACAGGCAATGCAGCAGGTACAGGTCATTTGAGCGATGGTTATCTTTCACAGACATTAACCAACTTGCCTGCAGGTGCTTACAAGATTTCTTGCTATGCAATGGCTTGCCAGCAGGACAAGGGTGCTGGTTATAAGGTTGAGGGTGTAACTCTCTTCGCTAACACCAGCTCTAAGGAAAATTCTAAGGTTGTTGCTACAGATCCAGAGGCACCTCAGAAGTTTGAATTCATGTTCGAGGTGAAGGAAGGCGAGAACGTAAACTTCGGTCTCAAACTTGAGAATACTACAGCCAACTGGTTGTTCGTTGATGAGTTCAAGGTAGATTATTATGGTGCTGATGCACAGATGATGTATCTTCTCGATATGCAGAATGTAGCTACAGATGCACAGGGTACTGCTGCAACAGCTGTTGCTTATCAGGGATATATAGATACCGTGAACGAGCTTGCTGAAAAAGGTATGAGCATGACAACAGATGCTTCTAAGGAAGAAATCTTGGCATTGAAGGCTAAGATTCAGGAGGCAGTAGCTGTTATGAACGCTAGTGCAGCCAAGTATGCTGAGTTGAGTACATTGAATGATGAAATCCAGAACTTCCTGGCCGAGGGCGGCAATGCTACTGATGCTTTGCAGGCATTGTTGGATGATTGCGGCGATGGAGAAGGAACTACGCTTGAGGATCTGATAGTCGCTAACTACTCTCTTGATAATAACCAGATTGATGAGTATATGGGTAAGTTGAAGACAGAGCTTGACTTGTCTCGCAAGCAGAGCATTACTGCAGGTTCTGATTTGACTTATATGCTCACTAACCCTACATTCGATGATGGTAAGAACGGTTGGACAGGTGCAACTAAAGTAGATGGCACATGGAAGAACTGCGAGGCTTACGAGAAACAGGCTCCATTCGATATGTATCAGGAGATTACAGCTCCTCAGGCTGGTGTTTACGAGATTTCTGCACAGGCAATGCATCGTGTAACTTGGAATGAGGCTACTGCAACTGCTCACGAAAATGGTTCTGAGGATATCACAGCTGTTCTCTATGCTAACAACATGGAGAGCAAGTTCGCTTCTCCTTTCACATACGGAGTTACAGAATCAGAGAAGGCTGATAATGAATATAAATATACCACACCTGATGGTGAAGAGGTATATATCCCTAACTCAATGAAGGGCTTTGCAAATGCATGCGAGAAGAACCCTGAGGCTTACAAGACCACTGTTACTGTTCTCTTGAAGGCAGGTGAGACTGTTCGCATCGGTGTTCGTGAAACAAAGCGTCCTAGCGCAAATGCTGGCGACTGGGCAATCTGGGATAACTTCTCTATGAAGTTCCTCGGCGGTGGTCAGGATGCTATCGATCAGGTTTCAGGTCCTGTTATTGAGCAGGGTAATGCACTCCTCAAATCTAAGATGAATGCTGAGGTTCATGCTACATTGGAGTCTGCTATTGCTGAACTCAAGGCCGATGGTTCTATCCAGACTATCAACGCTGCTGCTGATGCTATCACCGCAGCTAATGCTTCTGTTGATGCTTACCAGACATTGAACACAGCTGTAGAGAGCGCTCAGACACGTTACGATAACAATGAGGCAGCGTTGGCTAATGACAATAAGAAGACCTCTGCTGAGGCTAAGGCTGTATTCTCTGCTGCCAAGGCTTCTGCTGAGGCAGCTTACAACGATGGTACTGTAGCTGATGCTGATGTTCCTGCTGCTATCCAGGCTTTGAACGAGGCTGTTACGAAGTATGTTATCTACGACAATGCTAAGTTGGCTTCTAAGGATAATCATGTTGATATCTCTAACGTACTCGTTAACAACGACTTCGCTACCATGGACAAGACTGGTTGGACCGTGAAGAAGGGTTCTATCGGCTTCCAGGCAGGTAACAGTGTTGAGGCTGCTGAGTTCTATAACTGCGACTTCGATCTGAAGCAGAAGATTGTAGGTCTCCCTGCAGGCACATACTACTTGAAGAGCAAGGCATACTATCGCAACGGTAACAACGCTTCTGCTTTCGCTGATGAGAATGAGACAGTGAAGAAGTATGAGACCAACGAGAATGCATTCCTCTACTTCGCAACAAGCGATTCTACATTCGAGGCAACTGAGGCTTTGAAGCCTATCGCTGCTTGCCAGATTGCTGAGGCTAACTTGAACGAGTATGCGCATCTTGGTAGCACAGATGGCATGGTCAAGTATGTTGAGGGTGCAACTTCTGATGAGAATCTCTGGATTCCTAATAATATGATTACTGCTCAGGCATTCTTCAAGTCAGAGCAGGTAGGTTCTAAGTATGAGACAGAGCCTTTGAAGATTGTTTACGATGGTAAGAGTGAGTTCTATATCGGTGCTTACAAGGATGTGAAGGTAACCAATGACTGGACAATCATCAAGAACTTCACCTTGGAGTATGCTGGTTACGATCCTAACGATCCTGTAACAGCTATCAAGGATATCGAGAACGCTGCTGGCACTACTACAATGGGTACCAAGATCTACAACGCTGCCGGTATGCTCATCGGTAAGCTCCAGAGAGGTATCAACGTTGTGGTTACTACATTGAGCGATGGTTCTAAGAAGGTTAGCAAGATTATCATGAAGTAATCTGAAAACTAGCTTGTTTTAGTAACTAGATAATTTTAGGGCAGACGGAATACAGAGAGTGAAAAACCTTCTGTTTCTGTCTGCCTTTTTCAGTTTTCCGGGATAGCTTATGCTCAAAAGCAGAGCATCTTGTTTCTATTATTTATATTATCATTTTTTCATTATGAAACTCTTCAGTCATAAACCGGTTCTCTTCAGTCATAAACCCGTTCTCTTCAGCACCCTTCTCTGCCTCTCGCTTTCAGCTACGACACAGGCACAGGTGAAGATGAACATAGATGCCACCCAGCGAGCTGCCATGATCAGCAACTACCAGTATGGACTCTTCTTCGAGGAAATCAACCATGCCGGAGATGGAGGTCTCTATGCCGAACTCATCAGAAACCGTTCTTTCGAGGATAACTCTTCTACACCCGAATATTGGTCGGCCATCAGGAAGAGCGGACAGGCGGTGAACCTCTCACTCAATGCCACCCAGCAGCTTAACAGTGCCCAGCGAACCAATCTCCGTGTCTCCATCTCAGGAGCCAGCGATGCCCGAAAGGCGGGTATCAGCAACAGCGGCTTCTGGGGAATGAACTTCGTTAGCGATTCCACCTACACCCTCACCTTATGGGTCAAGGCATCTACCAGCTTCAACGGCAAACTCTATGGCCAGTTGCAGAAGGCGGATGGCTCGGCTGCCTCTGAAGAGGTGAAACTGCAGGGGAAGCTGGAAACCAACAAATGGGTAAAGCTCTCGGCAACCATCAAGGCCACAGCCGATTGCAGCGATGGACGCTTTGCCCTTCTTTCTTCTACCAATGGCACCCTCTACCTGGATGTGGTGTCGCTGATGCCTGCCACCTGGAAAGGACGCACCAACGGATTGCGCCCCGACCTGGCACAACTCCTCTATGATACCAAACCAAGTTTCCTCCGTTTCCCAGGCGGATGCTATGTGGAAGGACAGGATGGTTACGAGAACGCCTTCAGATGGAAATCTACATTAGGTCCTATCGAAGAGCGCCCTGGCCATTGGAACAACAACTGGCACTACCGCTCTTCCGACGGATTGGGATATGATGAGTATCTGCAGCTGTGCGAAGACCTGAATG
This sequence comes from Segatella copri, assembly GCF_019249655.2. NCBI lineage: Bacteria > Pseudomonadati > Bacteroidota > Bacteroidia > Bacteroidales > Prevotellaceae > Segatella > Segatella copri. The sequence continues at coordinate 884,874 of NZ_CP137557.1, forward strand.
CCGCACCGATGTTTGTGGTGAACGTAGGTTTGGGTCATGGCTTCACCGTGCCTTTCGAGCAGGTGGATACCCTGGTGCAGAATACCCTGGATGCCATTGAGTATGCCAACGGCGATGAAACCACAGAGTGGGGAAGACGACGCATCGCCAACGGCCACAAAGAACCATACGGACTTAAATTCATCGAGATAGGCAATGAGAACGGTCAGCCGGAGGCACGCTTCGAGTACAGTCGCCGCTATGCCAGGTTCTATGATGCTATCCATGCCAAATATCCTGATATTGTGATCATCGGCAACGTGGAGGCATGGGGCACCGACAACCCTTTGTGGGTGCTCGATACCCCAGTAGATTTGGTAGATGAGCATTACTACCGTTCTTATCAATGGATGAGAAACAACTATAACAAGTACGACCGCTACAACCGCTCCATCGGCGTTTATAACGGCGAGTATGCTGCTAATCAGGGTGCCTACGGCAAGTATGGCAATCTGAACAGTGCCCTGGGTGAAGCCATCTACATGCTGGGCATGGAGAAGAATTCGGATGTATGCAAGCTGGCAAGCTTTGCACCTATCTTCACCCACGAAAAGGACCCTCTGTGGGCATACGATATGATTCACTTCAATGCCGGCAAGAACTTCTGTACCCCTTCTTACTACGTGCAGAAGCTGCTGGGCAACCATCTGGGCAAGCAGAACCTGAAATGGACGGAAACAGGCAATGTTACCGCTGATGCCGATTGCAAGGTGGGCGTGGGTTCTTGGGCAACCCAGGTGGATTACGATGATGTGGAAGTGAAGGATGGAAACGGAAACTCCCTGCTGAAGGATCTTTTCGAATCTCCAGGTTCATCTTCTGATGCCTCTGCTGGCTGGAATGCCGGGGAAGGCAGTTGGAGTATCAGCAATGGTGTGCTTTCGCAGAACGGAGGAGGCACCAACTGTACCAACGTGAATGCCAGGGTCATCTCCGATTCTCACTATACCTATAAGCTCAGAGCCAGAAAGACGGGTGGAGACGAAGGATTCCTCATCATCTTCAACTACCAGGATGCCGACAACTACTGCTGGTGGAACCTGGGTGGATGGAACAACACCAGCCACGGCGTGGAGCAATGCGTAAACGGAAGCAAAAACACCCTTGCCACGGCTTCGGGAAGAATAGAAACCAACCGATGGTATGATATTGAGATTGATGTGGATGGCAACCAGGTGACATGCAAACTGGATGGCAACACCATCCACCAGTTCTCGCTTCCTGCCGACCAGCTCATCTACCAGTCGGCTCAGATAGATGAAGAGCAGGGTATGCTCTATCTCAAGGTGGTGAATCCGAATGCCAAGGCGGCTACCCTGGATTTGAACCTCAAGAACATGAAGGCGGAGCAGGGCACCGTGGTTCGACTGACTTCGGAGAACGGAACCGATGAGAATACGATGGATGAACCGATGAAGGTGGTTCCTACCAGCGAGCAGACGCTCAGCGATGTGAACCAGCTGGAGATTCCGGCTTACTCGCTCAATGTGTTCAAGCTGAAGGTGAGCGATGTGGCTGACGAGGTGAAGGACGATGTGCTTGCCGAGGATGCCGATAAATACGGTTATCTCTATGCCCACATGCATGCTTCGCAGGAAATCACCTGCTTTGCCCTGAGCCGTTACGGCAATAGCTACAACGACCTCTTTAACAGCGGTGAAGTGTTTGATACCAAGAAGTTTACGCAGACGGGCGGCATGCGCGATGCCTATGTTACCCGCACCCAGAGCGGTAAGTTTATGCTGGCAGGCACTGACATGACCTCGCGCCTGGGATGGACAAGCAACCACAACATGGTGCTGATGCTGAGCAACGACCTGGTACACTTGGACAAGAGCATCAGCATCGACCTGGAAAGTCCGGAGAACATGAAGGCATTGGGGCTTACCGACGTGAAGGATATGACGGCTGCCTGGGCACCGCAGGTTATCTACGACCCGCAAACCCGGAAGTATGTGGTATATTACTCCGTGGGATTCCCTGATCGCCATCGCATCTACTATTCGCTGGTAAACGAGGACCTTACCGAGGTATCTCTGCCGAAACTCTACTTCGACCCGGGTTACGACATCATCGATGCCGACATCGTTTATAATAAGGTGGATGGCGAATACGTGATGATTTACAAGACCGAGAGCGGAGAACACCACCTGAAGCAGGCGAGAGCCAAGCAGCTGGTGCCGGGCGATAAGACCACGGGCACCTGCCAGTGGAACCTGGTGGATGACTTCGATGTGTATGAGAAGGGCAAGTCGATAGAGGCACCAAGTCTCTTCCGTCCTATCGGAAGCAGAACCTGGAAGCTCGCTTACCAGAACTACAGTGGCGGCGGCTATCGAATGGTAGATTTGGATGAGCACTGCATGAACCCTCAGGGCATGACCAATATCCAGGGCAATGTGCAGCCGCAGCACGGTTCGTTCGTGAAGCTCACGCAGAAGGAGTACCAGCATCTTGAAACCTGGGAGCAGGTGGTAACTCTGCTGAAGCAAGCCAGAAAGCTGCAGGCGGTTCAGCCATTGCAGGCATTGAATGATGCCATTGAACTTGGCGACCAGGTACTTGCCACATCGGGCAGTTTCGATGAGGAGTGTGAAAGCATGCAGAAGGCATACGCAGCCCTGAAGGATGCCCTGGATGGATATGATGAGTATCTGAAGCAGGAGGCAGCAGCGGGCAGGGTATCAGATCTCACCTTCCTGTTGCAGAATCCTGATTTCTCTGAGGGTGCCACGGGATGGAGCGGAACCTCGTTTACCGCAGCATCGGCAGGTGTGGCTGAGCATTATAACAAGACTTTTGATTTCTATCAGGAGTTGACGGGCTTGCCAAACGGGCACTATCGGGTAGAGGTGCAGAGTTTCTACCGTGCGGGAGGCATCTCGCAGGCAGTGACATCGCATGACAACGGTACGGAACAGATCAATGCCATCTTCTATGCCAACGGCGAGGAGAAGCCGGTTTGCTCACTCTATGATACGGATGCCTACAGCGTTTCGCCTTATAGCTATCCGGATAATGTGAGTCAGGCAAACGAGGCGTTCAACCAGAACGACCTCTATCACAATGTTATTGATTGTGTGGTAACGGATGGTGTGCTGCGTCTGGGCATCAGGAGCCGGCAGCGAATCAATGCCGACTGGTGCTGCTTCGACAACTTCAAGCTCACCTATCTGGATGCCACCACATCTGGTATCAAGGGTGTGGAGGCGGATGCATCTTCATCTGCAGATTCCCAAAAGGGCAAGCAGGGCATCTATCGCCTGGATGGCATGAAGCTGAATGCCAAGCCTGCCCAGGGGATTTATATCCAGGGCGGAAAGAAGCTCCGCTAGGCGTCCCGGCGGATTGGAAATCCGGCGGGACGCCTGGCGGGCTTGCGTTCCTGGCTCAAAAACAATAATTCAAAACAATTAATCAACACAACAACTATTCAAAACTGAAAGAAATGAAAAAAAAGTACTCAAAAGTAATGTTGGCGCTGGCGCTGGCTTCGGTGGGAATCGTAACCCCTGCCTTTGCTGCCGACGTGGTGCAAACCAACAAGGTTTGGCTGAGCGGCGCCACACACATCTATGCTAGAATGAACGTGAGCGGCATCGCCACCAGCACCATCAAGGAGCAGGGATTCTGCTATTCTTCTACAAACACAAACCCCACAGTGGATGATGCTACCACCAAGGTCTATCTGAGCAACAATGGCAACATCTATAATATGTCGGGCTTGCAGCCAGCCACCGTATATTATATCCGTGCCTACGTAATGAAGAAGGATGGCACCGTGGTATATGGCGACCCGGTGAAGGCGATAACCCGTCCGGGCGGAGGCATTACCTACAGCATTGAAGGCTTCTCGGGCGATGCCGATACCCGTATTCAGAGTGCGGCAAAGGAAGCCGTCAACCTCTGGAATGAATACACCGGCATCAACGGACTTCATCTCTCCATCCACTATGGTGCCGGCACACCTACTGCCGACTGCAGCTACGGCGGATGGATGCGGGTAGGACCTAACGCCTCTTACCAGCGCACCGGAACCCTGCTCCACGAAATGCTCCATGCCATAGGCGTGGGAACCATCGGCACCTGGCAGAACAACAGTTTCCTGCGCGCTAATACCACCCACGGCTATTGGCTGGGAAGCAGAGTAACGCGTGCCCTGCGCTTCTGGGATAACAACCCTACCAGTCAGCTCAACGGCGACGGCACCCACATGTGGCCATACGGCGTAAACGGTGCGCATGAGGATAACGGAACCCAGAATCTCTATATCGCCAACTCGCTGCTGGCAGAAGCCCTGGGCGAGGATGGATTGGCACCCACTTCCGGACAGTTTGCCACCCCAGCCTACGTGTTCGAGCAGGATGACAACACCAAGTATTATCTGAAGAACGAGGAGCTGGGCATTTCTTCCAAGTTCCTGCGCATCGACAAGACGGGCAACCTGCAGTGGGTAGCCATGAGTGCCGACGAGGCAACAGCCAACGACAGTGCCGCATGGAACGTAACCTTCGACCCTGCCACCTGCTATTACAGCTTGAAGAATGTGGCCACAGGCAGATACATGACCTATGGCACATCGGGCAACAACGGCATCAAGACCAAGATAACGGATAACATCAGTGCCAAAGAGCAGTTCCACCTGCTGCCATCACCGGTAGAGGTGGCCACCCTAAACGGCGAAGCCAAGCATGGCTACTGGATAGGCAATGTAACCAGCAACAGCATGAACTGCCTGACGGCACAGGAAACCACCCGAATCAAGGCCAACGCCCTGAACTTCTCGGCGGCTGGCGGTGCCCAGCGATGGCTCATCCTTACTGGCGATGAAGCCAAGCAGCTTACCGCTGCCCTGCGTGTGGATATAGCCAAGAAGGTTTCCGCCCTGCTCGACAAGATGGAGGCACTGCTCGATGTGCCTCACAAGGAGGTGAAGGAGGGCACGGATGCCACCTTCAAGGCAGAACTGGAAAAGATGAAGACGGAAGCCGAAACGGCATCTGCCGACCGACTGGAGGAACTGGAGGATGAGGCAAACACCGCCCTGCGCAACTTCCTGGGCGATGTAGTAGCCGCATCAGCCGATGAACCATTCGATATCAGTTTCCTGCTTCAGAATGCAGGCATGGATGCTGCCGACGGATGGAGCATGGAGCCAACCCTGAACTATTCGTGCGGCGAGTTCTACCAGCGTGCCTACGATATGAACCAGAAACTCGCCAAGATGCCAGTGGGTGTCTATGAATTGAAGGTTCAGGCATTCCAGCGCCCTGGCTCTATCACCACTGCCTACCAGGATTACCAGGCAGGCAAGAACAACGTGGATGCCTTCATCTATCTGGGCAATGTGAACAACAAGCAGAACATCTGCCACATCATGGATGGTGCACAGCAGGAGAAACTGATGTCGGGCAAGGAAGCCAGCGTGGGCAATCAGTATGTACCTGACGATATGGCATCGGCAGCCAAGTATTTCGCAGCCGGTATTTATGAGAACAGTGTGAAGGTTACCACCAAGTATCGTACTACCATGACCATCGGCATGAAGTCGCAAAACAACACTGGCTCAAGCTGGTGGAGCATCTGCGATAACTTCCGCCTCTACTATTACGGAGCCGAGGAACCATCTACCGGCATCCAGGAAGTAACCGTAGATAAGGCGCATGGCCAGCAGGGCATCTATACCCTGGGCGGACAGCTGGTGAAGAAGAACGGCAAAAACCTGAGCGGATTGCCACAGGGCATCTACATCGTAGATGGCAAGAAAGTGGTAGTGAAGTAAGGATTCCGGGATGCAATTCTTTAGGTAAATATCAGATTAGTAACTATTTAATCAACTTAATTTATATATGAATATTAGAAAAATAATGGTTTCAGCGTTGCTGGCAACATCACTCTCGGTGGTTGCCGGCAACACCACCCAGACGGTGGCTGAGGTTACAGCTCCGGTTACCCTGAGCGAGGATGTGGATTATCACATCTCATCTGCCAACCCTTTTGCCACAACGGGTAGTATCAACATTACCAATACCGAGCGTGCAGTGGTTATCTTCGACAAGCTGGTGCCAAGCAAGGCAGATGCTTTCCTGGGTAATATCACCATCAACGGCGAAAAGGCAAAGAACGGACAGAACTGCCAGTTGCGTATCTACAACGGCGGCAGCATCCTCTTGCCGTTTGCCGACAAGGAGCCGCTCACCGTGTTCACCGAGGAGAACTATGGTGGTTCATCCAACAGCAGCTATAATGTGAACAACATCTACAACCTGTCGAGCAACAAGGCGTTCAACAACAACATCCGCAGTTTCAAGCTGAAGCGTGGATACATGGTTTGTTTCGCCACATCTGCCAACGGGCAGGGTTACAGCCGCGTGTTCATCGCCGACCAGGCAGATAAGGAGATAGCCAATATCCCAGGTGTACTGAAGGGCAGGATTTCCTTTATCCGCATCAGCCGATGGAACAACGCCCACAAGCGCGGATGGGCAGGTTACTGGAACGACGGCGTGCAGGAGAAGTTCAACACCTCATGGTGCTACAACTGGGATGCCAGCAACCACAACGACTGGACAGACCGTGAATACGTAACCCAGCACCACCACGAGGGATGGCCAGGCATAGCCGATGTGGGCAACAACACAGGCAGTGCCAACATTCTGGGTAACAACGAGCCGGAAAACAAGGCCGACGACAAGGAGCAGGATGTGGATGTAAAGAACGTGCTTGCCAACTGGCCGCAGATGATGGCCACCGGACGCCGACTGGGTTCGCCAGCCGTGGCAGGCGACTACAACTGGCTCTATGAGTTCATCGACTCCATCGATGCCCGCGGATGGCGCTGCGACTTCATCGCCGTGCATGCCTACTGGTTCAAGGACAAACCGGGATGGGAGAGCCAGTTGAAGAGCATCAGCCAGCGCTGCGGCGGTCGCCCTATCTGGATTACCGAGATGAACTACGGTGCCAACTGGACGGGATGGCCGGGTTCTGACACCAAGGGAACCGATGCCAACTATGCCATCCAGATGCAGCACATGGCTCCTATCCTGGATTATCTGAACGATGCGCCATACATCGAGCGCTATGCCTATTATAATAATGTGCAGGATTGCCGCTATGCCATTGCGGGCGACAAGCTGACCCCTATAGGCGAATACTATGCGGCGCTGCCAGAGAAGCTGGCGTATAACGAGAAGTATGAGTATGTGCCTACCAATCCGCCTACCTATGCTCCTAAGGAGCTCACCTCTACCTTCGTACCTCGCTCTTCAGTGTGTGTACTGTCGTGGAAGAACCCTAGCGGCGAGTTTGCCGACTCTATGTTTGTGGAGTGCAAGAAGGGTGCCAGCGGCGAGTGGAAGCGTGTGGCTACCGTGGATGTGGATGAGAATGCCGACAAGGCTTACTCTTACAAGGTGAACGTAGAGGAAGCAGGCAACTACTACTATCGCGTGCATGTGGTTGACTATAGAAACAAAGACTTGTACTCAAGCGAGGTGACCAACGTGGTAAACGGCACCGAGGGCGAAGAAGCCCTGCAGTGGGGAACCATGGTTTCCGACAATGATGCCGACAACTACTGCTACTACAAGAGCACCTTCAGCGAGGCTCCTGCCGTGGTATTCGGAAGTGCATCTTATATGAATCCTTCTACCCGCATTGTGGAAAACGTATCATCGGTGACTACGAATTACTTTGCATCCAAGTTCTTCCCATGGAACTGCGAGGGTGATGCTGATGATTTCTCAAAGGGCAGCGAACTGAGTTCTTACCTGGTGGCAAAATCAGGTAACGGCATGATAGGCGACCTGCGTTTCGAGGCAGGACTCCTGAAGAACGAGGCGGGCACCGCCCTGCGTGTGGGTGGCGACACCATAGAATATAAGTTCAACGAGCCATTTGCCGAGGCACCGGTGGTATTCGTAACTCCGGTTTCTACCTACAAGAATTATCCGATGATGGCGCGTGTATGGGATGTAACCAAGGATGGTTTCAAGGTGGTGATGACCCGCCAGTATGGCATGAAGGAGAAGTATCCTGCCATCGTAGGTCAGCGTGTATCTTATGTGGCTATCGAGAAGGGTACTACCACGGCCAGCGGCAAGATACTTACCGTAAAGGATACCACCTTTACCTTTAAGTATGCCACTACCACCAACAATGTGAAGTTCGGTAAAAAGCTGGAAGACCCAATCTTCCTCTGCCAGTATCAGACTTTCAACAGAAAACTGTTCTCAGTGCTCCGAACAGGTCCTAAGGGTCCGGCTGCAGCTTACTGCCAGTTGCGTGTAGCAGCCGACACATCTGATCCAGACCGCACATTGAGCAGCAAGAATCCTATCTCGGAGAATATCGGTTGGATGAGCATCAGCACCGACGACGGCACATCTACCGGCATTGGTTCTATCTGGGATTCGGCATGGACTCAGGCTCAGCAGCCGCTGGATGTACAGGTGGCAGCCGGCGAGCTTGTGGTTAGCGATATGCTTTCTTCTGCGGTAAGCGTATATGCCGTGAGCGGTGCCAGCGTAGCATCTGCTAAGATGGTGGATGGCGTGGCAAAAATCAATCTCAGCCAGTTGCCAGCTGGCGTACTGATTGTGAAGGGCAATTCGGGCAAGGCTGCAAAGATTGTGGTTAGAAGATAAGTTTGAATTTGTTGGAAGATAAATTTTAGTGAAACGCAGAAACGTTGATGGTTGAAACGTTTCTGAATATAAAAATCCCCCATACGCTCTTTTGCGTATGGGGGATTTTTATATCTCATGCATTTTTATTTTTTATGCCATGTCACCTGTCTTATCCATCATTGTTATTTCACTTCAACCCCGAGTGGAGTCTTCAATGCATCCAGGTATTCCTTGATGCGAATCTGCCATTCGGCATAGCTCCTTACATCATATTTGCTCCATGCTGCACCGAAGTAATAGCTGTACTTTTCTCCATTCTTCAAGCCGCGCTTCAAGCCCAGGGCATGACCGGTGGCACCATCGTGCTTCTTGTCGAAGAGCTGGTAGTAAGTGTTGTCGATGCCCTCAGGGAAGAGTACACCCACGAAAACCTGCGAGTTGTTCACCTCGATGTTGTCGGTAGGGTCGGCATAGCTTACGTAATCCTTGGCAAAGGTCTTGCTCTCGGTATCTTCCTCATGGATAGGGAAACCGGTAGCGAAATCGGTGGCATGGGTCAGGCCATCATACCATACGGTCATCTTGTTGAAGTTGCTGCCCTTGTCGAGCGAGATGATGCGATGCTCTACCACGTTTTTCATATCGCCTACGGTAGATGGGTTATAAGTCAGTTCTACGGTGAAGCGGAGCGGACCGTTATCCAATATCTTGTAATCCTTGTAGCAGTAAGGCAGCACCTGGTTCTTGCCCACCATGAGGCTTGGTGCACCCAATCCCAGTGTAGCACCCACGCGATAAGGGTCGAGGCCGTTGTCATGGTCAAGATGGAAGGAAGTGAGGATATCCACCTCTTTTGATTCTGCCTGAAGGACCTTGATTTGCTTGGCAAGGGCTGCTGCTTTTGCTTTGTTCTTCTCTGACTTCTCCTGCTTCTGCAGAGCTCTTACCTTGGCATCAATCTTATCACCCTTGATATTTCCGTTCATATCCTTTACGTATCGCTCGTAAACCACGGTGTCGGGGGTATTCTTCACCCATACATCGGTGCCGAAGGAGCGTTCGCCGGTGCGCTGCAGGGCAGGGCCATATACACGATAGGCGCATCTGTCGTTTTCCCAGGCGATATCATCCTTTCTTATCTTATAGAGAGCACCGGTTGCCCATACCTTCTGCTGGTAAGGTTTGCCGATGGTTATGTAGTAGGTGGCGGAACCGTGAGGGCGCACGCTGGCATCGATGAGCAGATAGCCATCGTGGGTAATCTGCGAACCGATTTGCTGTCCGCGCTTATTCTTCACGATGTAGGTCTCGCCCTTTTTAGGGGCTGCATTGCCCAGTTTTGCCTTCACCTCGTTCATGCTCAGAGAGATAAGCTCCGTGCGGGGGGCGGAAGTAGGGTTGCTCACCACGATGGTGGCTTGTTGAGCATGGCAGTAGTTAGAACCAGCCAGAGCCAGGAGCATCATCAGGCTTCTGACCGTGATGCCCTTCATCATTTTTCCATGAATCTTTTTCATTTGATTTGTTCTTTTAAAATCCTTTATTCCTCAATAACAGAAACCTGCATGCTTATATCCTCCTTAGGTCTATCTCCACGCATGGTTTCGCAGTTCTGAATCTTCTCTACCACATGAAGGCCTTCCTCCACCTCGCCAAACACGGTATACTGGTTGTCGAGGAAAGGGGTACCGCCCACCTCGGTGTACGCCTTCTGCTGCTCCTCGGTAAACTTTGGATAACCCTGCTCCTTGCAGCGCTTCTTGGTTTCATCCACCAGTTCATCCTGCAGTTTCATCAAGCCCTCGCGGTCGCGGTTACGGCGGAAGTTCATAATCTCATCATGATGCTCCTTGGCAAGCTGGTTGAAGATGTTCTGCTCCATCTGCATGCCCATCTGCTTCTCCATCTGCTTCAGCTCGTTCTGCTTGTAGGTCTTACCCCAGACGATATAGAACTGGCTTCCGCTGCTCTCACGCTCAGGGTTCACTTCATCTCCCAAGCGGGCAGCGCTCAAGGCACCACGCTTGTGGAAGAGCTGTGGATAAACGAACTCGGCAGGGATGGTGTAATCAGGTCCGCCCGTGCCCAGCATCTTGCCCTTAGGAGCACCCTTGCTATCCGGGTCGCCGCCCTGAATCATGAAATCCTTGATGACACGATGGAAGAGTGTGCCATCGAAATATCCCTCCTTTGCCAACTTCAAGAAGTTGTCACGATGCTGAGGAGTCTCGTCGTAGAGGCGCACTTTGATGTCGCCCTCTGTAGTCTTAATCAATACTTTAGCCATAATAATTTATAATCAGTATATTTTGTAATCAGTATGTTTTTACCTTTTTACTTTTCATAAAATTCATTCCATTCCTTCATAGCCTCCTGCCAGTCGGTTTGCTCACCGCTGGCGATGGCATCCTTCTGCTTCTCTGCCTCATCGCGTGCCTTATCTCTTGCACGCTTAGCCTTCATGGCCTCGATGGTAGCATCGTCGAGAATCTGGATGGCGCCACGCTTGATGGCATCCTGCAGTTCCTCCTCGCCGAAAGCCTTGCCCGGCTCATTGAAGTCAGAGATGTTGAATTCATAATCCACGCGAAGGTCGTGGCGTATCAATTTCTGTTGCAAACGGTTGCCTGCGTTCTTGAGGCGCAGCAACTTACCTATTTCCTTAATTTCTCCTGCTGAGTATTTGTTTCTTCCCATTAATATGATTTGATATTATTATTTCAGTTTAAAATCACTTCCACGCCTTTTTCTGGTTCAGCTCTATCAATCTGTCGAATTCGAAATCCGCCTTGATTTTATCCAGTATTCGCTTCACGATGATGTTCATCACGCCGCCCCTGCTGTAATTAGCTGTACACATAAAGTTGGCACGGCCTTCCCTAACCAGCTGGCACGCCATCGCCTCCTTCTCGGGCGTGTTATATACGGCGATGGCATGACCGCCATGCTCCTTCACCATCTTCATGCAAGGCACGTCGGTTTCTCCGTCTCCGAAGTAAATCATTCTAGGAAAGGGGATAGGGCGCTTGCTGTCGGGGATAAACTGGTTCACCCTCCGGTTGTCGCTCACCTGCCTGATGCCCTTGTTGATCTTGAAGAGAAACTGCGTCTTGGTGGTGTAATCCACGGCCACGGCTGGCCAGTAGGCGATGCCGTCATCGTCATAGAGAAACGAGCAGGCATAGATGTTCTCGAATTCCTGAGCGATGGGGGTTCCCTCTATCATCTCCTTCAATCCCGAAGAATTGATGTAGTGCCTGATGTCGAGGCCGATGCTTGCACCATATTCGTTGATGAACGAGAACCATTGCTTCACGCCACGGAAGAGCTCCACGTTCTTGCCGAAGCTCTGAAAGGATTCTCGGGTGAGCGAGATATTGTTCTTCTTGGCTTCTTCGAGCATCAGGAACATATAGGTCAAGATGCCGTTGGCATCCTTACCCTCTGCCAGTTTTCTGTTTTTATCCCAGAATTCCTCCTTGGTCTTTCCGGTTGCCTGGATGAATCCGAACTCCTGCATGTTGCCTGGCGACAGCGTTCCGTCGAAATCGTATACCAGTGCCACCTGTGGTCTTTTCTTTGCCATATCCCGTTTCCTTTCTTCTTTTATTTATTATATCTTTTCTTTTATAGAGCTTCCGCCCTCACATAACCTGCAAATATACATATTTTTCAGCAAATTGTCAATAACTGAATCTATAAAAAATCATAAAGGCACGAAAAAAGGCGTGAAAAACTCATTTTCAGAGTCTTACACGCCTTTTATCTTTATGCTAATCTAATAATTTCTCTATGACGAGAGGATTACTTAACCTCCTCGAAATCTGCGTCCTGAACGTCCTGAGCGCCATCGTTAGCACCCTGCTGTGCCTGCTGACCGCCCTGGGCACCCTGAGGACCTGCCTGCTGACCACCCTGGTACATCTGCTGAGAAGCAGCCTGCATGACGGTGTTCAAGTTGTTGATAGCTGAATCGATGGCTGCAACATCACCTGCCTTGTGAGCATCCTTCAACTGCTGCAAAGCCTGCTCGATGCCTGGCTTCTTGTCTGCTGGAATCTTATCACCGTTATCCTTCAAGAAGTTCTCGGTGGAGAAAATCATGCTGTCTGCCTGGTTCATCTTGTCAATCTTCTCGCGCTCAGCCTTATCAGCAGCAGCGTTCTGCTCTGCCTCAGCCTTCATGCGGTTGATCTCGTCCTCGCTCAAGCCAGATGAAGCCTCGATGCGGATGCTCTGCTCCTTACCTGTAGCCTTATCCTTAGCTGATACGTTCAAGATACCATTGGCATCGATATCGAAGGTAACCTCAATCTGAGGAACACCACGACGGGCTGGAGCGATACCTGTCAGGTTGAACTGACCGATGCTCTTGTTCTGAGCTGCCATTGGACGCTCACCCTGCAATACGTGGATGGTAACCTCTGTCTGGTTATCAGCTGCAGTAGAGAATACCTCGCTCTTCTTGCAAGGGATGGTAGAGTTAGCATCAATGAGCTTGGTCATTACACCACCCATGGTCTCGATACCGAGAGTCAATGGAGTAACGTCGAGCAATACGATGTCGCCAACACCCTCTTCCTTGTTCAGGATGGCACCCTGGATAGCTGCACCTACTGCTACTACCTCATCTGGGTTAACGCCCTTAGAAGGCTCCTTGCCGAAGTAGTTCTTAACCAAGGTCTGAACGGCTGGGATACGGCTTGAACCACCCACCAGGATAACCTCGTCGATATCTGATGTAGAGAGCTTAGCATCACGAACGGCATTCTGGCAAGGTACCAAGCAAGCCTGAATCAGGTTGTGAGCCAACTGCTCGAACTGTGCACGGGTCAAAGTCTTAACCAAGTGCTTTGGCATACCGTCAACGGCTGTGATGTAAGGCAAGTTGATTTCGGTAGATGTAGAGCTTGACAACTCAATCTTAGCCTTCTCAGCTGCCTCCTTCAAACGCTGCATAGCCATAGGGTCCTTGCGGAGATCTACGCCTTCCTCAGCCTTGAAGCCATCAGCCAACCAGTTGATGATTACCTGGTCGAAGTCATCACCACCCAGGTGAGTATCACCATTGGTAGAAAGTACCTCGAATACGCCGCCACCGAACTCAAGGATAGAGATATCGAATGTACCACCACCCAGGTCGAATACGGCAATCTTCATATCCTTGTTAGCCTTGTCAACACCGTAAGCCAAAGCTGCGGCTGTAGGCTCATTTACGATACGCTGAACGTTCAAACCTGCAATCTGACCTGCCTCCTTAGTAGCCTGACGCTGAGAGTCAGAGAAGTAAGCAGGAACTGTGATTACAGCATCTGTAACCTCCTGTCCGAGATAATCCTCTGCAGTCTTCTTCATCTTCTGGAGAACCATTGCAGAAATCTCCTGTGGAGTATATTTGCGACCCTCGATTTCAACACGTGGATAACCACCCTCGTTTACCACTGTGTAAGGCATTGCCTCAGCTTCCTTCTGGCTCTGAGCGTATGTCTCACCCATGAAACGCTTGATAGAATATACAGTGTTCTTAGGGTTTGTGATGGCCTGACGCTTAGCAGGATCACCCACCTTGCGGTCACCATCCTTTACGAAACCTACTACTGATGGAGTAGTACGCTTACCTTCACTGTTAGCGATTACAACTGGTTCGCTACCTTCGAAAACGGCAACACAACTGTTTGTGGTACCCAAGTCAATTCCAATTACTTTTCCCATGATTATATCTTTTTTTTATTTTTTCGTTATTAATATTGTTATTTATCTCATGAATCGCTTCCTTCGGTAGAAGCCTGCCGAAGATATGCATCTGTCGGGAACTTCCTGAACTCAGCGTTCACGCTTTCCTATATAACAAAGCATGTGCCAAGGGATTTTGAAATTGGCATAGCTGACAAGCTGTCAGATATGTACTGACAAAACAAAAGGAATCAAGACAGAAGGGCGATAAAATGTCGCATTCCCTCGTATCTTGATTCCTTTATATATAATAAGGTGTAATCCTTATCTGATTCTACTTTAGAATCTGAATCTACTTCTGATCCTTGGCTGCGAGTGCCTCGCGAACCTTAGTCTCCAGTTCATCGAGAAGCTCTGGGTTATCCTTGAGCAATGCCTTGCAGGCATCAGCGCCCTGACCCAACTTAGAGCCGGCATAGCTATACCAGCTTCCGCTCTTGTCGATGATGCCGTTGGCTACTGCCAAGCCGAATACTTCGCCGGCACGGCTGATACCCTCGCCAAACATGATGTCGAACTCCGCCTTGCGGAATGGAGGAGCCACCTTGTTCTTCACCACCTTTACGCGCACCAGGTTACCAACCACCTCTTCGCCATCCTTGATGGCTGTGGCCTTGCGGATATCCAGGCGTACGGATGCGTAGAACTTCAGGGCGTTACCACCGGTAGTGGTCTCTGGATTGCCGAACATCACACCAATCTTTTCGCGCAACTGGTTGATGAAGATACAGGTGGTGTTGGTCTTGCTGATGGTAGAGGTGAGCTTGCGCAAAGCCTGGCTCATCAGTCGTGCCTGAAGACCTACCACGTTATCACCCATGTCGCCCTCAATCTCCTTCTTAGGAGTAAGGGCAGCCACAGAGTCGATTACCACGATATCTACGGCTGCAGAACTGATCAGCTGGTCAGCAATCTGCAAAGCCTGCTCGCCGTTGTCTGGCTGCGAAATCCACAAGTTATCCACGTCTACGCCCAGTTTGGCAGCATAGAAGCGGTCGAAAGCGTGCTCGGCATCGATGAAGGCAGCGATACCGCCCGCCTTCTGCGCCTCAGCAATGGCATGAATGGCCAGAGTGGTCTTACCGGAAGACTCAGGACCATAAATCTCGATGATGCGTCCCTTAGGATAGCCGCCTACGCCGAGTGCATTGTCAAGGGCGATACTGCCTGTAGGAATCACTTCGATGTTCTCAATGTGTTCATCACCGAGCTTCATGATGGAGCCCTTGCCGAAGTCTTTCTCAATCTTCGCCATGGCTGCCTGAAGTGCCTTCAGCTTACCCTCGTTAGGATTCAAATTTCCTTCCTGCATATTTTAATTGAATTAAAAGTTTAAAATTAATCAATTTCCAAGTCACCATCAAACACCTCGTGCCATGGCAATCCCTGCTTGTTGAGCTGCTCCATGAATGGGTCTGGATCAAACTCTTCTACGTTCCAAACGCCTGGCTTCTTCCAGATGCCCTTGAGGAACATCATAGCACCAATCATGGCAGGCACACCAGTGGTGTAGCTGACGCCCTGCATACCGGTTTCGTTGTAAGCCTCCTGGTGCTTGCAGTTGTTGTAAACGTAGTAGGTGCGCTCCTTGCCATCCTTCTTACCACGGATGCGGCAACCGATGGATGTTTCGCCATCATAGTTCTCGCCGAGATCCTGTGGGTTAGGCAATACGGCCTTGAGGAACTGCAATGGAACAATCTTCACCTTGGCTGTCTTGCCGGAACCGTCTGCCAATGGAGCCTCGTATTCGATTTCGTCGATGCGGCTCATACCGAGGTTCTGGATGCAGTCGAGGTAGGTGAGATACTGCTGACCGAAGGTCATCCAGAAGCGTGCCTCCTTGATGGTAGGGTAGTTCTTCACCAGGCTCTCCAACTCCTCGTGGTGCATCAGATAGCTCTCGCGAGGGCCGATGTTAGGGTAGGTGAGAGGCTTGTGGATTGACAAAGGATCGGTTTCAATCCATTCGCCATCCTTATACCAGAGTCCCTTTTGGGTAATCTCGCGGATATTGATTTCAGGGTTGAAGTTGGTAGCGAAAGCCTTGTGATGGTTTCCGGCGTTGCAATCCACGATGTCGAGCACCTCGATTTCATCGAAGTGATGCTTGGCAGCGTATGCGGTGAAGATGCCGGATACACCTGGGTCGAAACCGCAACCGAGGATAGCGCACAGACCTGCCTGCTCAAACTTATCCTTGTAAGCCCACTGCCAAGAGTACTCGAAGTGAGCCTCGTCCTTAGGCTCATAGTTAGCGGTATCCATGTAGTTGCATCCGCAAGCCAGACAGGCATCCATGATGGTGAGGTCCTGGTAAGGCAAAGCGAGGTTGATGACAAGCTCAGGCTTATAGCTATTGAAGAGAGCCTTCAACTGCTCAACGTCGTCGGCATCCACCTCAGCTGTCTGAATATCCATCTTGTAGCCTTTGGCATGGATATCCTTAACCAGCTTATCGCACTTTTCCTTGCGACGGCTAGCAATCATAAACTCGGTGAAAACGTCCTGGTTCTGGACGATCTTGAAGGCAGCCACGGTAGCCACGCCACCAGCGCCAATCATAAGTACTCTACTCATTTATAATCTTATTTTTTATTATTATGTTTATTATTTTAATGTTTATTTTATCTCCTTTGCCGAGATTCCGAGGGCGTTCATCAGCGAGTACCCCAGAATCTCCTGTCGGAAGTTTCCTCCCGGCATGGGTTGCATGGCGAAGAGGGTGATGCGCTTGTCATCGTCATCTACCTTGCGAAGCATATCTCTCAGCTGGTCGTAGGCGTCTCCATCCTCCGAGTTCGGAATCACCATCACCCTTTTCACCTCCTTGGCGTTGCATACGGTGCGTGCCACTTCTACGAGGAATTCATCCTTTCCCGCCATCTTCTCCTCTGTAGGATAAGACGAGAAGATGAATTCTCCTAGCTTATCATCCTTGAAAGCCTTGGCGTTGAGGTCCGTTTCATAGTTAGAAGGGCGGAAGTTCTTCATTGCAATGGCTTTCTTATCGTGGATAAGCACCACTTGCGTTTCGTGCTCCCCCTCTCTGAGTCCTCCGTCGAGGGCGATGCACACTGCCCATTGTGCCATGTCAGCTGGCTGGATGCGTCGGTTGATCATTCGCTCGAAGTTGACAGTCAGGTCGAAAGCCACTCGGTCGATATAGTCGGCATCAGCGATGATTACATTCTCGCTCCATTTTATATTGTTTGTATCTAATGTATTCATTGGTGCAAAAATTAAGCAAACGATTACAATGAAAGCATGCTTTCAAATTGTCGAGTGCAGATTATTTTCTGCAAATTTACGAATAAATTTCGTAATTAAGGCATTTTGAAAATATAAAATAATAAAAAAGATAGAATTTTCATCATTTCTTCATCTGATGGAATCCTATCTTCTGTATTTTATGCGATAATCTTTTGTATTTTATGCAATAATCTTCGCCAGATAATGCCCGGCGAGTACGGCGATAAGTCCCAGTGCCAGGCTTCCGAATAGGTAGAGCATCATATAGAGGTAATTTTCCTCCTTCATCAATCCCGCCCCTTCGTTCATGAAGGTAGAGAAGGTGGTGAATCCTCCGCAGAACCCCGTGGTGAGCAGCAGTTTGGCAGATGGCGACATCCATCCCCCTTCCCTCCAGTTCAATCCCGAGAGAAACCCGATGATGAGGCATCCTGCCACATTCACCGCCATTGTTCCGAACGGAAAGGCTATCACCGTGCAGGATTGCACCATCTTTGAAATCCAATATCTCATGCCGCCCCCGAAGAAGCTGCCTATGCTTACTATCAATATTTCTTTCATCTCCTTATATAATATATGTATAAAATGCTATCGGGGGGAGAGATTCAACGCTCTCCCCAATCATCTATTGTTCCTGTTTTTGATGAGAAACTGCATCCTATCTTGAATATCTTTCTCTTATCTGATAAATATTCCCGGGCGTATCCCATATCTTCGATTTGCTGGAGCGCTTCTCTTGCGTTTCCATCCCTCTTAAACTCAAATATATAAATGTACAGAGGGGTTTCTATGATGCAATCTACTCTTCCTTCGCTCTGCTCTTTTTCGATGAAGATGGTATAGGAGCTGATCATCCTCAATACCAGATAGAATGTATATTGAAAATAACGCTCCTTCTCACGTTCATCATCTTTTCTTCGCTGGGAATAAGGGATGCTGGCAAAGAAAGAAACCATCAGCTGATGCAGCTTTTTGCATTCTCCCTTTCCCAATGCTTCGATTACCTGTAGAACCCAGGAATCTGGTGAAACTTTTGGCTTCAGATAATCTGCTGCCAGCAAACTGATGAATCCCCTTCTAACTTCATCGTTCGGAAAATCCAACAGATAGGAATTGGTATTCCTTGACCATCCCTTGATGGTCAGATATCCGCTTTGATATATCATCGGCAAAGGGCGTTCTATGGTTGCCTTATAGTCGTCGAAATCCTTGGTAGGATAATATTTTCCCACCAGTTCGTTGATGTTTTCATCGCTATGAGCTAGCAGGCGAACCAGATAGGTGGGTGAACCCGTTTGGAACCAATAGTCGTCGATGAGCATTTCCTTGAAGGCACGCAAGATGCTGAAAGGATTATATACGCCTCGCATCCTGCGACTGAAATGGTAGCCGTCAAACTGGCGTTTCAGTTTTATCAGTATTTCTTCCTTTGAAACATCATATTCCTCAGCCATTTCTGCAATTTGCTGTGAAAAGGTAGAGCGCAACTCGTCTTCTGTAATGCCGAGGAGTGTATCGAAGTGGGCAGAAAGGCTGATATCTTCGGGTTGGTTGAAACCGCTGAATACGCTTACTTGCGAAAATTTGGTAACTCCTGTAAGCAGAACGAATTGTAGGTCTTTATCGGCAGCCTTGAATACACTGTAGAAACCTTTCAGAATTTCCCGATGCCTATCTTCCAACAGCCGCTCGTTGCCATCTGCATCGGTTGTTTTCAGTGTAGAATCCAATACGTCTAGCAGAGGCTTGTCGTATTCATCAATAAGGACAACGGCGCGAAGTCCTGTTTTTTCGTGGGCATTTCTCAGTACGCCAATGAATCTGTCGCCGAGGGTGGAAGCAAAGGGGGCCTTGCCGTAGATGGCTTCCTGCGATTCAACGAAATCAATCAGCGTCTTCTCCAGCTGACCTGCTTGTGTGAAATCCTTGCCATTGAAGTCAAGGTGGAATACCGCATATTGCTTCCAGTCGGTTTCCAGATTATCAATGGCTAGGCCCTTGAACAGTTCTTTTCTTCCTTGGAAATAGCATTCAAGTGTAGAAACGAGGAGTGACTTTCCAAATCGTCTGGGACGACTCAGAAAGTAAATCTTGCCATTTTCTACCATATCATAAATCATCTGAGTCTTATCTATATAAAGATATCCTTCTGTGATGATTTTCTCAAAGCTCTGTATGCCTATCGGATATTTCATATTATTCATACGCTTGTTCCTTATTTTCTGCAAAATTACAAAAAATAACGATACAAGCAAATTTTTTATGTACCTTTTCTTAATTTTTCCCTCTATTCTTTCTTTAAAGGGATAAATAGAAGCAGGGAATAGTTCTTCTTGCTTATAAAATTATGTTGAACAATTAAAATAAATAGGAGAAACAAGTTATGAAACGAGTATTCAATCTTTTGGTCGTAGATGAGAGTGGCAGCATGAGTATTATCGAGCGCCAGGCACTGGTGGGCATCAACGAGACCCTGACCACGATTCAGAAAATGCAGAAGACGCATCTGAACATGGAGCAGCGTGTAACGCTCATCACCTTCGACAGCACCCACAAGAAGCTGTTCTATGATAATGTGTCTGCCCGCCATGCCAACCCATTGAAGTCAAGGGATTACAATCCATGTGGCGGCACCCCGCTTTATGATGCCATCGGTATGGGTATCGCCAAGATCAACGCCCTGACCACCGAGGATGACAGCGTGTTGGTTACCATCATTACGGATGGTGAGGAGAACTGCAGCGAGGAGTATGATCTGAAGATGATCAAGAACCTCATAGAAAAACTGAAGAAGCAGAACTGGACTTTTACCTTCATCGGCACCGATGACCTTGATGTGGAGAACATAGCTCATGGTATGGGTATCGACAACCACCTCCAGTTTTCAGAAGATGAGGCTGGCACCAAGGCGATGTTTGCTAGAGAAAACAGAGCCAGGGAGCGCTATAACAAGTGCCGTGCGATGGATTGCAAGATGGAAGCGGGTAGTTACTTTGAGGAGAAGTAAAGGATGGACCTCAGTATAAGCAGAGAATTACCTGCAAGCGAGTAAACTAAATAAAATGGGAATAGCAAAAGCTGCATGATAAATCGTGCTGCTTTTGCTATTTTTTATATTAATCGTTGTAGACGCTAGTGTCATCTACCCAGCATCCTGCCTTTTTCGCCCAGCTTTCTATGCGTTTTTCTTGGATCTTTCCAAGTTGCTGTTCTCTTTTGAAACTGTGTTCTGGCGCAGTGAGTTGATTTGCGCCAACTTCTGCTCCCGCAAGTAAGGATGCTATAACATGTATTGTTCCCCCTTTAACGCAGCCAAGCTGCTCTGACGGTGAAAATCGTTTATATAAGATTTTTCCAGTACTGAATTGTTCTGCATAATCATGTAGTGTGAAGTAGAAAAGCTAGATTACGTCCTCTGTCAATTCCTGCGAAGCCTTGGATTTAGAAAGGAATATCCGTGAAGTAGGCAGGGATTATTTTCCCTTAAGCCTAAAAATATTTAGCCTTAAGGGAAAATATAATTAGCCTTAAGGGAAAATATATTTTGGTTTTTAAGTTTTGTAAGTAACCTCCGGTCCCCTTTGGGGCCGGTAGGATGCCATTTGCGAAAGTTCAGTTACCAATAACATCTTTCATATCATCCGTCAGATAACTGATAGCCTTCTCTTTTATATCTTGTGGAATACCAAATCGGGCTTCGGCGATGGAGCCAACGATGGCTCCGATGGTATCGCTATCGCCGCCATGAGATATGGCTAGGCGGATGGCATCCTCGAAGGATGAGGCTTTTGAAAGAATATCGAAAGATAATGGCACGGCATCCATACAGGTTTCATCGAACTTGCCTTTCGGATAATCTCGTGTATCGAAATCCTCATAATAGCTGCGGGCGATATTCTTGAAGGCTTTCATTGCTTCATCATCTGGCAAATGGCTTTCCTTGCTCTTGCGGAAATGCCAGATGGCATGAGCCACGGCTTGGGCTCCCTTGATTCCTTCGGGATGGTTATGAGTAGGAAGAGCCGTTTTCTCTGCCTCTTCCAAAACCTGCGACAGATCATCGAAGAGCCAAGCTACCGGCGATACTCGCATTGCCGAACCATTGCCAAAACTATTATATGGCTGCGGATCAAGAGAACGAATCCACCCTGCGAATCTTCCGCCATACGCTCCTTTTGGAGAAGGATAGCGGCGGCACCAATCCAGCAGGCTTTCCTGATAGCTTCGCCCGTTCTGAATCGCATCGGCTATCGCCACCGTACAAATGGTATCATCGGTGAAGTCGCATCCCTCGCCGAACATCTCGAAATCATAATCAAACGTATTGTTGAACTCATATTTTGAGCCAGCAATATCTCCTATTATTGCTCCTAACATTAATTTGATAATTTTCCTAACTTTGTTTGATAATTTTCCTAAACCTTTACTCTATCACCTCCCAGAAACTTTCCGGCAAGCTGATGTTCTTCATCTCCTTTGCCCTCTCGAACAATGGGGCGATGTCTTCGGCTTCGAAGCCGGCGATGCCGCAACCTATTGGGGTTACCAGGAAATGCATTTCGGGATGATGCTTGGCAAAGTCGAGGAAATCATCCACGTATGGACGGATGGTTTCCACGCCGCCCTGCATCGTAGGAATGGCATAACTCTGACCTTGCAATCCTACACCCTTGCCCATGACGGCACCGAAATGTAATCGGGCAATGCGGGCAGCACCACCACCATGCATGCCAGCCAGATTGCTGCCAAACACAAATACCTCGTTCTCCTTCAATGAATCAATCCAGCGAGGAGTGATTCTTCCCTTCTTCATATCTTCCATATTCTTCTTATTATTAAATATGTTATTAAATATGTTATTGCCATTATCTGCCGCTTCCTCGCAGCACTTGCATTCTGCCATCATTCCCGGTGTAGAACTCATTCTTGACATAGAACTCATTCCCGGCATAGACATCTTAGGAGCACTTGAAACAGATGTGTCTTCCTCTGCAAACGACAGATAGCTTCCGTATTCCGATGCGTCGAAGTATCTCTTGAAATAAGGAATCACCACATCGTGCATCATCTTCTGGCAACGCTGGGTGACGGCGGAATGGGATATGCCCAACTGTGCGGCTACGTCCTTGCCCCTGAATCCCTCTATATAGAGCATCTTTAGGATGATGCTGTTCTTGCTGTCTCGGCCATAATAGAAATTGCCGATGTCTTCTATCGTCTGGTAAAGATCGTGCTCAAACTGGTTGTCGGTCACGTCAAACTGCATCTTGCGGCTTTCCTGCCTTGCCTCGAAACTCTCGAAACGGTGCTCCTTCACCACCTCCTTCAACTTATCCAGCAGCAGGAACCGGAAGCCGTTTACCATCCATGTTTTGAGCGACATGCTCGGCTTCCTGTCTTCCAGCGGCTTGAAGTCGTGTTCGCAGAGATAGAGATAGTATTCGTGAGCCAGCGAGAAGAAATCCATACCCGGCTTGTTCTGCAGGTCGTATCGCTTATCGTAGATGCAATAAGCCACCCGGCAGTATCCGTAGTAATACTCCCTCACTATTCTGGCATCGGCATCCTTGAATCCCTGCAGAATCTCATCATCCGATAAGCTTTCCAATGCCTTCTTATCCGATGTCTCTATCTTTTCCGAAAAATCCTTTTCTGAAAAATTCTTTTCTTTCTTCATATCGATATATCTTTTTGATATCCGCAATTCGTTTGCAAATATATACTTTTTCTTTGAGAAACCGAAGGAATAGCTCCTTTTTTTCTCTTCTCTATGATATTAAAAGAGAAAAGAGAAGTAGAAATTAAGCTGGTATCGAAAAAAAAGTATCCCGCCTTTTTACTTTTCCCATTTTGAATGGTCATATAATCGTAACGTTCAAGAAATAAAACGAATATGAGTATAAATGACAAAGGCATTATGGAAGCGCTGAAGGAAAATCCACAGAACGGATTTCGGATGCTGATGGCGAAATATCAGGAAAACGTATATTGGCATATTCGCCGACTGGTGGTTTCGCACGATGATGCGCAGGATGCCTCGCAGGAAACCTTTGTGAGAATCTATCGCTCGTTCGGCAACTATCGGGGCGATTGCTCTCTGAGAAGCTGGATTTATCGCATAGCCACGAATGAGGCTCTTAGGATTATCAGCAAACGGAGACAGGAAGTTGTTTCTATAGAATCGGAAACCACAGGTGTCAACCTGATTCAAGGCGATAATTATATCGACTTTGATGATAAGGTGGCGGTGAAACTGCAGAAGGCTATTCTTTTGCTTCCGCCCAAGCAGCAGTTGGCATTCAATATGAGATATTACGACGAACTCGGGTTCGACGAAATAGCGAAGGTTGCGGATTCCACGCCAACCAGTATCAAGGCAAGCTATCATATTGCCAAGGAGAAAATTATCAAGTACATGAATTCGAACGATTAAGTGAGAGTTCTATGAGTTTTTTAATGGTTATTCAAAATGGAAAAGAATATGGATACAAATTTTGATTTCAATAAAACCGGAAAGTTCAACTTCGACCAGGTGGGTAAGCGGATGCCTTACTCAACGCCAGAAGGATTCTTCAAGGAGATGGAAGCCAATATCCTGGAACAGGTGAAGGGTGACAAACCGAAACCTGTCAGGAAACAGCCGAAGAAGCGACCTCTGATGAAGGTGATATGGGCGGCTGCAATGGCAGTGGCAGCATCGGTGGCAGTACTCCTGATACTCAACATCGATTTCGCTGCGCCTCATTCTTCTCTGCCATCTCAGGCAGATAATGAGATGCAAGCGGTAGATCAGGCTTTCGCTCAGTTGTCTCCTGCTGATCAGGCTTATTTGCTCAATGTCTATCAGGAGGATGTATTTCTTGATGAATAAACGGATTCAAGAATATAATTATATAGATTCTATAATATATAAAATAAGGTGGAATATATAAAATAAGGTGAAATATATAAATTAAGGTGAATTATGAAAAAGATTTTAGGTATTTTGATGATGGTTGTCACAATGATGACCGTTTCTACAAGTGTATTTGCACAGGCGCCTAATCAGAAACAGCGCCTCACTCGTGAACAGTTGGCTGAAAAGCAGGCACAATATATTGCTCACGATTTGGGTCTTGATGACAAGACCAGTTCTAAGTTTATTGGCACCTATACCCAGTGCCAGAAAGAGGTTTGGGCATTAGGACCTCGCCCTCATCATAAGAAAGGCGAAGTAAAGACAGATGCTCAGACAGAGCAGGAGATTAAGCAGCGTTTTGAGATGAGCGAGAAGATTCTCAACATCCGTCAGAAATACTACAAAAAGTATTCTCAGTTCTTGACTCAGCAGCAGATTCAGCGGGTTTATGAGATAGAACGACAGATGAAGAAACGATTTGCTCAGAAAGGTCTGCGCAAGGGTATGGGCAAGAATGGTAAGCCTATGCCTGGAAAAAAGCTAGGTCAACAGGGATAGAGAAGAAATAATGTGTTTTTTCAGAAACGTCTTTGGAAACACAAAGCAAATTTAAGATTTTACTTTCTATTCAGGTATATGCGAATGACGGTTGGTTCAAGAATGTTGACCAACCGTCTTTTGCATTATCTCAGTTTCTTGCTTTTGTATTATCTCAGTTTCTTGAATTTTTGTATTTCAGAATCGTTTCTTTCTTTTCATTCCATGTTAGTATCAAGCCGATAACGCCTGAATAGCTCTTCCTGCCTTCCGCCACATGGTTGCCCTTGAGATAGAGTTCGAAGATGAAATCCTGGGCGGCATCCAATGCCTTGCATCGCTTGCTGAGCCAGTAGTGGCGGTCGTTTCTTGCCCGCTGGATAATCTCGGGACGGATATGTTTCAGGAATCTTTCTCCCTCCTTTTCGCCAAGAATATCAAAAACATTGTTCAATACATGGAAAAAAATGTGGTAATATCCGCTGAATCTCACCTGCTTATCTGCCGATGCCGTGCACACGATGTAACTGTAGAAATTCGCCTCGCCCTCGTTGGCTACGCCCAGGAAATGGGCAAATTCGTGGGCGTAGGTGGCTGGATAATCGTGGGCGAGAATATCACCGTTAAGGGTGAATTCGCAGAAGAACGGTCCCATGCTTCCGGTTACGCCAGCCATCGAGCTGAGGGGTGTGAACACCATCGTCTTGGCATGTGGATGCTGGTTGAAAGGCTTGTTGATGCCTTCCCGGTATCCTATTTTATTATATTCCTTCAAAACTGCATCCCGCACCCGGTTCTTCAAGGCATCATCCACGATGCTATCAGGGGAAATGCTCTTCCTGGCATTGCTGAGAGATGCATTGCTTAGAGCGTTGAGGCTATCTGCGTATTGATAGGCAAATTTCTTAAATTTGGCTTTCGATACTTCTACTGGTTTCATGCCTATTCTATAATAGATGTTCGGCTGTGAATAGTTCAATCCCCAGGCGATGTAGAACCAGGCATACACCCACAGCAGATACTCCGCCACTCTTCCGAAAACCCTCTTCTTCCTCAATCCTATCTCGTAAATAGGATAGAGGATAACCCAGGTGATGCTGAGGGCGATGAAGATATCGCCCACGGCAAAGGGGAAGAATCCCGAGATGGGCGAGAGAAGGGTGCCGATGACGGGATAGATGCGGGTGGTGTAGATGAATCCCCAAAGCGGAATCATCTTCGTTAGGGTAACGAGGATGAGCAATGCTATCAGTACCCCATGGCGCCACTTCAATGATTTGAACCGTAATGCTAGCAATTGATGCCATGCATCTAATCTATATAGTTTCTTCATTTTACTTCTTTTTTTAAAGTTTGAATATGCTCTGATACAGAGAATGTTTTGCACTTTTTGAGCCTATTGTGCAATGATGGTGCAAAATTACAAAACTTTTCTGAATAATTGACACGGCGAGCCTGTTTTTTTTGTATCTTTGCGGTTGTAAAGGCAGATTATTAACATCAAAAGCATGGGAGGAACTATTATGAAACAGACATTGGAAGAATTCGAGGCTAGGGGCCTTGAGTATGAGAACCTCTATAATGAGGAAGATGAGCGCAGAGAATATAATTCAATCTGGTACACCTGATTCGTTGTAAATTTTCAGATTGTATCTCCTGATTGGATTATTTGTTATATAAAAAGGTTAAGATAGGTTCGGATAATAAAAGGCTATGCCCTATTGCTCGTTCTGATGCAATAACAGCATAGCCTTTTTTTATGTATTTTCGAAGTTTCTCTTGCTTTCTTGCTTTCGAGGCTTTTCTTTTTCTATTTCTCAAAATGCTGGTAATCCTTGCTGTGCTTCCAGTCGCCTCCCCATCTGAATCCCTTTGCCTTGAAGAGGCGGTAGCAGAGGTCGCCTTTTTTAATCATGTAAACATGATGCTTGCTGCGGTCGAGATAGGGGCGTGCCGTGGCTGGCTCCACCACATCCTTGCCGTTTTTCAGCCGTTTGTGATAGGGGTTATAGAGCGTGTTGATATCGATGGCAAGTCCCTTGCCGTGCTTCGAAACGGTATGGGTATGCGAGATGAAGCGGAAGTTGAAGCTGGATGAGTTGTTGGCTCTCATCGCCCTTTCGTCATTGGCATCCCAATAGTCGATGAGTCTCATTCGCTCTATCGGATATTTCGCCTCGTAGAGCTTTTTGAGAATATCGAGTACATCTGCCGCTATCGCCTTGTTCACCACCATTTCTCCCACTATCTTCCTGCCGTCCTTATCCACATGCAGGCATTGCAGATATCGCAGTTCGCTTCTTTTTACGGTGCAGTTCTTCTTATACGTCTTCCCCTGCATCAGGCGGAAAATATCATCAGGAATGGGGGAAATGGAGAAGAAATGCTTCTCTCCCAGTTTTCTGATGGTTTGCTCGCTGACGATATCTCCCGGCTTCTGTGCCTTGGATGGAAGGCAGAAAAGCATGGAAATAAACAGGCATATTATTGAAATTCTTTTTACTGTCATAACGTTTCTCCTTATTTTGCTACGGGAATATAATGCGAATCCTTGATTTCTCCAATCACGATGATGCTGTGGAGGCTTCCGATGCAGTCGATGTTTCCCAGGGTGTTGAGCATGAAGTCCTGATAGGCTTTCATATCGCGGGCATACACCTTGATCTGGAAGTCGTAATCGCCGGTGGTATTGTAGCATTCCGTTATCTGGTCGATGGTTTGTACGGTATCCATGAATTGCTGAATCAAGTCGTGGGTGTGCTGCTTCAATCGGATATTGCAGAGCACAATCACGTTGTGTCCCATCTTGTGATGATCCACTATCGCTCCATATCGCTGGATGTATCCCTCACGCTCCAGTCGCTTCTGTCGCTCGAAGGTGGGAGAAGGGGAGAGGTGTACTCTTGCGGCAAGTTCCTTCACGGTGAGTCGGGAGTTCTGCTGCAACAACTTGAGTATCTTGATATCGATTTCGTCGAGATTTTCTTCTGTAGCCATTGTTCCTTTGTTTCTGTTTTTTGTTTATTTTTGCAGAATAATATTCTGCTGATTTTCTAAATACGCTGCAAAGATAGCATATTTTTCTGAATTGCGAAGAATATTTGGCAGATAATTTTCTTCTTCTTACCTTTGCACTCGCAATTCCGGATGCAAAGAGCCGTTCATCATCAGATGATGGCAAATCAAGAGTCATTCATCATAAAAAAGATATTAAGAGTCATTCACCATTTAAAAATATAGGAGATAAAATAATGAGTAACGTAAGAAATATACATTTTGAGGCAGTGGGCAGCTATTTGCGCCCTGCAGAGTTGAAGGAAGCAAGAGCCAAGTTTGCTGATGGCAAGATTTCTGCCACCGACCTTCGCAGCATCGAAGACCGTCTGATTACTGAGGTCATCAAGCAGCAGAAGGCGCATCGCCTGCCTTATATCACCGATGGCGAGTTTCGCCGCAGCTATTGGCATCTCGACTTTATGTGGGGTTTCAATGGTGTGGAACATATCGAACTGGAGCATGGCTACCAGTTTCATGGCGAGGAGACAACCAAGGGTTCTATCCAACTGACCGGCAAGATTACCGGCGAGAATCATCCTTTTATCAAGGATTTCCTGTTTGTGAAGAAGTTTGAGGAGTTGGATGCCAAGGGCGAGTATATCTTCGAGGCAAAGCAGACGGTTCCAGCTCCAGCACAGTTCCTTGCGGAACTGTTTCGTGGCAAGAATGCCGAGAACACCCGCAAGTTCTATCCTAACACCACCCAGCTGATTGAGGATATTGCCCAGGCTTATCGCACCTTCTTCCAGGAGATTTATGCAGCTGGTTGCCGCACCATCCAGCTGGATGATTGCACCTGGGGAATGATTGTGGATAGCGATTACTGGAAGGCTAAGGTGGGCAACGGGTTCACCCTTGAACAGGAAGCTCTGCAATATCTGAAGGTGAACAACCTTGCCATCGAGGGCAAACCGGAGGGGTTGACCATCAACACCCACGTATGCCGAGGCAATTATCATTCCTGCTATGCCACCAAAGGTGCCTACGATGCCGTAGCTCCTTATCTGTTTGCTCATGAGGATGTGGATACCTTCTATCTGGAGTATGACGATGAGCGTTCGGGCGGTTTCGAACCATTGAAATATGTGGCAGATGGCAAGAAGGTGGTTCTGGGTTTGGTAACCTCCAAATCTCCAGTGTTGGAGGATAAGGCTACGGTTATCGCCAGAATCCACGAAGCTGCCAAGTATATTTCTCTCAATCGCTTAAGTCTCAGTCCTCAATGCGGCTTCGCCTCTTGCGAGATCGGCAATAAACTGACCGATGCTGAGCAATGGGCAAAGATTGATTTGGTTAGAGAGATTTCTGAGGAAGTTTGGGGAGAATAAAAGGTATTATTAAAACTCTACACGCCCTGAAAGGGCAGAAGCTCCTAGCCCAGGGCAGCGCCCTGGGTTACGCATAAGCAAGAATGTCGCCCTGTAAGGGCAAAAGCTTTATATACCAATGATTTATAAATGCTTTTGCCCTTTCTTCTTTCTCCTTTTTAATATGATATAGCCGGAAAGCAAAACCAGCGTAATCAGCAAGCCGGAGATGAAGACGAAAAGGTCGGAAAGAGGACCTAAGAATGGAGAATAGCATCTACCCACATGGAGTTCTAATGCCACATTCCAAAGCGACATAGGGATGGCTGAAAGCAACTCTGGGGTAGATGCTGTTTCACCTAAGCTCGCCCCTTTGCTATAATCGAAAATCACTTCTTTTCCTCCAAAGAAGTCCTTGGAATAACCGCTAACCAGATGGTTTGAAATCGGAATCATCGACTTTTCGATATTCTGTTTCCCCGTGAAATAATCCACTATCAGGTTCTTCTCCGGATACCAGCGGAACATGCCGCTGAAAGAACCAATCAGCCAACCACCTTTGCCGTCGCTCTCGAAAACGGTAACTCCCATCGGACTTACCTTTGGTGTCTTCTCCTTATTTAATAAGGTAGGTTGATGCTGGAAATGCTCATCTACACGCAGAAAACCTTCTGAGGTAGAAACAAGCCAGTTGCCCTCTGCTGCATCCCATCGGATGGCGCGAAGCTTATCGTGCCAGACATTTCCATCCTTCACTTTTTCTGTGGTCTTGTTCATGGCAAGCGGCACCATCAAAGGTGGGCGGAGGCACATGCCGGTAATGGAAATCCAAAGCGTCAGGATGATGGTGGCATATCCCAGTTTGTTGTGCCATTTTGCATTGAAAACCATCTGTTTGCCAAGCTTCACCATTCTTTCTCTTGCCTGCAAACGCTTCTGTCGGCGAATACGGTAAGGCAGAATAAAGAGGATGATGCCCGTAATCGAAAGGATGATGAGTACGATGGCGATGGCATCCACTATCAATCTGCCAGTTAATCCGAAGAAAGCACCGCTATGCAGATGCCAAACGGTTTTGAAGAGGGTAACCATCGGGGTAAAGCCTTCTGGTTGACCGATGATCTTTCGGGTTGCCATCAGATTTTCGCTTGCAGCATCTATCTTATCATTAGCAGTTTTCATCTTCTTGCCTGATATTTCATACACGGCAGAGCGGGTCATGGCGATGAGGCTCGTGCTATCTTTGGTCAATGTAATATCAGCGATTCTCTCATGATTATCGGGTAATGGAAATCTTCTCCATTCCTTTCCGGTGAAGCGATAAACATCCATCATGGCAGCGCACCAGATTTCTCCATCCTTCGTCTGCACCATGTTTCGGATATTTCTGCCATCCACGTTCTTGGGTAATCCCTTGTTAAAATCTTTCCAGCTTTTCATTTTTGAATCCGTAAGCCAGATGCCGCCGTAGCCATAGGCCAAAACGGAATCATCAGATGCCTTGATGGAACCCTTGATAACGCCGTTATTGAAGTTCTGGATATGATAAGCCGGAGGCATCCAGCTCCTACTTATATCGCAATCGGCAAAGAGCTGGCGATGGTTCAGGATGATGCCCGATACACAGAATACTAGCATGAAGACGGATAGTATAAGTCCGAACCATCGGTGGTATTTCTTCCATGTGAAATGTTTGTTCTTTTTATCTCTCATTATCTTTTCTTTTAATGCTTTTATAATTGGGCTGCAAAGTTAGTGATATTTTCCGACCTCTGCAATACCTAAAAATAATGATTTGAAAAGCCTTTGCCATTGGCAAAAACAAAGGATTCTCAATTTTTTCACTAAAAAAGTTTGGTGATTTCATGTTTTACTAGTAACTTTGCACCCCGAAATTAAAAATCATCATTCTTAAGAACAATAAGATAAATAGATAATTAAGAAAATAGGAAAAATGGAATATATGTCTCAAGAAGGCTACGATGAGCTCGTGGCCGAACTTCAACACATGGTTAACGTAGAGTTGCCAGCCGTTCGCGATGCAATTGCTGAGGCTCGCGACAAGGGTGACCTCAGTGAGAATTTCGAGTATCATGCTGCCAAGCGTGAGCAGGGCAAGCTTTTGAGTCGCATCAGCTTCAAGCAGAAGGTCTTGGAGAATGCCCGTGTCATCGACAAGTCACGCCTGAAGAGCGATACCGTTGGCTTGTTGAGCAAGATTAAGATTACCAATCTCGCCAACAAGTGCAGCATGAGTTATGTTATCGTAAATCCTCACGAGGCTGATTTGCATAGTGGAAAAATCTCTATCAAGTCGCCTATCGCCAAGGCCCTTCTGGGTAAGAAAGCAGGTGATGAGGTAATGGTAAAGGTACCAGCCGGCTTGCTGAAATTCCGCCTGGATAGCGTTGAGTTATAATGTATTATTTAAAAGGAAAACTCCCGATAATTTGAAACTGATCAAATTATCGGGAGTTTCCCTTTTTATTCTAATATTTCTCCAGAATCTTATTCAGCAAGAAGGTAGCATTCTGGTTTCTTGCCACACCCTTCTGTATCTTATAAGTATAGGTAACATCCGTGCCCAAATCTATCTCGAAACAATAGTTGTGGAATTTTCCTGATGCATCATTCTCCATCTTGGAAAGTTCCAAATCGTGGGTAGCAATGATGCCGCTCACCGGTTGCTTGGCGATGGCTTCGAGGAACTTTCTCGAACCATTCAGCTTATCCAATGAATTCGTTCCTTTCAGAATCTCATCCAGAATAATCAGCGTTCGGAGTGATTCCTTATTGCCCGCTATACTTTCCTTGCAGAACATTCCCTCTGCACTTTCCTTGCAGAACTTCAGAAGTTCCTCCAATCTGATCAATTCTGCATTGAAATAAGAAATGCCATGCGTAAGATCATCGGTGGTTCTCATACTCGAGAACAATCTGAAACGGGAAATCTTCAGCTGATCCGCAAACACCGGCATACCCGCCATCGCCAGGATATAGTTCACACCCAGCGAACGGAGGAAGGTACTCTTTCCCGCCATGTTAGCTCCGGTGATGATATAATAGTTGTCATCCTTGATGTTGAAATCATTCTTCACCGCCTTGGCACCCAGGAAAGGATGATAGAGATTCTTTCCATCGAAAACGATTTCCGGACTTCCCGAAACAAACTCCGCCTCTTCCGCCTCCGGATGATTATATCGGAAATTCGCCATCGAAACCATTGCATCCATCTCGCTGATGATATGCATCCATTCCTCCATCTTCACCATATAGGTATTCTTCCATTTCAGGAAACTGCGAACCAGGAAGAAATCGCTCAGCATGAAGGCATCGGTGAAGAAAAGACCCAGGAAGTTGCCTCTTCTGTCATACCCCTTCAATATCTTTTCCAGTTGGGCAAAGGAAGGCAGGGCATCTGCCAGGGAATCCTGCATCTCCTTGCCTAATTCGCTATGAAAATTGCGCCTGTTGATAAGCTGAAGTATCTGAGCATAGGCGATGAGCTGATGGCGAAGCTTGCCGCCATTGCTGTCTATCTTGTCAAGTGTCTGCTTGCAGACGAAGAATACCACCATGTATTGAACCAACACCCACCACAGGGCGAAATCCACCGAAACCATATCGCATATCGATAGAATCACGGAACCGATGACTCCGATAATCATCAGCCATCCGATAACGAGCGAAACCGGAGATCCAAACCATGCCGGCACCTCCATCTTCGAAACCTTCTGCATCGCATCCACCACCGCAGCTGAATCAATCTTCTTCATCTTGCCATTCACCATTTTGCCATCCGCAGTTTGGCTTCTGTTCTTTTCGCCAAGTGCCAGGAATTCCATTCGCCAGTTTTCGCCTTCTCCCGCCAATTCCTTCTGCAAATCTCTTCTTCTTTTGATATCTTCCATATTCAGAGGCGTTTCCCGGGTAAGATTCCTGGCGAGTGCCTCCGAACCGCCCGATGTGATGGTTCGGCAGATGCGGTTGAACAGCGAACTCTTGCCGAAGACATCGAGGTCGAAGGAATAAGAATGCTGCGGATTCTGATAGGAATCGCCCGTTTCGAAAGGTGAGAAATCGCCCTCCCAAGCCTTGATTTCGTCCTGATAAACCTTGAGCAAAGCCGAAAGATGCTCTATCTTCTCCTTGTTCTTGTCGTCAAGTCGTCTGATTCCCAGATAGGCAATCAGGCACAACGCCGCCCCCAACAGATAGTTCTGTGTATCCCCATCCAATGCGAAATAGCAGATTAGAAAAGCGAGGATGCCGCCAAAAGCTAGCAGCTCGCCCGTTATAAATCCTGTATTCTTATGCTTCAAGGCAGCTACCTCAGAAGCATATCGGCTTACATATTGTTGATAATTCTCCTTGATATTCATTTTAATTTTACATAATAAGTTAAATTCGTTAACATTAACGAAAATAAAGGTATTTAATCTTTGTTTGTAACGGAAAAACTCGTAACTTTGCGGCAGAGTTCATCCATCATTTGAAGGAAGGAAATCGAAGGACGTTAGGCCAAGATGCCTTGCGTCCTTTGCTGTTTTATAAGACAGAAGGCAATCTACGTTCATATAGCTTTTCTATCTTATTACGTTTTTTATCCTTTCCTTCCAGCTTATAGGCTGTAAGCAAATAGTAATAATAATAGGGATGTTCTTTTTCCTCAGAGTCGATTCTTTTTGCCTCTTTGGGCTCAAGTACAATTACGTATTGTTCTGTCTTATCATATATGTACGTCCTTTTTTCGCGTCCGTTTTTTGTTGAGAAGATCAGCATATTATCTTTTTTATGCTCTTCTATATGATACTTTATCCAATGTAAACGAACACTTCTTGCTTTGTCATATTCTCTGTGGTTAGTTGAATAATCAACTACCTTTGTCGTTAAATGCCAAAATAACATTTCCAGTTTGTCCATTCCTTCCTTAGGAATTGGATAGATCTTCTTTTCTCGAAATGAGAATTTATTATTATTTTGTATATCTCTATTGAATACGCCTCGCAAAGAGATTGTTCTTTGCGCTGGACTCATAGAATCTACTTCGAGAAGGGCATTATATTGCTTTAAAAGATTGTACATTATTTCAAATTTATAAAAAAGAGGTTCAACTTATTCGATGAATTTGTATGTGATAAGTCAGGGCAGTGTTTTTTAATTTGTGCTATGACCTTTTCTTTTGCACTGCTTTTTTTTTCTTGAACATTAATTTCGTACGAGATAGCACCCATTAATAAATCTGTTAGCTGTAACAGAAGACTTTCTTCTGAACGGATGCATTGTACTTTTTGGAATACTCCATACTTTACGTTTAGAATGTCCTGCAATTTTGTGACTTTTGTGTTTGACCATGTGTCTTTTATGTCAAGATATACATTATAATGATATTCCGAATCGACCTTATGGTTCAGTAACTGGTAATACATTTTGTAGTAAAAATCATCAAATGTCATTTGGTGTTCTTTACACATAATCTTTTCCTTACGTACGGCTACTGTACGGAATTTTAAATCTGTATCAAAGAAGTAGTCTATAAGTTCTATATAAAAAGGAAGTTTTGAAGGAGATACATTGGTCCACTTAATTTCAGCATAAAAATGATGCTTTTTCTTGAGTTCTTTTATGCGCTCGGAGTGTCTTTTTACTTGTGGATACGCACAACTGATGTTACCTAGCAACATATATGTTTTGTGGTCATGTTCTAGGTGGCAACTCTCGTCACAATAAATGTTGAATGTCTTGTTTGCCATTTTAATTTAATCTTTTTATAAGTTTATTATTATTTATGACTCATGATGACACACCTCTTCAATTGGTTATTGTCTTTGCAAAAATAGTGATTTTATTTGATTGTACTATATAAATAGCCCCAATTTTATACTTTTTTGGCTTATAAAGCTAAGAAAAGTAAAAACTCTCCTCTTTGCAATTGCATGTTTTTATCAAATTATCGTAATTCAGACAAAAAAGTGCTATGAAAATTTGGCTGTTCTATAAAAAATAAGTAATTTAGCACCGAAAAATAAAAATAGATATTTAAATGACAAACCAATGGGTACTTTCCATTCTATAGATGAATTGATTAAAACTCTTGACCGGGAAAAGGTTTTGCTGAAGGAGATGTTTGCCAAGCGACATTCCCTTCAGTTTCGTTATGACTATGCCTTGGAAATGACCGAATACAAGGAGGAGCGCATCCGATATTTGATAGAAAATGGAGTGATTCGTGATACGGGCGACTGTCTGGAGATGGAAGACGTGTATCAGAAGTTCTTCGAGGATGTGCTGGAAGTGAACGAGGAAATCAATGTTTCTTCTGTGCGTGATTACATCTCTGTGTTGAATGAGAATATCGACTATTATCTCAAGGAAAATAACGATACCCGAAAATATAAGTATCTTAAGGAGGTGCGCCGGTGTCTGCAGACCATAGCTCTTGCCACCGTTCGAAATGTGTTGGATTTGAAGCGTAATATGGATAATACTTATAAGAATGAGCCTAATTACGAAATCAAGAAAACGAAACTCCAGCGACTGAGCGAGAAGTTGAAGAACATATCTCAGCTCATCACCGAGAGCGAACGGGTGATAGATACCGATCAGCCCGTCTTCTTCTCCATGGCGATGGATGTGCAGATGAAAAACGTGGTGAATGATGTGCGCCTGCAGCTCAACGAGTCTTATCATAATCTGCTGGAGATAGAACGCCAGATTATCCAGTACCTCAATATGATAGATTATCAGAACCGCATCTTCGAAAAGGTGAAAAAACTGAAATATCTGAAAGACCAGTTCCGCTGGGAAGAGGCTACGGATATAAGACAGGTTATTGCCACCCGGAATGCCGTTTGGATGGAACCGCAACCCAAGTATTACATCAAGTTGTCGATAGATAATCTTCGCACATCCGATGAGGCTCTGCAATGCATCAGCATTCTTTCTGAAAATCTGAAAAAGAGGAAAGGCCGCCGGCTCGATTCTTTGGCAGAACCTATCCCCGATGATTATCTCAAAGGTAACAGGCAGAAGTTGGAGGCGGTGAATCTGCAGGAAATCTATAATGCCTTCTCGGCATCGAGTACCCATCTCTTTGCTTTCGTCATGAATTATCACTATGATAAGAAACAAAGCCGGGAAGATAAGCTCGTGTATTTTTGCCAGATAGCTTCGCAATATGTGGATAAGTTGAAGTTTACGGGTAATTATGCAGAATCGGATGGAGTAGAATATCCGATGATTCTCCCGAGATAATGATACGATTCTCCCGAGATAAGAATGCTTTCTTTCCAGATAAAATCTGGATAAAATAAGACGACAGAACAATGAATAAATTGAATTATACAGAAGAAATCTTTAATATCCTGAGCAGGGGTGGATTCATATCCAACAACAGTGTTCAGGCAAAAATCAAGCGGTATTATGATGCCATAGAAGACTATCAGTCAGAATATGATGAGTACTACCAGGGCATCGGATTCCATCTGGAAGCAGGCGATGGCTACTTCTTTTTTACCCGTAAGGAAACCAAGGTGGATTTGCAGCGTAAATTAGAGGCGGTGAGCAAATGGATAGATTATCTCACCTTTCTGAAGACTTACAATTCAGCCTTCGGAGCCGGTTTGGTATTCTCTGCGGCGGATATCGTGGTGAGAATCAATTGTGATATGGAACTGAAGGAATTGGCCGGAAAACTCTTCAGCGAGAAAAAATCGTATGATGAAATAGTGGAAAAACTGATTAGCGAATTGGAGAGAATGGGATTCGTTGAGCAGCAGGATGAAGTGGAGAAAAACTGGAAGGTATTGACTTCATTCCATTATATCGAGGAGTTGATAGATTGCATATCTATTACCGATGATACTGATAATACCGATGATGCCGAACATACCGGAGAAAAAGATAAAGAAACGGATAAGGAAAAGGAGGAACAGCCATGAGATATCTGAATAAAATCATATTTCTGAATAGTGCCCATATCCCATACGCCGAGGTGAAGCTCGATGGAAATGTTCATTTCATCGGCACTCAGGGTGTGGGCAAGAGTACCTTGCTCCGTGCGCTGCTGTTTTTCTATAATGCAGATAAGTTGCGCCTGGGCATCCCGAAGGAGAAGAAATCGTTTGATGCCTTTTATTTTCCTTATCCCAATTCATACATTGTCTATGAGGTGATGCGTGAGAATGGGGCCTACTGTGTGCTTGCCTTGAAGAATCAGGGACGAGTGATGTTCCGTTTCATCGATGCCCCGTTTGATAGCAAATGGTTTATCGATGAGCGTAAGCTGGTGTATGGCGAGTGGAGCCAGATACGTGAGCAGGTGGGTAAGAAACATTATATATCTTCGCTGGTAAGCAGTTATGAGATGTATCGTGACATCATCTTCGGCAACAATCGTCGCCTGGAACTTCAGCCTTTTCGCAAGTATGCCATTGTAGAGAGTGCCAAGTACCAGAATATCCCCCGCACTATCCAGAATGTCTTCCTCAATACCAAGTTGGATGCCGATTTCATCAAGAATACCATCATCCGCTCGATGAGTGATGAGGATAACAGCATTGACCTTAACTTTTATCGTGAACAGATCAAGGAGTTTGAACAGGAGTATAAGGATGTGAGCCTCTGGACGAAGAAAGAGAAGAATGGCGAAGTGCTGATTCGCCGCATAGCCGATAAGGTGATAGATGCGTATCGCACCTTGCTGAACAATCGCCGCCTGATTGGCGAGGGGCGCAGGGAACTCAATTATGCAGAGCGTATGGCACAGGAACTCCTGCCGCAATATCGTCTTGATATCCAGGAAAGTGAAGCGGAATGCAACCGGGTAAGTCGCCTGATAGGTGAGGAACAGGAAAAATATGGAAAGGAGCGTGATAAACTCTCCCGTGAATTGGGCGTACTCGATGCGCAGCTAAAGAAAACTGCCGCCAAGCGCAAGCATTATGAGGAAATTCATATAGAAGATATCTTGCAGCGAGTTGAGCAGGAAACCATCATAGAAGATGAGCGCAGGCGACAGGAAGTGATGAAGGCAGAACTGGAGAAATCCTATCAGAACGTGGTGGATAAGTATAAGGCTCTGCTCGAACAGCTGGATATGGATTTGCATGCTTTCAGAAACAGCAAGACCGCCTTGCTCAATGAACATCAGGCAGCCTTGATGACCCAGAAGGAAGTTCTGATGCAGGAATGGAGAAAGGCTGAAACGGAAACCCGAGAGGTGTTTCAGAAGAAGATTTCTGCTGTGGATGAGATGATGGCGCAACTGGTGCATGAGGAAACTGCCTTGAAGATTCAGAAGGCAAAGGTGGCTCACGAGAATCCTTTTGCCCGGGAGA
This sequence comes from Segatella copri, assembly GCF_019249655.2. Lineage (NCBI taxonomy): Bacteria > Pseudomonadati > Bacteroidota > Bacteroidia > Bacteroidales > Prevotellaceae > Segatella > Segatella copri. The sequence goes on from NZ_CP137557.1 coordinate 923,665, forward strand.
TGGAGACAAACGAACAGGAGATTGCCGAATTTACAGCCAGACAATTTCAGGTGGAAACCGAGATAAAGGAAGTGGAACTGCGCATTGAAACCTTGCGTCAGGAAGCCGAGAAGGAATTGGAGATAGCAGAACTGAAATACCAGGCTTCGCTCGATGAACCCAAGAAGCAGAAAGCGGATGTTGAGGCTGAAATCAGAAAAATTCAGAATCTCTTGGAGAAAAGCAAAGGCTCGTTTTCCGAATGGCTCGACCAGAACAGAAAGGGATGGCAGGAGAATATCGGAAAAGTGGTAGATGAGGAGGCGATACTATATAATAATGTATTGAATCCGCAATTGGTTGCCGATTCTTCGTCATCATTATCTTCTTCATCTTCATCATCAACCTCTGCTTCTCTCTATGGCGTAAGCATCAATCTGGCAGCTGTAGAGCGAAAATTCAGAACTCCCAAGGAATTGAAGGAGCAACTCGCAGAAAAAGAACAGCTTCGTGCAGACATCATCAAGCTGCTGAATGATTTACAGAACCAGCATGAGGAGGACAATAAAAACTTGAAGGGGAAATATCAGCTTCAGATAAGAAAGCTGAATGAATCGCTTTATGCTAAAAAGGCAGAAATACAACTGTTGCCTCAGACGGAAAAGAAGCTCAAGATGCAATTGCTGGAATTGAAAAACCGTTTGGAGAAATGGCGCAGCCAGCAACTGTCTGAATTGGAAGATAAGCAGAATGCGCTGGTTGCCGATAAGGTGAAAAAGGAAGAACTGAAGCGCCAGCTGGAGACGGATTTGCAGCGCAAACTGAAAGCGCATCAGGTGGAATACAACCGGCAGGTTAAGGTGGAAACTCAGAAATATGAAGTCTTTGCCCAGGATATTCGTACCCAGATAGAAGATAAGCAGAACCAGATGGATGCCCGCAGACAGGAAATCATGAAAGCACAGCACGATGAACTTCATGGCAAGGGTATGGATACCCAGGCTTTGGATGCTTACAACAAGCGCATAGCAGAACTGGATGCTGAATTGGCGTTTATCAGGAAGAATCGTGATGTGGTGGCGGTTTACCGAAACGACAAGATAGAACTCTTTGACCAGGAATCTTCCGTAAGACAGGAACGGAAAAACAAGGCTGAGGCTTTGATGACGATTGAAGATAAATTCAGGCAGCGCAGTGAACGACTCAAACTGCAATTGTCTGTGGCACAGGAAAAACTGGCTAAGCAGCAGGCTGATTTAAGAAAGCTGGAGGCGGGCTTGAATGCAGTAAAGAACTTCCGGAACGATGCAACCTTGTGCCCGTTGGGTAGTAGTGAGGTTGGGGAGAAAATCACCACCAAAGATTGTCTTGCCATCGTAGAAGAGCTGAAGCGCCTGATTTATGAGGACAGCCGTACGCTCGACAACTTCAAGAAGCAATCTCAGCAGTTCCTGGGGATGTTTTCTGCTCACAACACCTTCCATTTCAATGTAAGTCCGGTAACAGAAGAGGAGTTCATCGCCTTCGCATCCAATCTCTGCGAGTTTGTGGATAATGATAAAATCTCGGAATATCAGAAGCGCATCAGTGGAAGATATACCGACATCATCTTCCGAATCTCCAAGGAGGTGGGTGATCTTACCCGAAGGGAAGGCGACATCGGCAAGACCATCAACGATATCAACCACGATTTCGAGGAGCGGAATTTCGCAGGTGTTATTAGGGAAATCGCCTTGCGCCCGCTGAAGAGCAACGACCAGCTGATGATCCTCCTTTTGCGTATCAGAGATTTTGCGGAAGAGAACCAGTTCAATATGGGAGAGATGGATCTCTTTGCCACCGAGTCACGCCAGGATGTGAATGCCAAGGCGGTGAAATATCTTCTTGCTTTCATGAAGGGGCTTCTGGATGAGCCTAACCGCAAGCAATTGCAGGTGGCAGATACCTTTAAGTTGGAGTTCCGCATCAAGGAAAATGATAATGATACGGGATGGGTAGAGAAGATAGCGAACGTGGGATCTGATGGCACCGACATTCTTGTAAAGGCGATGGTTAACATCATGCTCATCAACGTGTTTAAGGAGAAGGCATCGAAGAAATCGGGCGATTTCAAGATTCATTGCATGATGGACGAGATAGGCAAGTTGCATCCTAACAATGTGAAGGGAATCCTCGACTTTGCCAATCGCCGCAACATCCTGCTGGTAAACAGTTCGCCAACTACCTATAATGTGGAGGATTACAAATACACCTATCTGCTCAGCAAAGACAATAGGGCAAATACAAAGGTAACTCAATTAATCAAGAGATTATAAAACCTCTCGTGTATGGAAATATCGGCTGATATGATATACTGGATAAAATGAAATACTGGATGATATGGAAAAGTTAGGATTGGGCGATGCCCGACAGATATTGGCAATGTTGAAGGGTGAGGAGATAGCTTCGTCGAAGCTGTCTCCTCGCCTCACGGCTTTGCTGAGGCAGGAAGGGCTCCTGATGTTGAAGAACAATGGCAGTAGATGCAAATATCGCATAGCCGAGGCCATGCGAGAGAGTTGCCGTACCTTATTGGTTCAGGATTTTGGCTTGAAATGTTCTTTAGAAGAATGGATTTCCGCTTCTTCCTCTATGCAGACGAGGGCTGATATGGTTAGGATGGTGGGTGATTCAAAGGCTAAGAAGGTGAATACATTTCGTGGTTTTCTGGTAGATTGCTATGTTCAGATAGATGCTATGCTTGATGGAAAGCCATTCATACTTCATCCGATGGAGGGCAGTTCCGTTTTCATCAATCAGCCGGATCGTTTCGAGATACCGGAAGACGTGATAGTTGTGGGTATAGAGAATGCTGAGAATTTCATGCAGATTCGGTTGCAGCGTTGGCTTTTCGATGCCCTGTTTCCTGGCAGGCAACTCCTGTTTGTCTGCCGTTATCCACAGGAAAACCTGGAGCATCTCAGGTCATGGCTTCTCCGCATTCCCAATCATTACATTCATTTCGGCGATTTTGATTTGGCTGGAGTTCATATCTATCTTTCAGAGTTTTATGCCTATCTGGGTAATCGGTCTTCCTTCCTGGTGCCATCTGATATCGAGGAAAGATTGGCCGAAGGCAATGCCGCACTTTACAATCAGCAATATGCCAGATTCAGGAATATGGCAGTAACGGATGTCCGCCTTCAGCCGTTAGTCAATATGATTCATCATTATCGTAGGGGATATGAGCAGGAGGGGTATATAAGATGATAGGGATATGATTCCTGATGGAGATTATTTCTGATGAAAAAAACGCCGCATCACCAAATTATTTCGTTTTTATCACCTGATACATCATGTGGTAGGCGTATATATAAGCCGATGTCGTTGTTATCATACTGATGAGATTCATGCAGGTGAAGGCTGCCTGCTGGGTGTTACCTGCCAGATAAAACACTGCAACTGGGAGTATATTCGAGCACATCAGCCATACCATGAAAACCAGGATAAGGGCTATGCCCAGTTTGCGCATGTTACCTCTGTGCTTGCTGTACAGATGGCAGCCGGCTATCAGGGAAGCGATGACGGAAATCAATCCCATAGTGCTTTGTATCCAGGTGAGAATCGTTGCCGTGGGGGTTATCTGTCCGTCCTGCATCATCGTTACGAGATGAAGATTGAAGCATTGGCCCAGGATGAATGAGAGCACATAGTAAAGTACCATCAACTCGCTGCAGCGTCGTAGCAATTTTACGCCTGCCGGTAGCGTGTAGCGGAATATTCCCCATAAAGCTATAGGGGCGAGCTGCAAGACCAGTTGCTTGATGGTAACCAGGATGGGACTTAATGGAATCAGGATGGGACTTGTTCTGAAGGATAAGCCCGCTTGTCTGCAAACAGAAAATGCCAGCGAAAACAATGCAAAAATGCAATATGCATACATGGCATATTGTGCAATGCGATTTATATCTATAGAATAACTTTTTCTTTCCATAATTCTACGTTTGATGATTTTATAAACAGCTTATCTTGCATAAAGCCACTGCAAAGATACGAAGTTTTTGGGAAATTCTAGCAAAATAGGTGGAAAATGTTTGGCTATGATATATACTTGTTAAAAGAATGGCGGAGAGACCGATAAAAACTCTTAAAAATCATAACGTATCTTCTTGAATACAAGTATTTGTTGCTATCTTTGCACGGTATATACTAATAACGCTACGTGGATAAATACTAATAGCGTTACATGGGTATATACTAATAGGAATATAAGTTTAATCATGAGTAATATGAAGAAGTTTTTTTTAGGATTGGCAGCAGCACTGATGTTGACTGCCTGCAACGAGAACAGACAGCCGGAGGCAACGACCAGCGTTGACTCTGCAAGTGTGGTAACCGATTTGATGATGGGTCGCAGAAGCATCCGTGCTTACAAGGATTCCGTCATCAGCCGCGATACCCTGAACGAGATTCTGAAATGCGGCATCCATGCGCCAAACGGGCAGAACCTGCAGTCGTACGAAATCAGAGTGATAGATTCTCCAGCACTCATCGATTCGATAACCCAAGCCGTGGTAAAGGATAATCCTAAGATAGCAGAGCGCAAGGGCTTCAAGAACATCTTCGTGAATGCTCCATGCGTGGTTTGCATTGCCTACGATACTACTTATGATATGGCGCAGATTGATTGCGGTTTGCTTGGCGAGAACATCATTCTTGCAGCATGGGCAAAGGGCATCGGCTCCTGCTGCCTGGGCAGTTCTGCCCGTTGGATATTGGATTCTCCGTCAGCCAAGCCTTATCTCGACCGCATGGCATTCTCCAAGAATTACAAGCTACTCTACTGCATCGCCCTGGGATATCCTGACGAATCGCCGGAGGCAAAGCCAAGACGCCAGGACATGATTAAGTTCATGGATTAAGACAGATGAAGGTTGATGTCCTGTTTCAGGACATCAACGTTTCCCTCCATAACCCAACAAAAAAAGCATGGCGCAAATCACTGCGCCATGCTCCAATAAAAGAAAACCTTATAGTCAAAATAGAAATTAGCTATTCTTCTTTAGTACTTTGCATTCTGAGGGTCGAAGTTGGTCCAGCCGCTCATCCAGTTGGTGCTGCCATCGAAGGCTCCAATATAGCTTACGGTATCGAAACCTGTCCAGCCGGCGAAACTTGCGGCTCCAAGCAACGGACTGCCGGCGATAGGAGTATAACCGTCTGCGCCAACCAATGAAGCCCAACTGTCAAAATACTTGTTGCTTGGCTCTGAGAAGAAGAAGGTGTTGCTGTATGACTTCTGATTCTTGTCAAGATCCTTCTTGTTGGCTGCATCGTAGAGATAATCCTCATACTGCTTGTTGGCATCTGTACCAACGGCATCCATACCTGCGAAATATACATTCTGAAGCTTGAATTTGCCTTCCTTGGCATCCTTTACGGTATTTCCCTTCTCACCATCGATAATCAAACCGATAGGCCAGCCTAAGGCTACCGAGTTGATGCAGTTGAGGTTAGAAGAACGGCGAATCTGCATGGCTGCCTGGAACTTGCCGAGGGCTGAACCGTTGTTTGGATTGTAGGCTCCGGCAGTGATATAATCTGTGGTGTTCTGGAACTTATCATCCAATACCTTAGGACCTACGAAGGTGATGTTAGAGAAGGTTGCCTTGGTACGAGGATCCACGGTAGCACCATCGGCGCAGTTGTCGCTCTCGAAACCGTTGCTCTGAGAGGTATCGGCTATCTTGCTGTCGCGCAGCGAAAGACCATACTGCACCTTTCCTGAGAAACCGTTATCGGTATCGAAATCGTCATCCCAACCCTTGTAGGCTACGAGATACTTGCAGTTCACGGTACCACCAAACCACTCGAAGGAATCATCATTGGAATAAGATACCTGAACGTGGTCTATCTGTGTGCCGGAACCTACAGAACCGAAGGTCAAACCGTTGATCTCCTTATCCTTCTGGAATGGATAACCGGCAAACTCGATGCGCACATAGCTTAAAGTACCAGAATTATCTGCATCATCTGCGCCACCATGCTTGGTACGAGGACCACCCTCTATCTGCTGCTCAGTCTGGTTGTTCTTAGCCTTACCGCAGAGAATGATGCCACCCCAGTCGCCAGGCTTTCTGCTGCCGGCAGCCTCTTCAGATGTAAAGACGATAGGCTCTGTGGCTGTACCCTTGGCGATGAGTTTACCGCCACGCTCTGCGATGAGTGCCGCCTTGGTCTGCTTGTCGCCCTTGATGATAGTTCCCGGTTCGATGGTGAGCTCAGCACCTTCTGCAATATATACCCATCCTTTGAGGAGATAAGTGCCTTTCTTCAAAGTCTGCTTGCCTGTGAAGACGAACTCCTGGTCGCCGTTGCCAATCTGTGTACCGCTGGCGTTTTCCTTGTCATCTGTTCCGAAGAGAATGTGGTCGCAAGCCTTCAAGCCGCCATTGGTTGTCCACTTGTAAACTACTTCTGGTCCTGGATTTGGAGAAGGAGTTGGATCGTCATTGTCACTGCTGCAGCTGCTCAACAAGGCAGATGCTGCGAGGATGCCCATGCATCCATAGAAATACATCTTGTTCATCATTGTTTCTCGTTTTATTAAACAAACATCTAATTATTCTTATTATTTAAAATTTATAGATTGCCTGCAAACCGATGTTTCTGCCCGGCTTGTAGCATCTTGCTATTTCTTCTACTTCCTTCTTGCTTCCGTCGCTATACGTTACATCAGCAAACTGCTTGTAATATATCTTTTCTGCAAGAAGATCTCTTACGTTGAGCTTCAGCTCCAGATGATTGCCGAATTTCTTTGCCAGCGAGAAGTCGATGGTGTTGCGAGGCATCTCGTAGCTGTGAGGCACTCGGGAATTGGAGTCATCGCCTGTGCTTCCTTCGCTTCTGCCCACACCGATGATTCGCTTGCCTATGCGGTTGTAGAGCAGGGCGATATCCATCTTCAATGGCTCGTTTTTATAGAAGATACCGGTGTTGATAAGGTATGGCGACTGACCCTGCATCGGTCTGTTTTCCTCTTTCGAACCCTTCTCAAACTGCACCTTGCTCTTGATGAGGGCACCATTAAACGACCAGCTGAAATCCTTCAATCCTATGAAACCGAGATTCTTTCTGATATCCAGCTCCACACCGTAGTTGTTGGCACTCTTCGCATTCTTGTAGGAATAAATCAAGTCTGTGCCACCTGCCACCGTGTAGGTCCACTCGATAGGAGAATCGAAGTGCTTGTAGAAGACTGCTAGCGAAATGAGCTCTCCACGGGATGGATACCACTCATATCGCAGGTCGAGGTTATCGACATAACAGTTCTTCAACTCAGTGTTTCCCTGCACATTGCTGGCAAGGTCGAAGTCGTAATACACCGACGACGATACTTCACGGAATTCCGGTCGGTTAATACTGCGGCCATACGACAGTCGCACCTGGTGCTGGTCGCTAATCTTATATGTTGTATTGAGAGATGGAAATACATCATCGGTCTTGTAATGACGGCTCGATTCACTCTTCTCGTAGTCACGGGAATTGGAGATGAGTTCCATATCATTATGCTCGAAGCGGACACCGGCGTGGATGCCGAGTTTGCCAAAGGGGAGAGACATCGCCAGGTATCCGGCGCCTAAGGTGTTGTGTCCGCGGTAGTTATTGCGCATCTGCTTTTCCTCCAGAAGATACAGCTTGTCGTAACCCATGTTCGCCTGGCTGGTGAGCAGGGTAGGGATATGGCTATGGCGGAAGCCGGATGGCATGTTGTTAGCTGAAACATTCCAGTTGTAGATGAAGTTGCGGGTCTGGTATTCTCGAGTCCGATACTCCCCATAGGCACCCACTTGCAAGTCTGGCTCAAAGTTGCCAAACTTGAAGTGGTGCTTGTCATTTACACCAAGTGAGAGAATGTGTTCGTCGAGCTGAGTCCACTCGCGCGATATGTCGTTGCCGGTGCTCAGGGCATAAACGCCCGATTCAAGAGCATCGTCGATGAGGTATCTACGACGGTCAGGCAAATGACGGTTGGCATACGCATACCCGATGCTCCAGTCAAGGGCGTCGCTAGTGAAGGTGTGCTTGCCGGTAAGCTGACCGTTATATGTTGTTCTACTGCGGTAGTAATACTCTGCGCTTCGCTCCAGGTTCGACTGGGCGCTCACGCCATCACGCCAGGTATATCGGCTGGTAGCCAACTGGTTGAAGATGTTCTTGAGCTGATACTTGTGGTTGCCGTCCTTGGAAAGGAAGGTGAAGTTGAGCATTGCTCCGAGTCTCACGTTACTATTATACTGGTCGTCAACAGAGTGACGAAGATAGTTCGGCTTGTCGTTTGTCGCATCATAGATGCCATAGAGATTGTTCTCCATGTTCTCGTAGGTGCGGTATTCGTTGGTATAGTTCAGGGCGGCGAGCATGCCGAGTGTTCTTCCGCCGAGCATCCAGCGCTGGTTCAGGCTGGCTGCCAGTTTCAAGTCGCCCAAAGGCTTTTTGTTCTTGATGAGCCAATCATTATTAAGCCCGTTGCCCAGGAGCGAAGTAGCATAATCTCCCACCGGTTTTCCGTTGGCATCGAGCTGTGGATTCAAGTCAGCATGGATGCCCCCATTCAGGTTTCTCAAGCCATTGTCGAACCCTAGGAAATCGGTTCCGGAACCTTTTGAGTAAGAAAAGTCCTTGAAGGCAGAAGATGTATTCCAGTTTCCGCCTACGGCGATGTTGAAACTGTTTTCTGCCGGAATCTCCTTGGTGTTGACGATGATGAAACCGCCTGAGTAATCAGCGGGATATTCAGCTGTTGGCGACTTCACGATGGTGAGGTTGTCAATCTGCGAACTTGGGATGATATCGAAGGAGAAAGCCCTGGAATCAGCCTCAGAACTAGGCACTGCTCCTCCGTTCACCCACACATTGTTATAACGCTGTGACAATCCACGAACCATCACGAATTTATCGTCGATGAGGCTCACGCCTGGCACTCGGCGTATCACCTCACCCGCATTCGTATCCTGAGTTCTGGATATTTCCTGTGCCGAAACATTGCTCACGATGACGGGACTGTTCTTGGCCACCTGTATCATTGCCGCATCCGTATTACGCCTTTCCACTGCGGTAACGGTCACCTCGTTCAGCTGCTGTTCATCAGGTTGCAGCGCAATCACCTGGTCTGCGTCCTTCGCCTGAACCCCGTCAATTTTTTGAGTCTTATATCCTACATAGTTAATATATAGTGTATATGTCTTGTCTTTCTTCAGTCCATCGATCTGGAAGTTTCCGTCGATGTTGGTGATAGCCTTCACGTTGGTTCCATCCACAGTGACGACTGCACCGATGAGTGTCTCCTTCGATTTCTGGTCGATAACCACACCCTTAATCTGTTGCGCCCACGTTGGCATGCTAGCCGCCGAGAGCAATCCTAATACAATAATTCCCCTTTTAGCATTCATAACCTATATCGTTTGATTTCGGTTGCAAAGGTACGGTGGTTATATTACACTGGGGTTGCGATGAGGTTGAAAGGCATTGACGAAGCTGCGACAATGGTGTTACGGGCGGAAATCTGTTGCCTTTTTCGGGAATTTGAATTTTGAAAAACTGGCATTAATACGTTGATTTTGTGAGAAATGTATCTTTTTGACATGCAAAACGGTAATTATTGTGATTTTTGTTTGGCTGTTAGCGGATTTTATATTACCTTTGCATCTGAATACATATTTTATATAAAACTTGTAATTATATAAGTGCCGTATTCTTAATCTTCGATCAGTCTGCGATAACCATACAGAGTTTGAGTACGTTCTCCTCGAAGTGCTCCTTGTCTATAGCATTGTTCTTGAGGATGGAACGGTAGTTATATACGGTTTGTGGCGAATAAGACAGGATGCCGGCAATCTTTGAACTTTCAGTGATGCCTAATCGTAACAGGGCACACACACGAAGAATAGGTGGCATTTCCCCATTCTCTTTCAGTTGGATGTGAGCCGATTCTGTGAGTTGCTGGTTCAGTTCGTTTACAAAAGTTGGGTACAGAGCTAGGAAAGACTTGTCGAATTCAGTCAAAAACTCCTTGTTTTCCCTTTCTGTACTTGATGAGGAAGAGAGGAGACTCAGCAGTTCCTTGCTTTGGTTGGCCTTTATCTTTCTTATAGCCAATGTTCGTAGCTTTTGGTTCCTCTCTATATTCTTATAGCTCAGGTCAATATATACCTTTACCAATCTCTCGCGTTTCTGATTGGTATTCTTCAATTCGGCGTTGATGAGATGCAATTGTTCATTTAGAATTTCCATTTTTGCCGACGTAGCTGTGATTTCATCTTTCTTTTGTTTCAGAAGCCTGTTCTTCTTGCGGATGAACAGACTGCTAATACCTACTCCAAGTAGGAGCAGGATAATGACCAATAGGGCGATGTTGAGCAATCTGTTAGTTGTTTTGATGTCATCTGTATAGGCATTGGTAATCAATTGTAATTTGGATGAAATCTCAATGCGGCGTAACCGGTTGTTGTATGCATAAGCATCTTCCAGGGATAGGTTGATGTATTCCTGTGCTTTTTTCAGACTTCTTGTCTTATGTTTGTAGATGAAGAGAGCGATGTCTTGCAGGGCTACGTTTTCTTTTGTGGCAGAAGTGATGTCTGAGATGGCTGCAACCAGAAGGTAATGCTCCATTAACTCTAGGTTGTTGGCTTTCTGATAGACCTCAGAAAGCGCAAAGGCGGTCATGGCATGCAGACGGCTGTTGGCCTTTTCCATACTCAGTGCCTTTTTGTAGTATTGGATGGTCTTGTTATTGTTGGGATGATTGCTGAAATAGTATAATTCTCCCATCAGGTAGTAATAGAATGCATCTTTCTTTGGCGACAGTTCTATTGCTTTCTTCAGGTATTCCACTTTTTTCAGGTCGTAATTCTTGCTGAATTCATTGTTTTCACAGTAGGTTGACCAGTTGTTGTATAGTCCATACATTGTATAATAGTATAGAAACTGATAGTCACGTGGTTCTTCCTTAGGTTCTATCTTCTGAAGAATTTCCTTTGCTTCTGCATAGAATCCACGTGTGATCAATAACCTGGTTTGGCTAAGCTGGAATCTTTTGTTAAAAAAGATATTGTTACTCTTTTGGGCAAGGATAAGACCTTTGTTTACGTAGGTCATCGCCGAGTCGTATTCGTAAGCTTTGTATTCGTTGGCGAGTTGTTCGTATAGTTTTAATTTGTCTTCGTTGCTGGTAACATACTTGGCTCCTTGCTTGATTTCGTTTAAGCTTTTCTCTTTTAACTCTACATAATGGGCACGTTGTGCCAGGGCAGCATCCAGCTGCTTGTATAGCTGGTTGTTGTCTCCTTTTATGTATATCGGCTGTATCATCAGGGTGATGATTATAACGATAAGATGTCTCATATTTCCTATGTTTTTAGATTCCGCTGCAAAAATAATAAAAAACATTGAGAATCTCGCATCTACTAGCCGTTTTTTTTGAGAATTTGCAAAATCTTGATATTCAGAGCCGTAAGGTTGGCTCTAAATACCGGCCATCTACCAAAAGCCTACTATTCGCACCAACTTATTGATTTTTGCCGTACTTTTGCAGCAACAAACAATTTTAATCATAATAAACCTATTAAATTATGGATAAAACGAACTTTTCAAAGAAAGCAGGTCTGCTGATGGCAGGATGCTTGATTACTTTAAATGCTTTTGGTCAGGCTACCATTAAAGGACAAGTGGTGGATGCCACCGGCGAACCAGTCATTGGTGCCAGCATTCTGGTAAAGGACACAAAGAATGGAGCTGTATCAGACTTGGATGGCGGTTACACGCTTAATAATGTGAAGGATGGTGCAGTCTTGGTATTCTCTTATCTGGGATATCGCACTCAGGAGATTCCGGTAAAGGGAAATCATGTCATCAATGTGACGCTGAAGGAAAACGATGAGGTGCTCGACGAGGTGCTTGTCGTGGGTTATGCTGTGGGCAGCAAGCGCACGGTGTCGGGTGCTGTTGACCGCATCAAGAAAGAAGATATGAACAAGGGTGTGGTAACCAGTCCTGCCGAGGCCTTGAAGGGTAAGGTAGCTGGTGTTGTCATCTCTCAGGCAGGTGGTGATCCAACCAGTTCCCCAAGCATTCGTGTTCGTGGTACTTCTTCTCTTTCAGGTGGTAACGATCCGTTGGTTATCATTGATGGCGTCTTTGCTGATATGACGATGTTCAATTCCCTGGCTCCTGGTGACATTGAGAGTCTAACCATCCTGAAGGATGCTTCTGAGACGGCTCAGTATGGTTCACGTGGTGCTTCCGGTGTCATCGTTGTTACCACAGCCAAGGGTAAGCTGGGATATTCCAGCCTTAGCTACAATGGTCAGTTTGGTGTAAACACGGTCTATAAAAATCTGGATATGATGTCGGCTTCCGAATATCGTGAGACAGCCAAGTCCTTGGGATTGACCTATACCGATATGGGTGGCGATACCAATTTCCTCGAGGAGATTGAGCGCAATACGGGTCTTACCCAAAATCATAATATTTCTTTTTCTTCTGGTACGGATACATCCAGTCTGCGTGCTTCTTTGGGATTCATACTCCGTCAGGGAGCCTTGAAGAATTCTGATATGAAGAATTTTACAGCAAAGTTGGATGGAACCCAGTATCTCTTCGACAAACATCTGAAGCTGGAACTCGGAATGTTTGGCTCTCAGCGCAACAGCAATATCCAGTATGATATGCACAAGCTGTTCTATTCTGCCACTGCTTATAACCCTACCTATCCTCATGTGAGAAACAACAAGGGCGAATGGGATGAGGACTTGCTTGCCAATGAAATCTGGAATCCACTGGGATTGCTAGATATTGATGACTTCTACAAGGATGCCTCTGTCAATGTTCATGGCAAGGCAACGGTCAACATCATCGACGGTCTCTCTGTAAGTGCCTTTGGTTCATATAACTATTGGAACCGTGACAATAAGTTCTATATTCCTAACAATATCCAGATGGGTAAGCTGAACGGTAACGGATGGGCTTATATCGCCAATACCAACCGCAAGGACTATATGGGCAACGTCATGGTGAATTTCTCCAAGGATTTCGGCAAGCATCACATTGATGCCTTGGCCTTGATGGAGGGACAGAAATACACCTACGACTGGAACTCACAGGAGGCACATGGATTTGATACCAACTACTTCAAGTTCAATAACATGAAGGCTGCTGCCAATGTGAGCTGGGGTAATCTGCAGTCTAACTACACCGAATATACCCTGAGTTCTTATATGGCTCGTGTCAACTATATGTTTGCTGACAGATACATCGCTACCGTCAATGTTCGTACCGATGGTTCTTCCAAGTTGGGTGATGGTCAGAAGTGGGGCTGGTTCCCTTCTGCTTCCTTAGCCTGGGTAATCAGCAACGAGCCTTGGATGAAGAAAATCAAGCAGATAGATAATTTCAAGATCCGTGCAGGATATGGTGTGACCGGTAATCAGGATGCCATCGATCCTTATACCTCTCTTGCCCTGATGGAACCTAATGGTGTAACTACCGTTAACGGCGCAACAAGTACTACTTTTGCGGTTACTTCCAACAGCAACCCTGATCTGAAGTGGGAGGTAAAGAAGACGTTTGATGCCGGTTTCGACCTGTCGATGTTCAAGCAGCGTCTCAACGTAACCTTCGATTGGTATACTTCTGAGACATCGGATATGCTTTATACCTATACCGTGCCGGTACCTCCTTTCACTTACGACCGTCTGTTGGCCAATATGGGTACCATGACTAATATGGGATTCGAACTGGCTGTTCGTGGTGACATCATCAAGACGAAGGACTTCACCTTCAATTCCGGTCTGAATTTCTCTTATCAGAAGAATAAGCTGAAGAAGTTGAGTGGTACCTACAAGGGACAGCCTATGACAACGAGCGAGCATATCTCTGTTGCCACCGTAGGTGCGGCTGGTCTGGTGCATAACAATGGCGTAACTTATCTGATAGAGGGACAGCCTGTTGGTGTGTTCTATCTGCCTCACTGCACAGGTATTGATGAGAATGGACAGTATATCATCGAAGACCTTGATGATAATGGTACCATTGATACGGGTGACAGTGGCGACCGCAAGGTATGCGGACAGGCCATTCCTAAGTACTTCCTCGGTTGGGATATGAGCTTCAAGTACAAGAACTGGGATCTGAGCATGCAGTTTAATGGTGCGTTCGGTCATAAGATTTACAATGCTACATCCATGACCTTGAACAATATGAGTAATTTCCCAACCTATAATATTCTGAGCGGTGCACAGCATCTCAATAATGGCAAGGGAATCCATGATGTTCAGATTTCTGACTACTGGTTGGAAAAGGGTGACTATATGAACTTCGAGTACGCTTCTCTGGGCTACACCTTCACCAAGGATATGCTCAAGTGGAAATTCATCAACAACATTCACCTGTCGTTGTCGGTCAACAATATCTGTACTCTCACGGGTTACAAGGGCTTGACTCCAATGATCAACTCTGCAACCATCAGTGGCGGCAATCTGGGTGTTGACGACAAGAACATCTATCCTCTGAGCCGTACTTATACTTTGTCGCTCTCAGTGAATTTCTAAATGTTTTCACATAGAATAGATAACAAGTTCTAATTAAGAATTACATTATTAATATATAAAGGATTACAGTTATGAAACAATATATTATAGGCTCGATGCTTCTTTCATCGATATTACTGGCTAGTTGCTCACTGGATGAGACTCCACGAAGCAAGTTTTCTGAGGAGGAGGCTTTCAGTACCCCTAAGCTGGTATATGTAAACACAGTGGCTAATGTTTATTCTTCCATCGGCAATGGATTGTATGGAAGCGATGGTGGCTCGGTACATACCTTTCAGGAGTTCTCTTCTGATGCCAGTATGATTCCTGGTCGCCAAGGTGACTGGGTGGATGGTGGTGCCTGGCAGAACATTTTCCTCCACAACTTTGAATCGTCTGTAAGCAAGTATAACGATGTGTGGAACAACCTGTATCGTGTCATCGGTCTTGCCAATTCTTCTATCGACCGACTCAACAAGTACCTGGGTGAACATCCGGAATATGCTGAATATGTATATGAATTGAGAGCCCTTCGTGCTGTCTATTATTACTATGTGATGGATCTCTTCGGACAGGTGCCATTGGTTGTTTCTTCTCAGGTGAGTGCTAACGAGGTGAATCAGTCCAACCGCTCTGATGTCTTCAAGTTTGTCACTTCTGAGTTGGCAGAATGTATTCCTCATCTTTCAGACAGTAAGAGCCAGAACGAGGGTGAATATTATGGCCGTATCACTAAGGCTGTGGCATATATGTGTATGGCTAAGTGTGCCATCAATGCACCGGTCTATACCATCGATGATACCACTCCAACCAGCTATAGTGCCTTTGTCGGTACAGACAAGAGCGGCAAGGCTACTGCCAGCGAGGAGCAGGGAAAGACTGTTTCGGAAATGGGCAAAAAGATTAACATCACTTTGGATGGTGAAACTCGCAATGCTTGGGAAACAGCAGCCTATTGTGCTGATCAGATTGCCAGCTTGGGTTACCGCCTGCAGCCTAGCTATGCAGATAACTTCATCGTAGCCAACCAGAATTCCGTGGAGAATATCTGGACCCGTCCGAACGACTGCGTCAACTATAAGATAGAGGATTACAACATCGTGCGCACCCTGCATTATAACCATGGCGGTGCCATCGGTTATCAGGGCTGGAATGGAGCCTGCTCTTCCAAGCAGCAGATGCTGGTGTATGGCTATGGAACGGCTAATCCGGACCCTCGTCTGAAGCTCAACTTCTATACCGACAAGGATTATATGGAGGAGACTGGAAAGGCTGTAGAGGATGGTGCCACAGACAAGCCACTGGAGTATATGCCACTGGCTGTAAAGGTAGATTTCTCTGCTGCCGACGACCCTCATGCCATGAAGTGTGCCGGTGCCAGAATGAAGAAGTATGAGTTTGATAAGTCCACTACCCAGCAGTATAGTTTCAACAACGACCTGGTAATCTGGCGTTATGCTGATGCCCTGCTCCTGAAGGCTGAGGCTGAGTATCGTATGGGAAACAAGGCTGAGGCTCTCACAATTGTCAATGAGGTTCGTGGCCGTGTTGCTGCTACCCCTCGTACAGAACTTACGCTCAATGACATTCTGGATGAACGTATGCTGGAACTGGCTTGGGAGGGAGTACGACGCCCAGATCAGATCAGATTCTGCACCTTTACAGAACCTACAGCTGATCGCTTCAAGGGTGTGACCCACAATGCTTCTGCAGGTGATTACAATGATGATACGCAGGGCTATACCATGGTTTATCCAATCCCTTATGCCGTGCTCAACTTGAACAAGAAACTCGATCAGAATCCTGGTTATACCAAGTAAGGGGTAGCTCCAATGAGGAAATTCCTCATTGGAGCATACCAGGGAGAATGGTAATTTTATATTGAATATTACAAACTAAAAAAGGAAATAATATGAAAAAACTCTTTTTGCTCGCAAGCCTTCTGATGGCTTTTGGCATCTCGGCAGATGCTGGAGACATTACTTCTCCTAACGGACAAATCAAGGTGAACTTCACCTTGGATGGCACTGTGCCTACCTATAGTGTGACCTATCAGGGCAAGACCATCATCAAGCCTAGCCGTCTGGGTTATCAGCTCGCCAAGGGTGGTAAGGATGGCAAGGACCTGCTTGCCGATTTTAGCGTCATCGATGAGAAAACTTCCACTTTCGATGAGACCTGGACTCCTGTTTGGGGAGAGAACAAGGCTATCCGCAATCATTATAATGATATGCTGGTAGAGTTGAAGCAGAATTCCACCGACAGTTATATGAACGTCCGTTTCCGTGTCTATGATGATGGAGTAGGATTACGCTATGAGTTCCCTCAGAAAGGCAGTCTCAACTACTTTACCATCAAGGAAGAGCGTACTGAGTTTGCCATGACGGGCGATCATACCGCCTGGTGGATTCCTGGTGATTACGATACCCAGGAATATGAATACACCAAGACCCGTCTGTCTGGCATTCGTCCAGCCTTGCATGCTGCTGTCAGCAGCAATCTCTCGCAGACTGTCTTTTCTGATACAGGTGTACAGACTTCACTCCAGTTGAAGACTGATGATGGTATCTATATCAATCTGCATGAGGCTGCTTTAGTGGATTATCCAGCCATGCACCTGAATCTGGATGACAAGACCATGACCTTTACCTCTTGGCTTACCCCTGATGCACAGGGAATGAAGGGATATGTGCAGACTCCGTTCAAGAGCCCTTGGCGTACCATGGTTATTACAGATGATGCCCGCAAGGTTTTGTCTTCCAATCTGATTCTCAATCTCAATGAGCCTTGCAAGATCAAGGATACCTCCTGGATTCATCCTGTAAAGTATGTAGGTGTATGGTGGGAGATGATTTCCGGTAAGGGAGAGTGGGCCTATACCCATGATTATCCTACCGTGAAGTTGGATGAAACCGACTATGTACATGCCAAGCCATCGGGCAAGCATTCTGCCAACAATGCCAATGTGCGCCGTTACATCGACTTTGCTGCAGCCCATGGTTTCGATGCTGTCTTGGTAGAAGGATGGAACATCGGTTGGGAAGACTGGAGTGGCTATATGAAGGAAAAAGTATTCGATTTCCTGACTCCATATCCTGATTTCGACATCAAGGCACTCAATGAGTATGCACATTCCAAGGGAGTGAAGCTCATTATGCATCATGAAACCTCTTCTTCTGTGATGAACTACGAGAAGTATATGGACAGAGCTTACCAGTTGATGAAAGATTATGGTTACGATGCTGTAAAGAGCGGTTATGTGGGCAACATCATTCCTCGTGGCGAGCATCACTACAGTCAGTTGGAAATCAATCACTATCAGCATGCCGTAACTCGTGCTGCCGATTATCACATCATGGTAAATGCCCATGAGGCTGTGCGTCCTACCGGTCTCTGCCGCACTTATCCTAACCTGATTGGCAACGAGAGTGCTCGCGGTACTGAATATCAGGCTTTCGGAGGTACCAAACCGGGACATACCGCCATCTTGCCTTTCACCCGTCTGCAGGGTGGTCCGATGGATTATACCCCTGGTATCTTTGAGATGGATTGCGCCAATGGTTCACATTGCAACTCTACCATCTGCGGTCAGTTGGCACTTTATGTAACGATGTACAGTCCATTGCAGATGGCTGCCGATTTCCCAGAGAATTACGAGAAGCACATGGATGCCTTCCAGTTTATCAAGGACGTGGCTGTAGATTGGGACAAGTCTATCTATCTGGAGGCTGAACCAATGGAGTATATCACCGCTGCCCGCAAGGCAAAGGGTTCTGATAACTGGTTTGTCGGTGGTGTTACGGGCATGAAGGCTCATCAATCTACCGTAAAGCTCGATTTCCTCGACAAGGGAAAGAAGTATGTGGCTACCATCTATCAGGATGCAAAGAATGCCAACTACAAGACTAATCCTCAGGCTTATGTCATCACCAAGAAGACTGTGACCAGCAAGTCAGTCTTGAAGTTGAACTCTGTTGCAGGTGGTGGATTTGCTATTAGCATTCTTGCACAATAAAAAGCAGGATTTGAAGTTATTATTAGAGAGAGTTTTTCTTAATTTAATAATGATGCTCATGAAAAGAATGAATAAAATGTTGTTGGTTGCTGCTTTGGCGGCAACCACACTTTCTGTTCAGGCAGAACAGAAGAAGGGACCGGCTTGGTTGAGTGATGCACTTTTCTATCAGATTTATCCATCTTCCTATATGGATACAGATGGCAATGGTATTGGCGATTTGCCGGGTATCACTTCCAAGTTGGATTACATCAAGTCGCTGGGTGTGAACGCCCTTTGGCTCAATCCGATTTTTGAGTCGGGATGGTTTGATGGTGGCTATGATGTCATCGACTTCTATAAGGTGGATCCTCGATTCGGTACCAATACCGATTTGGTTACATTGGTCAATGAGGCCCATAAGCGTGGTATGAAGGTTTGTCTCGACCTGGTGGCAGGACATTCCAGCACCAAGTGTGCCTGGTTCAAGGAGTCTTCCGAGAAAGATCCTAACCAGCGTTACAGCGACTATTATATCTGGATGAACGATATTCCTGAGAGCGAGAAGAAAGAAATAGAAGCCCGTCATCAGGAGGCAAGTCCGGAGTCTAGTACCCGAGGCAGATATGTGGAGGCGAATGCTCCTCGTGCCAAGTATTATGAGAAGAATTTCTTCGAGTGCCAGCCTGCCTTGAACTATGGTTTTGCTCATCCAGACCCAAATCATCCTTGGGAGCAGGGGGTAGATGCTCCTGGACCACAGGCTGTTCGCAGGGAGATACGTAACATCATGGCATTCTGGTTTGATAAGGGTGTAGATGGATTCCGTGTAGATATGGCATCATCGCTCATCAAGAACGACCCCGACAAGAAGGAGGTTTCCAAGCTCTGGAATGAGATGCGTGCCTGGAAGGATCAATACTATCCTGAGACCGTCCTGATTTCAGAATGGGCTAATCCGCAGCAAGCCATCCCTGCTGGTTTCAACATCGATTTCTACATTCATTTTGGTCTCAAGGGATATGCTTCTCTGTTCTTCGACCGCAAGACTCCATGGGGCAAGTGGGAGCAGAGTTACCAGAACTGCTATTTCGACAAGCTGGGTAAAGGTTCGCTCAAGGAGTTTAGCGAGAACTATACCAAGGCATTCAATGCCACTAAGAATCTCGGCTACATCGCTGTTCCATCTGCCAACCACGATTACCAGCGGCCTAATATAGGTACCCGTAACACTCCAGACCAGCTGAAGGTGGCGATGACCTTCTTCCTCACCATGCCTGGTATTCCATTTATCTATTATGGTGATGAGATTGGTATGAAGTATCAGATGAATCTCCCTAACAAGGAGGGTAGCAATGAGCGCTCTGGTACCCGCACTCCGATGCAGTGGACCAAGGGCAAGAATGCCGGCTTCTCAACGAGTGCGCCTGATAAACTCTACTTCCCTGTAGATACGGAAAACGGAAAGTTGACCGTTGAGGCTCAGCAGGGAGATCAGAATTCTCTGTTGTCATATACCCGTAAGCTGACCGCTTTGCGTCATTCAGCCAAGGCTCTTGACAATGAGGGCGATTGGAAGCTCCTGAACCAGAAGGGTCAGGAATATCCGATGGTATATGAGCGTACTTTGGGTGAAGAGAAGTATGTTGTTATCGTGAATCCTAGCGCCAAGGCTGTGTCTCTCAACATCAGCTCTGTAGGTGGCAAGGTGGTTTCTGTTCTTTCAACAGGCAAGGTTGTATATAAATCAGGCAAGAAGACCGATGCTATCAAAGCTTCAGGCATTAGTGCCGCCGTATTCAAGATGGCTAAGTAACCTGTGAACATGATTATTGCTAGCTTTATTAAATATCAGAATCCGCATGGATTTTAAGGAAAAAGAATGACTAAAAAAGCAAAAAATAGCAGATTTGGGCTTTTGTTTTGAGTTTCAAGTGGTTGTGGCAGTTGTTGGCTTTAAGTGACGTTCGTGAGGAAATGCGAAAATGGCGGATTTGAGAAGTAGAAACGCTTTCAAGTCATTACCTCAAAGAAACTCTCTAATAAGCATTTTTAACGGCTTCGGTTTTTACTTCTCAATTCTGCACAGGTTGTGAATTTGCCATGCAACTCTCATGATTTAATTTTGCACAGAACAAAAAGCAAGGAATTATGAGAAGTACATTCAAGACAGTCTTCTATGTAAATGGAAGCAAGGAGAGAAACGGAGTTGTCCCTATCATGGGACGAGTGACAATCAACGGAACTATCGCACAGTTCAGTTGCAAGCTGAGCGTGACCAAGGCGATATGGGATGCCAAGGGCAACAGAGCCAAAGGCAGAAGCAAGGAAGCCAATGAGGTGAACTTTGCGCTTGATAACATCAAGGCTCAAATCGCTAAGCATTACCAACGGCTTTCCGACCGTGAGGCGTTCGTTACCGCTGAAATGGTGAGAAACGCATATCAAGGCATAGGTACGGAGTATGAGACATTACTCAGAGCTTTTGACAAGGAGAACGCAGCCTTTGCCCAACGCGTGGGAAAAGACCGAGCTGTCCGAACCTACCGCAAGTATCTGACGGTAAGAAAGTACGTTGCCGAGTTCATCAAATTTCAGTACAAGCGCAGCGATATGTCCATGAATGAGCTTACCGAGGAGTTCATCCGTGATTTTTGTCTGTATTTGAAGAATGTCATTGGACTCACGCAATCTACCATTTGGATATACTCCATACCATTGAAGCATATCGTCACGGCAGCACACTACAACGGCAAGATACAGAGAAATCCGTTTGCCATGTACCACGTTGACCCAGACCACAAGGAGCGGGAGTTCTTGACAGAGGAAGAATTGGACATATTGGCAGGAATAGAGTTGGAAAATCCCAACTTTGCTTTTGCGAGAGACTTGTTTATGTTTGGTTGTTGGACAGGTATCTCTTTCGTTGACATCAAGAATCTTACAGAGGACAATGTTGCCATTATAAGTGGGTCTCCATGGATAGTTTCTCAGCGTCAAAAGACAGGCGTACCATTCAAAATTAAACTGATAGATGCAGCCATACAGATAATTGAACGTTACAAGCCATTGAGAAAAGATATGCACTTGTTTAATATTGGCTCACTTGACATGGTAAACAAGCGTATAAAGAAAGTGGCAAAAATGTGTGGCATCAAGAAGCGAATTTCATTTCATGTAAGCCGGCATTCGTTCGCAGTTTTGGCTTTAAACTACGGTATGCCGATAGAGAGTGTAAGCAAGATACTGGGACATACGGACATCGCCACAACACAAATTTACGCAAAGGTGACAAGTACTAAATTGGAGCATGACATATCAGCTTTTGAAAGTCGAATCAAGGGGCATTTGCCTACAATGGGAGGAATGGCATGAAAAGGACAGTAATCACCGTGGACGGAAATGGAATGTTATCCATTCCGTCCAACTTGCAAGACTTGTGGATGAGTGAGGGTGAATTGGTTGATATGCTTCATGTCACCGCCATGAAACTCCATGCTGTGATAAGGTCAATATACAAGGATGGTTTATTGACGGTGTCGAAAGTCCAACAGAAACAGGAAACTTCCAATGGCATTTGGCAAACGTTGTATGGCTTTCCGATGATTGTTGCCCTTTGCTTCCGTATAAACTCATACGGGGCAGCTCGGTTTCGTGTCACCATCTTCAAGAGATTGTACGGGGCAAAAGAGAAAAGTAGTGTCATTATCCTACAACTCAATAGAAGAACAACCGCCTTTAGTTGAATGTCCTCTTGCTTGTTTGTTGGCTTGGCGCTGTCGTACTGTCGTGAATAAGTACTGAAGCATAAGCATGACATTCTTACTTGTAGGGGGATGAGTTCTGTTCCTAAAAATGACGGACAAAACACCCCTTATTTTTGTTGAATTGTTGAATATGATGAAAGAAGTATTGAACATCAGGCATTTACGGCTCAACATATTCTCAACAAATCTCTCAACAAAAGAAAGATAATGTTGAAAAGAGAAAACCATGAACACCATTCCTTTCTTTCTTTTTAGCCCAGTAATTTGTTGTGTAGAGCTATTTGTTGAGAGTTTGTTGAGGGTATAAGTGGTTGGTTCTCATAAAGATAACACCTATCTTCAACAATTCAACGTTTTACATGCCCTCACTTGGTACGCTGTAAAATGTGCTTGTGGATTAATTGGCAACCGCTCTATTCTCCGAAATGGTTGCAGCAACGTTCCTTGGAGGCTTTGCGCCTCCAGCCACTTGGGCGAACCTCCGCAGTGTTTTAGCATGGCATTAGATTTATGCAGACTATACCGAGGACACACAGCACACTCGGCATAGTTCACAAAGGAAATCAACAACACACAACTGAAACACTTGGCAAGTTTCACACTGAAAATATCACCTTTTCCTTTGCAAACTCCATGTACAAAGTAGCTTGTGTCTGTGACCTTGTTCTTTCAATGTGGCAGCTTTGATGTTTGGCGTAAATTGAGAGAATTAAGGTCTGCAACCTTGGGCATGGAAAGCCGAAAGGCAAATATCTCGTCTTTTGTTCTTAGAGGAGGGAGCGAGGTTATGTTTCGGGAACCCCAAAACTCCTCGCTCCACCATGAGGGTGGAGAATTTTTGCTCCCGATGGTCGCAGAAAATGAGTATACCAACTGCAATTACTGCCATTATATGCTAAATTTTGTTATATATCTATATAATTGTGTTAATAATATTCTTTTTCTTTGGCAGTTAAAGAAAAGCATCCTATCTTTATAAGCAAAACAATTAATTTAAATTGAAACAAAATTAAATAGTCATGCGTATGAAAAAGTTGATTTTTATGTTTCTTGCTATTCTTCTTTGTGGAATAGTTCAAGCTCAGAATGCAGAAGTAACCTTGAACAACGGCACCTTTGTGAAAGGTGACATTAAGAAGTTTTCCTTTAATGTAGACAATTACCATGAGTTCAGAATCAAAAAAACTGATGGTGAGAAGGCAGACTTCGCATCTACTGATGTAAAAGAGATAAAATACTATAACAAGAAGGCTGGAGAATGGGAAAACTGGATTCCGATGGTTGCCCAGATGGGAATGAGCATGTCTTATAAAGAGAATCCGAAACTCTACAAAAATCCGGTATTCCTTCAGCCAGTTTATGAGGGGAAAAACATTTCTGCCTATATTCACTATATAAACACAGCTACCCATGTGAAATCGGGAAGTATTTACAGATTGGCTATCATGTTTTATTACAAAGCCAAGAATGAGGACTTTGCAAGAACCTATTATTTGAAGGATAATAGCATTGGAGGAATTGGTCAAAAGACTGTGCTAAAAATGTATTTTAAAGGTTATCCTCAGATAAAGGAAATACTCAAAGGTCTAAGTATGAAAGAGATTCGTAAAGACCCTACTATATTAGTCAGAAAACTTGATGAAGTTTTGGAATAACTTCCTTGATTATGATTTATGACAAAGTTTTTGTAATCAAATTTTTGTAGTGTTAAAAATATCTATCGAAACATTAAATAAACGTACATATGAAAAAGTTACTTTTTATCATCTTTTTAATGGTGTTCTCGTTTGCGACAATAGCAAACGCAAAGAAACCTAAAGAGAAAGTTTCATGGCCTAAGGCAGTGCTGACTCTTAAAGACGGTACTGTGCTCAACGGCTATTTGCAGAACGACATCCACTTCATGAAAAAAAACATCTATTTCAGTGAAACACAAAATGGTAAGGATGTAAAATACAAAATCGTAGACATTAAATCCCTTGTGGTGGACAATGCTATGCAAGACGGCAAGAAGCGAACTTTCGTTCTTAATGAAGATGACCCTACATTCCCTTTTATGGCAACTGAAATTTACAAGGGTAAACATGTTACGGGCTATATGCAGCCGTTTGCTTTTGAAAGTTCCACCCACAGCAGGTCGTTTACTGGTATATGGACAAATAATACCGTTTACTTGGGCTGTAGGGGATATCACTATATGGTTGATAGCGGCAAGCATGTTTACTATTGGATGTTATTTGAGGATAAAAAAATTAATTCCAAAAGAGAAAAATATTCTCAAAAGAAACTGTTGAAAAAGATAAAGGATAAATTCAAGGACTATCCTGCCGTCGCTGAAGAAGTGGAAAAGAGAGGACTCACTGCTGAGCAAATCCACGAGGACCCTACCATTCTTCTTGAAATCCTTGACAAGAGTCTGCAATAATCTTTTGTCTTTTCCCCCATACAAATGCTTCCGTACTTTCGCAGTATGGAAGCATTTTTCAATTTATCCCTCCCCACAGGTTGGCGGTTCATTCTCTGTAGGTCTCAGATGTTCTTGTTACTACTCAGCCCCTAAAAATGAATTTCAAGTACTCATTTGACATAATAGCCTATTTTGTAGCATAAATATAGCCAAAATCATCAATATTTTGCGGATTTGACACATCCAAGGGGTGTTGAGTAGTACGTATATGGCAGCAACTGAAAATAAAATCTAAAAAATGGATATGATTTTCATCAATCCACATAAATGTTGTACCTTTGTCACCGAAAAGAGTTGTTTGACAAGTAATGCAAACTTATGTATAATACAGAAGTTAAAACTATTACCAAGTCATTACCTCTATTGAGGTGAAACACTTGTAAATCGCTCATTTTTAGCTATTCGGCATATTTTAGCAGAATTTTTCGGAAAAATAAGAAAGAATACGAAAAGATTATCCGAAACAGAAGCATTGGCAGCTATCTGTTTCGGATTTTTTATATGGTTTCCTTACTCCTTTATCTCCTTTATCTCTTCCATAATTTTCTTTAAATAACTAAAGATATTTAAATATTTAACCCTATATTTGGCGATAAATAAAGAAATAACTATATTTGCAGCATGATTACGGAATATGGTATAGAGGCAAAGTCTAATTCTGAGATTATATCTGAATTAGGAGGACGATTCAAGCAATATCGTCTGTTCAGCAATCTCACTCAGAAAGAGGTGGCTGTAAAGGCTGGTGTGAGCATTTTCACCATTAGCCAGTTTGAAAAAGGCGAAGCTAAGAACATAGGTTTTGGCACTATTCTTTCTCTGTTGAGAAGCATCGGATTCCTGCAGGAAGCAGAGAAACTCTTGCCGCCACTGCCAATTCTGCCTAGCCAAGTGAAGAAAATGAATGAAAAGAAGGAAAGGGTAAGACATGAAAGATAATGTTGTGCAGGTGAATTTGTGGGATAAGAATGTGGGCTTGTTGTCTTGGGATGACAAGCGCAGCTGCTCTGTCTTCCAATTCGACAAGGATTTTATGCAGTATGGATGGAATATTGCTCCATTGGTAGCACCGTTGGATTCTGTTTATGTCCAAAGAACTTTCCCTATGTCTGGAAACAGAGAAAAACTTTATGCCGGTTTGCCTGAGTTCATAGCAGATTCTCTGCCTGACCATTGGGGAAATGTGGTCTTCCAGAAATGGATGGAAGCCAATCATCTGCAATCCAAAATGGTAAATGCAGTGGATAGACTGTCTTTTATCGGTAAGAGAGCAATGGGTGCCTTGGAATTTCAACCTGCTCATATCCAGGAGGATGCATCTGTAAATATCGAGTTGGCTTCACTTTATGAACTTGCCAATAAGATATTTCTGGACAGGCAGGATGTGAACATTGATATGAGCAACAGTCTTATTATGGAAGATTTGTACAAGGTGGGAACTTCCGCTGGCGGTCAGCGTCCTAAGGCTATTATCGGTATGGATGAGGCTACAGGTATTATTCGTTCTGGCCAAGCCGATTTGCCGTCTAACTTTAAGCACTATATATTGAAGTTTGATACAAGCAGGAAAAATGAACTTCCTTTTACTAGGGTAGAGATGGCTTATTATCTGATGGCCAAGGATGCCGGTATCAACATGATGCCTTCTCGTTTGGTAGAGATTGAAGGAACCCAGAATTTTCTGACCCAACGCTTTGATAGAGTGGAGGGTAGAAAAATATATACTCAGACTTTGGCTGCCATGAGTTCCTTGGCTGATACTTACGAAGATTTGTTTGTTGTGGGTAGAAAACTGAATTTGTCTGCTGAAGAGCAGAGTCAGCAATATAGGAGAATGGTGTTTAATGTACTTGCAGAAAATGTAGATGACCATACCAAGAACTTCTCATTTGTGATGTATCCCAACGGAGAATGGCATATATCGCCAGCTTACGACATCGTGTTTTCCGCCGATCCTGATTCGCATTTCTATCGTAACCATGAACTTACGGTTCTTGGCAAGCGAAAGAATATAACGAAGCAGGATTTGATGCTTTTTGCACAAAGACAGGATATCAGAAATGCTTCTAGTATCATAGAAGAAGTGGAAGACGTAGTGATGAACTTCAAGTCTTATGCAGAGAAAGTGGAAATCGATGAGCACTGGATACGCAAAATAGAACGGGTTTTGGAAGAAAACCGTTAAATGATGTACAAAAGTAAGAATAACATGCCTGATATGATATATGCTGCCTTATCATTCTGAAGGTAAGTGACTGGTTAAAATTGGTATCCATAGCCATCAAAAATACTACGCAGAAGAAAAATTTCTCAATCTGTGAAACCAACTTTCATAGGTACATCTTAATTTTGCATCCAAAAATGAATGTATTAATGTTGTATGATGATGGTTAAGCAAATATCAGATAAAAAAGATGTGGAGCAGATAGATTTGCTCCAGGCCTTCGAGATAATCGTAGAAAAGGCAAAAGGATCTTCTCTCGGAGAAGAGTTTTATCAGAAAGTAGATCCGTA
This sequence comes from Segatella copri, assembly GCF_019249655.2. Lineage (NCBI taxonomy): Bacteria > Pseudomonadati > Bacteroidota > Bacteroidia > Bacteroidales > Prevotellaceae > Segatella > Segatella copri. The sequence continues at coordinate 950,953 of NZ_CP137557.1, forward strand.
TCTTGGTTTGGTTTCAGATAAACTGTGTATCTCCAAGCGGGCAAGTGTTATCATGGCCCTCTTTGCCGACCGGTGCTATGATACCCAAATCCGGTTTTCAGATTTGACGGAATACCTGGATTGCAGAATCCTGACATTGCTCAGATATTCCAACGAAACTCAGGAACTTATCGATAAGGAATATGTTTGTCAGAATCGGATTGAAGGACTCAGCTATAGTTCCTTCGCTGAGATCAGAATCCTTCCATCTGCTTTGGATTTCTCTTAATGTGATGCCGCCCCTTTTTCTTGCCCGATGGATGGTTTCCACCAGCCAGACATATTTGTTCAATTGATTGATAGCCATATTCTGTTTCTTTAATTTGGTACAAAGATAACGGAAAAGTAGGAAAATATGTTGCACAGGATAGATTTATTTCATGCAGATTTCAATTATTTCATCGTTTTGCGAAAAAAAAACGAACCTGTGCAGCCAATTTACCCATGTCTTCTGTACTTTTGCACTGGAAATAAAAAAATGAAATTTATATAATATCTTCCCGACTTTTCCGTTTTCTGATATAGACATTATAAGAATGTGGAATAAGTATAAGAAAAAGAATGAAATTAAAATTTTAGTAATATGGATTTAAAAGCTATACAGCAATTGCTGCAAGAAGCTCAGCCTATCTTACAGAAAAGTAAGGCTGAGAAGAAAGAGCGTGAGGCAAAAGGCGAATATTTCAGTGTTTTTGAATATTTGAATTTTTCGCGCTTTGAGGAACAACTGCATACTCCTTTTCTTCGTATGCTGCTTGATAAGGATGCCAATCATGGAGTGGGGAAAGGCTTCTTGGAGGCTTTCCTGAAAATGGTTGTGAAAAAGTTGAAGTCTGATTTTCAATATGATATCAATTCGAGTCATATTGAATATAAAGATGTTTATTTGGGCAATAATGAGATATCTGAGGATGGTACTTCTACTGGAGGAAAAATAGATATTCTCTTGCATGATGACAAAAAGCATGCTATCATTATTGAAAACAAGTTTGATAGATATGGCAATCCTGCTCAAGATCAACCTAAGCAACTTGAGCGATATTATAATCATGGCAAAGATGATAAGAAATATGAGGATTTTATCTTGATATATCTCACTCCATCTGGTCAATATGCTTCGGAGAATTCTACGGGTCCCAATAAAATAATCTATTATCCGGTAAGTTATGACCTGTCTGATAATAAGCCAAATATCTTATCTTGGCTTGATGAGTGCTTGAATATATCAAAAGGATGCCCTCGCATTCATGAAGTGATTAAGCAATACATAACTTATATAAAAAATACAAGACAGATTATGGAAGGAAAATATCAAAATGAATTGTGGAATTTGTTGTTTTCAGATGAAAATTTATTAGATGTGACACTTAATATCATACATAGTGGGGAAAAGATAAAAGAGAAAATCAGAAAAGACTTCTGTGAAAAGCTAGTGCAAAAGGCAGGTGAATATGGTCTTGAACTTCGTGAAAATGATAATGGGTATGTTAACATCATTAAATGGGATAATGATAAAGATGTTTGGATGATTTTTGTAGGAAAGAAGAAGTGTCAATCACAAGTAGGATTCGTGGTTGGCTATTTCTCACGAACAGACGATAATAATGGCGGAATGTTATATGGGTTGTCTATTATTAATGGGGACTATTCAAATCTGGAAGAGCTGAAACATAAATTTAAGATAGAGTCTGGCAATCCAGATGACGAGTATCCTAAGTTCACACAAGAGAATCTACCGGGTAAACTTTCTGAAGAGCAATGGAAAGAATTCCCTTGGGGATTTTCGTATTTAAGTGACGAGAATAGAAAATGTGATAAAAATTGGTATGATTGGGATGATCCTCAAACTTTGGCAGATATGCGCAATGGCAAGATGCTTGATTTTATGAGAACCCGTTTTGAAATACTGAAAAAGTATGGTATCATAGACAAGCTGTAGTTTATAACAACCAAGCATCATTCTCATGAAAGAAATCGCATTTGATTCTTTGCTGCTGATAGCTGCTGATGATGTTAGTCAGCAAGCTATCAATCAGCTTCGCTCAGATGGAATATATTCCATCGAGAACCGTTCTTGCACACTTATCAATATGATACTGGTATCTACTGCCGAAGGAGCAGAACATGTTCATCAGGTATTGGAGAACCACGAACGTGCCAGAAAGAATGTAGTCGTAAAGATGACTCCGGAACTCAGCATCAAGGATGAATCTGATATCGACTCTATCTTGTCTTTTCAGCAAAATCCAGGCTGTAATCCATACATGGAGTTGAAGCACTTCTTGCAAGTGTACCATGAGAATGTGGAAATTCATGGTATGGTAGGCTTTGATTTCAGAAGTTTCTCCGATATCATCAGAGGAAAGAATGTGGTATCTATCTACTCTTATGAATATCAAGACGACATAGCTGAGGCTATCAGCCATCTAAAGCCAGTCAATTTAAAAGACAATGGCAAATATCTTCTGTCGTTTACAGTAGGTAAGTATGATGAGAAGACTCTATCCAAGCATTTGGCTTCTCTCAATGAATACATGGATACTTTCCCTGAAGAGAGCAGCCTCTACTGGACATTCAGAGAAGCAACTCCGCAAAAAGTAACTTTGTTTGCTTCTATATCTTCAGAGCAATAAAAGGAAACGTTGATGAAGGAAGAATTCCCTCCGTAAGTATATTAGCTTCATCAGGCATCGAAAGTAGTTTCATCAGACACCGAAACTACTTTCGATGCCTGATGAAGCTAACTTCGTTTTTGGGCTTCTTTTCCTAATAATTTTTAGAATATGCTTGGCTAATTCAGATTTTCTTCGTAACTTAGCAGCGCAAAACGTAAAGCATGTAGGAATATGGCAAAAATAGTAAATAAATATCCTGTAGGAATTCAGACATTTGAAAAAATCCGCGAGAATGGCTATCTCTATATAGATAAGACCAAATATATCGTGGATTTCAGGGAAAAGAAGATGTCCTATATCTTTCTGAGTCGTCCGAGACGATTCGGCAAGTCTCTCTTTGCCTCTACCCTTCAGGCTTATTTTGAGGGAAGAAAGGAACTTTTCGAGGGATTGGCCATTGCTGATTACGAGAAGGATTGGGTGAAGCATCCTGTGCTGCATTTCGACCTGAGTGGTGCCAAGCATTTTGATGAGGAAGGCTTGAAGCATTATCTCGACTTGCAGCTGAAACCATACGAGAAGCTCTATGGCAGGGATGATGATGAATTGTATCCAAACGACCGACTGGATGGAATAGTAAAGCGAGCTTACGAACAGACGGGCGAAAAGGTGGTTGTCATTATTGATGAATATGATGCCCCATTGCTGGATGTGGTGCATGAGAAGGATGTACTCAAGCAGTTGCGTCTCATTATGCAGAACTTCTATAGTCCTTTAAAAAAGCTCGACCCATATCTGGAGTTTACCTTCATTACGGGTATTACTAAGTTCTCTCAGCTCAGTATCTTCAGCGAACTCAACAACCTCGATAATATCAGCATGTTCGACCAGTATTCGGCTATCTGTGGTATCAGTAAGGCTGAACTTTGTACGCAGATGAAACCGGATATAGAGGCTCTTGGGGAAACTCTTGGCATGACGTACGAGGAATGCCTGGCTGAGTTGACGAGATACTACGATGGTTATCATTTCAGTAAAAAATCAGAAGATGTTTTCAATCCGTTCAGTCTGGTGAAGGCACTGAATGCACGGGATATTGCCTCTTACTGGTTTGGTTCTGGAACGCCAACTTATCTTATCAAAACGTTGCAGAAGTACCATGTCAGCGTGATGGATATAGAGAAAAAGTCATGTGATATAGATGACTTTGATGTTTCGCCCGAACTGGTGACCTCTGCACTTCCGCTGCTCTATCAGAGCGGTTACCTCACCATCAAGAAGTATAATCCGATATTGCATCGCTATACGCTGGAATATCCTAACAAGGAGGTTAAGACGGGTATGCTCAAGAGTCTTGCGCCCAACTATCTTTCGCCAATATCGCTGGATAACAACAGTTTGGTAGGTGATTTTCTTGAAAAGCTCTATGATGCTGATGTTGAAGGAGCGATGGTTCGCCTGAAAGCCTATCTTGCTAGTATCTCCAACCGCTTGAGTAATAAGAACGAACGGGATTTCCAGACGGTGTTCTATCTTATCTTCAACCTGATGGGTGCCTACATGAGGGTAGAGGAGAACAGTGCGATAGGCAGGGCTGATGCCGTGGTGTATATGCCTGATGCCGTGTTTGTTTTTGAACTGAAGTATGATGGTTCTGCCGAAGAAGCTATTAGACAGATTGATGAAAAGGGATATCTGATTCCATATTCTGCAGATGGTAAGCGCCTGTTTAAAATAGGTGTAAATTTCGATAGTAATCAGCGTACGATTGGTGATTGGATAATCAGGGAAGAATAAGAAAGAAAACGAAAAGATAATCCGAAACAGAAGCATTGGCAGCTATCTGTTTCGGATTTTTTGCAGTAACCATACGGATGCAAATGGAAAATCAGTTGCACAAGATAGATTTATTTCATGCAGATTTCAATTATTTCATCGTTTTGCGAAAAAAAACGAACCTGTGCAGTCAATTTTCATATTTTATTTGTAATTTTGCCATGTCATTCAGAGTTTTGCTATTCTATTCATGCAGCACTAAGATTAGAGGTATTTCTGATATGGCATAATCCTAGGCAGTTTTTTGCAGCTTGGGTGTTTGTAGAATATAAATTATAGTGTTGCGAAGTTAGATAAAATATGGAAAATATTTTAGAATATAATAAGTGGGAAGATAAGCTATGGGCTTTGTACAATAGTATTTTTAAGGATGCTTCATATACGATTAGAGATGGAGTCATTTTCCCTGATAAGTATGCTTCAACTCCGTTCAAAGTGATGATAATGAACCGAGAGGCTTATGATGAGAAATCGTATAGTCTCAATCAAGATGGTATTGCAAAAGAGATTGGAGAAGGAATTATTCCTTTCAAAGACCAGATAACATTACGTAGTCATCTGCGTCAATATCTTAGTTTGATTCATCTATTGTCAAATAAAGGTTTTAATGAAGTTTCAGAGAAAGAGGTAATAGACTTTGTAAACCAATCTGACAATGATGATTTTGCGTATTACCTTTCTAATGCAGCTTATATCAATATTAAAAAATCTGATGGTAAAAAATGCTCTGTGCGAAGTGACTTAAAGTAATAATAGTTCATCTTAATAGTGATAATGAGTCTTCTCATGAAAGAAATCGCATTTGATTCTTTGCTGCTGATAGCTGCTGACGATGTCAGTCAGCAAGCTATCAATCAGCTTCGCTCAGATGGAATATATTCCATCGAGAACCGTTCTTGCACACTTATCAATATGGTAGTGGTATCTACTGCCGAAGGAGCAGAACATGTTCATCAGGTATTGGAGAACCACGAATGTGCCAGAAAGAATGTAGTCGTAAAAATGACTCCGGAACTCAGCATCAAGGATGAATCCGATATCGACTCTATCTTGTCTTTTCAGCAAAATCCAGGCTGTAATCCATACATGGAATTGAAGCACTTCTTGCAAGTGTACCATGAGAATGTGGAGATTCATGGTATGGTAGGCTTTGATTTCAGAAGTTTCTCCGATATCATCAGAGGAAAGAATGTGGTATCTGTCTATTCTTATGAATATCAAGACGACATAGCTGAGGCTCTCAGCCATCTGAAGCCAGTCAATCTAAAAGACAGCGGCAAATATCTTCTGTCGTTTACAGTAGGTAAGTATGATGAGAAGACTCTATCCAAGCATTTGGCTTCTCTCAATGAATACATGGATACTTTCCCTGAAGAGAGCAGCCTCTACTGGACATTCAGAGAAGCAACTCCGCAAAAAGTAACTTTGTTTGCTTCTATATCTTCAGAGCAATAAAAGGAAACGTTGATGGAGGAAAAATTCCCTCCGTAAGTATATTAGCTTCATCAAGCATCGAAAGTAGTTTCATCAGACACCGAAACTACTTTCGATGCTTGATGAAGCTAACTTCGTGTTTGGGGGCTGAGTTGTTGCGAATACTATCAAAGCTGCGTAATGTTTCTTCTGATCCACAACTTGAAGAACGGGTCGTTAAACGATACGAAATCCCCATCCGCATCTATGAAATCTCTAGCTATCAACGCCTTCTTGATGCTTTGCACATTTGCAGAGCTTTTCAGGTGCTTAGCGTCGTCTATGCGGTCGGTGAAATATTCATCTTCCACAGCTCTACCGAATTCAAAGGGATTTTCTATCATAATCGTTTCCTTCTTCATCATTTAATGTTGAATGTAAAGGTAGTAATAATTTTTAAAGTAAGAAGTGTTTTAGTAAGAAGTATATTAGTAAGAACTTTATTACTAATTAACTTTTTACTAGTTATACGTAACTACTCAGTACCCCTATGAGCATGAGTAGTTACATTGGAGATTAGTATGTATTTAAGAGATGGATGCACCATTTGATGCTTTATCTTGTTAATGATTGAAGGCAGACATGGAGTATGATGGATATCCAAGTCTGCCTTCTATTTTTATGGGTGTATTTGCTTGATGTACATCTTCTTATCCTACTGGTTTCTTTTGGTTTTTCTTTCTTCTCCACAGCAGGAAACCTGTAATAGGCAATGAAGCTGATGTAAGTGCAGCAAATAGCATGATGATTTTGCCTATCCATCCCAAGATGATGCCTTCATGTAGGTCCAAAGTGGCATGAATCAGTTTATCTGCTGGTGTGCCATCCTTGTATCTGCCAGCATATGGGCCTGTTCCTTTTAGCTCTTTGAGAGTATATTGGTCAAAGAAAAGATTGTCTTGTTTATAATAGGAACCTTTCTCATGTACCACACTCACTCTATAGCTTCCCTGGCTATCGGCAGGGAGTGCATAGTAGTATTGTACTGCGTTAGGACTCTCTTTTAGAATCTTGGCTTGCAGTAGGTCGATGCCTGCCGTTTTACTCTGGATATGGAGAGAATCGGATGGAGGTAAGGTGTATGCTTCCATCTGTTTTCCGCCAGAGGCCAGTTGGTAGATACCATGACTGAACCAATCTAAGCCGAAGATAAGGCCTGTGATACTTACCACTATTATCGGTAGGAGCATGTATATACCCAATACATTATGAAGATCATATACGAATCGTCTCCACTTGAATGGACGATGAAAGGCGAGACGTTTCTTCAGAAGATGTAACGTGATATGCTTTGGCATCCAGATGACCAATCCTGTGAGGAGAGTCAGGAAGAAAAGCAAGACTCCATAGCTAACCAAAGGTTTTCCGATGGTTCGAGGAAACCACATATACAGGTGTCCGTTCAAGATGAATCGGTAAAAGTCAAACTCATCGGTTCCTAAGTGGCTAGTATGGATTATCTTTCCGTCATAAGGGTTCAGATAAATGGTTGTCTGTCCCTTCTCTCCGAAGTAATCCACCCATACGGCTTCATCCTTTTCGCCTATGGTGATGGCGGAAGGACGCTCTTGGTGGCTTTGTGTGTTGGCAATCTCTATCAGCTTGGAAGGTTGGAGAAAAGGCTGATTCCTTGCCTCCACCTTTTTCCAAGGTTGATAGGTTGAGCTGATCTCATCCTTGAAGAGATAGATGGCCCCTGTTATGCTGACAACAAAGACGATGATTCCAGTGGCTAGACCTATCCATAAGTGGAGTAGGTAGCATAATCTTTTGATATTCATCCGTTCTTGATATATTTTTCCTATTTTCTGCTTTTCTGATGTTTATGGTAGTTTGAAAAAGCCTCCTACGAAAGATGTGGAGACACGAGCTCCTCTCTCGGCCTTGGCTGTGGCAATATCGGTTCTATAGATGTAGATGCCATCAGTTGTTGACACCGGCAAGAAAGCGTAGCCGTTTTCAATGAGGCAAGCGAATCTTCTGCCACCATTTCCATTGTGCACAGGGATTCCTTCCACGTCTTTTACAGTTTTGTTTTTGAGGTCGATGATGCAGCATTTTAGGCTTTTGTCGCCCCATCTGTCATTGGCGGTCTGAGGGGTGATGGTACTCACTTCCGCAAAGACGAGTCCATTGCCGATATATTGGATATGGGCAGGTTTTAGCCCACTTGTGGCCTGTTCGAAATCGAAGAAGTAGTCCTCGTCAAAGGTGGTGGATCCCTTCTTGATTCTCAGAAAGCCTGCATGCTTGGTACTTTGAGAGTATCCGTTGGAAATGGCGGAGTTGGACATCACGTAGAGGTTGTCTTCCTCATCCTTGACAAATCCATTGAAGGCGTTCCATGATCCACCAGGTCCCATTCGCGTGTCTTTCATCAGCTTGACAAACTTGAACTCTGGATATGAATATACCGCTACGAAGCAAGTGTCAGTATAAGCAGTCTCGAATGTTTTGCTGTTCATCGGTGTATAAGTAACATAGAGGTTGCCGCCACTATGTGCCATTCCCGTGATGCTTGGCCAGTCGAGATTATCTATTGGAGAAACAGAAGTCTTGCTGTTTTTGGAAGTGATGGCTGCCGTATGGGCATCTACCGTATAAAAAGTCAATTTGTTACCGCTTTCCTTATTGCTTGGCAGTTCCAGGGCCACCATCGTGTTCCCATCCACTTGGCAAAATCCATTGATGGAGTTGTTGAAAACGAATTCTCCTTGTTCCTTCAGAAGACCGTCGGAGCCTCTTACCACTCCTGTGGCGTTGGTTACTCCCAGTCCTCCGATGCAGAAGATGGTATTGCCGCCTTGCTGATAATCGTGATAGCCATTTTGCTCGATACCTTTACCTACAGCATTGATGGTTCCTTCCATCAAGTTGTCTGTAGAAACCACGTAATAGGAGGTATTGCCACTGGAGGTTACGCCCAAGCTAAGCACGTAAGGGGCGTTTGGAATTTCTTGCTCGCCACTGAGGTCATCGTCGCATGATGACAGAGTGAGGGATGTCATGGCTATGGTGGCCATGAGCATGATGTTGCTATATATTTTTTTCATTGTCTAATCAAATTTCTTTTAATTCAATGGATGTTATTTGCTGATGTAATATCTGAACTTCATGTTGAATGTTCTGCCTGGTTTTTGCAAGCGATAGTTGTCATACAGTTTCTCGTTAGTGATGTCCGTGCATTCCAATATGACGCTGTATCTGCCATCTTTCATGCTGTAACCCAGAGATACATTGTGACTCAGCTGCTCTGGTATGACCTTCTTGGTGGCCTTGGCTCCCAGTCCGGTGAAGGAGAGATAGTAGCTATGGATATACTGTATGTCATAATTGAGGGAGAGGGTGTTGCCCTTCCACCCGAAATCAAAGAAATTGTAGTCAGCGTGTCCATTCATGAAGAGATATGGAATGTTTGGCAAGCGCTGTCCGAAGGTGATGTTCTCAGTGATGCCATCGCCCACGTAGGTATTCTGTGATTTCTCAAACTCCAGCTTGTCCTTGATGTCTTGGTAGGTGAAATTTCCATTGATATGGAGATTTCTCTTGTAAGAATATCCCAGAGAGGCCTCTATACCACGCGTATGCACCTTGCCAATGTTGTCATAACTGGTGGTAGGGTTGCTGGTCAAGCTCACTCCCTTCAAGATGAAGTCCTTGGTGTTTCTATAGATGTAGTTGACCTCTGCCTGCACTCTGTGAGGACCAAAGTTTTGGTCAAAGAGAAGGCCCGCATTGAAGTTGTTGCTACTCTCTGGTTTGAGGTCTGGGTTACTCTTCTGAACCATTCCGTCACCAAACATCTCCACGGTCTCTGGCATACGGAAGGCACGCTCAAAGGAAACCTTGGCTTGCAAAGAAGGTAAGATGTAATAAGTGGCAGCGGCTCCATAACCAAAGCGATGCTTTCTGTCAGACACCTTCTCCCATCGTTGGTTTTCGGTGAACTGGTCCATCAGCTTATAGGTGGAGCTATAGAGCCGGTACATCTTACCGAAGATGTTGGCATTCCATCTTTGGAATCTCACCTGATAGCCCAAGCTTGTGATGTTTTTGGTGAGTTGCTGTGGTACATTGTTCATCTCATCGTCTGGGTACATCTTGTCATCGCTCTTTCTGCGCATGGCAGTGAATACATTGTTCAGAGTGACCGACTGGTGGTCATCTATGACGTAGTTCAGATTGGCATTGGCTTGCCACTGGCGTTCCTTGATGGTAGCATCGGTGAGGTAACCTTCACCAGCCGATGTACTGGTAACATATTCTCCCTTCCAGTTATACTTTCTGGTAAGCGTATCTACATTCTGGGTGTTCACGATATTGTACGTGCCATAAAGAGACAAAGACAGTCCTGGCAAGAACAAGTCATCTTTCTTGTACTTAATGCTTGGGATAATGGAGAAACTCTTGGTCTTTACACCACCATACACCGCATCCATTGTGGCTCCTGTTTGTACATTATTCTTGTCGGTGGATGCAATCAAGCCCAGGAGCAAGTAGTCTGCCCATGATTTGCCCACGATGCCGCTTTCCACCTTCAAACCGAATGAGTGGTAGCCATCATTGAATCTTTTCACCCATTCGTAGCCCTCTTGTTTGTTGGTGGAAAGGTTGACGATAGGTGCCCATACCTTATAGTTGTTGTCAGAGTAGTTGGCGAAGGCGTTGGCTCTGATGGTGAATCCTCCATGTGATGTATAAGCTCCATTGATAGAGAAGCGGTGCGTATTATAAGAACCGATGGAGTAGGTGGCATCCAGGTAGTTGGCATTTTTGCGTGACACGATGTTCACAGCTCCACCCAGTGCGTCAGAGCCGAGATATACTGGTAACACACCCTTATACACCTCGATTCTGTCAGCCATGTTTGCGGAGATATTGGCCAAGTTGAAGGAAGAGCCAAAGTTATCCATAGGAATGCCATCGATGAAGAACTTCACCTGGTTGCCAGAGAAGCCATTCAGGGAGAAGCTATAGTTGGAACCCAGTCCACCGTCTTCTCTAATCTTGACGCTCGTAACACTATTAAGAAGCTTGTTCAAGGGAGCCGCTGTCTGGTATTGTTTCTTTAAGTCCAAGACAGAGATTGCGTAAGCTTGCTCTTGCATTCTGCGTGCCTTTGATTTACCCACTACCTGAACTTCTTCAAGAAGGACAGAGTCTTTTCCTACCTGTGCATTCAGATTCGTGCTGATGGCCATTGATGAAAGAATGCACAGACCTATTTTTTTGTTCACTCTCATATTAATTTTTGTCTTTTTACCTTATTTTCTTTTGAGGGTGCAAAGGTACGGCTTCTATGAGGAATATGCAATACCTAAAAATAGTGATTTACAGTCCTCTTAAATTTAAGTATATTTTATTCGGAGTGCCCTAAAGGTAAAAAACTATCTGTTCACTTTCCTCTCCTATCCACTTGTACCTTATGACAATAATGCCAGCGAACGAGGGGGTGAGAATGATAAAGATAAAGCAGAAAGTCAGCGGATGCTTCCGTACCGATGAAGGTGCTGATGATTTTGCCAAGCTACATTCCATAGCGGAAACAGCCATGAAGAATGGAAACTCTAAATTCAATGCAATTCTTGCTGTCGTACAACAGCAAGACGATTACTCATGCCCATAGGGGTACTGAGTAGTTACAGTTATACTGATGTCATTTTCGGATTCCCCAAATTCAACAAGCATGTGCTAAACAACGAAATGCCTCAACCATACTGGTCGAAATCGGTTATTATCAGGTTAAAACCGTAATTAAGTAAACGATTTCATATAATTATAATACAGAAAAGGATGGTTATTGCTTTTCTTTTTGTATCTTTGCAGCCGTTTGGTTAACATACGTGCCAAATCATATCTAAAGGAAAAAAGAATATCTAATAATAAATAAAAAGTAATGACTACACTTACAATTTCTATTATTGTCGTTTTCGTGCTCGGCTATGCACTCATTGCCACCGAAAGCTTGACAAAGGTTAACAAGGCTGCGATAGCCCTGTTGATGTTGGTAGGTTGTTGGACCCTCTACATGGTGGATCCAATGCAGTATCTCCAGTTGATGCACCCTGACTATACTGGCGGTGCTGCTGGAATGGTGGAGAAGGTGACCGGAATCATCCAGGAACACCTGGGCGATACCGCCACAACACTCTTCTTCCTGATGGGTGCAATGACCATCGTGGAAATCGTTGACCAGAACGGCGGATTCAACTGGGTTCGCAAGGTGATGAAGACCAAGTCGAAGCGTGCGCTCCTCTGGCGTATCGCTATCCTTACCTTCTTCCTCTCTGCAATCCTCGACAATCTGACCACCAGTATCGTGATGATCATGATTCTCCGAAAGCTTGTCACCGACCACAAGGATCGCATGGTTTATGCCTCCCTCGTCATCATCGCAGCCAATTCGGGTGGTGCCTTCTCACCAATCGGCGACGTTACCACCATCATGCTCTGGAACAAGGGACTGATTACTGCAGCCGGCGTTATCGCCGAAATCTTCATCCCGTCTGTGGTTTCCATGGTGATTCCTGCCCTCATCCTTCAGACCATGCTGAAGGGCGAACTCGTGATGCCTGAGGTTTCTGACCAGCAGAATGCATCGGTCAGCGATTTCACCGAAGGTCAGCGCAAGGCTGTGTTCTGGTTGGGAGTAGGCGGTTTGATCTTCGTTCCTATCTTCAAGAGTATCACCCACTTGCCTCCATTCGTAGGAATTCTCCTGGTATTGGGCGTTCTCTGGACTGCTACCGAAGTTTTCTATCGCGGTTTGCATCGTGGAGCTGATGCCGAGGGCACTCAGAAGCGAGTAACCAAGTTGCTTTCTCGTGTTGATATGAGTACCATCCTCTTCTTCCTCGGTATCCTGATGGCAGTATCCTGCCTGGCTGAGATTGGTGTGTTGACAGCTTTGGGTCAGGGCTTGAACGTCGTATTCGATGGCAACCACTACCTGGTTACTGGTATTATCGGTGTGCTTTCAAGTATTGTTGACAATGTGCCTCTGGTAGCCGGATGTATGGGAATGTATCCTGTGGCAGCCGCTGGTGATATGGCTGTGGATGGCATCTTCTGGCAGTTGCTGGCTTACTGTGCCGGTGTAGGTGGTTCAATGCTGATTATCGGTAGTGCCGCTGGTGTGGTAGTAATGGGCTTGGAGAAGATTACCTTCGGCTGGTATATGAAGCATATCTCCTGGATTGCTTTCGTAGGTTACATCGCAGGTATCATCAGCTACTGGTTTATCCGCACCTTCCTTTATGCTATCTAAAGGATAAGCATTTCTGCTTAAAAGGTTCATAGTTTTCGCTTACGTGAAAAAGTTTTTTTTTGAAGAAAAAGTCTCAAAGTCTCATTTTTGGTTAAAAATATCGGCTTAAAGACTTGATAGATAATAAGATAAAAAGAATGAGACTTCTCGGTTCTGATGCCGGGAAGTCTCATTCATGTATCATAGAAGTATCATTATTTCACTTTTTCTTTACGAGATACTTCATTCCATCTGCAAATCTCTTATGTTTCAACTCACTCATATTCGCCAGTTTTCTGCCGAATCCCATCAGACTGTTTACCTTGATAGATGAACCAATCTGCTTTTTCAGATAGTCGAAAATCTCGGCGGCAGTAAGATAGTCACCCTCTTTCTCATTATCAACCAACTCGAAATAGAGCAGGAAATACTGATCTATCGGCTGGATTATCTCAAACTGGCTGTTGCTCTTCATAATCAGCTTCACCTGCTGCGCATCGAAATAACTCTTTTCGCCATTGTTCAAGGCAGAAAGTGCCTGGGCAAAAAGCTGCTGGTAGTTCGGGCGAACGCTCACGTCGATAGGTCCCGTCAGTTCCACACCGATGAATCTTCGGTTGCCGGATGGATCGGAGAGAATATCCTTCATGTTGCTCGTGGCGATGAACGAGGCGAGACGAGGAAATTCCATGACATGACTGCCATACGGAGGCTTGTATTTCAGCGTAGGCAACTGGATGAGATTCTTCAGAAATCCCTGCTGCACCTGTGGCGAAATCTGGTTGAACTCATCGAGATTAATGACCATAAACTGCGCCATCGCCTGATAAACCTGACGCTTTTCCGACAGAATAAGATTGTCACTATACCCCCACTGCAGTTCCGGCGGCAGCAGTCGGCGACAGAAAGTACTCTTGTTGTAACCCTGTTTGGAAATGAGAAGCGGGGCCACCGAGTTGCCGTATTGGCGATGTGAATAGCCGCGCCACTGGTCCACCATGCCCAGGAACCAGGTGTAAAACCAGTCTGCCCAATGAGGATTGGCGGTAGGCACCGTGCGGGCCAAGGCACGGATATGATCCTTTCCATCCCATTTGTCGTAGCACTGGAAGAGATATTCCTCTATCGGATTATAGTTTTTGATATAATCAGACTCCAGAAAATTACGTACATCCTTGATGCTCACCCGGATATCAGCCAGCTGCACCTCCAGCGTCATGCGCTTCTGCACTCTGGGTTCCACAGGTCGGTAGCCATACCATCCCTTGTCCTTCGGCAGATATTCCACATATTTCATCACTGTGTTATATCTGAAATCATATCTGCTTTCCAGCAGTTTCATCATACTCACAATGTTGCTTCTCACGCTGTTCTTATCCTCTTTCTTGTTGTCATTCTTTGCTTCAGCTGTTTCGGAATCAGCTATCATCTGCTGATTATTTCCCGTGTTTGGAATAAGATTTTGAGAACGTGCATGGCTATCAATCTTCATCGCCACCGCCTTGCTGTTGAAATAAGGCGCCGCATCGAGCGTCATCATGAAACTGTTGTGAATCGAGGGCTCTTGGGATAGGGTAGAGCCTGCCTCGATAGAAGGTTTCGGACCATCTACAAGAATCGAAGCCTTGACAATAGCCTGATATACAGGGAAAATCTGCTGGTAAGCGATGCGATAGAGATGCTCGGCATCCGCTTCAGATGTAGGCAGGGAATCCTTTTCGCCCTGGAATTTTATCAGAACGATAACAGTCTTTCCGTCGGCACCTGTGATGGCGGCAAGGGTAGAAGGCAGAATGGCTACCGAGCGCTTAACACCCTCCGCACCATCAACATCAGTAATGTTGCCAAATTTCAGCAGCAGGATGCCGTTGAAAGCTTTCATCTTCAGGTTGTTGTTGTCATCTTTGGCGAATTCAGCAGCGGGATAGATGTGCATCCATTTCGGCAAATCCTTGTAGCCTTCATAGTTGTTGCTAAGATACGGAACGCTTTCGCGGAAGTGGGTGATAGTCAGTTTGCTATCATCCCTTGCGAATCGTTCCATCAGCTTCTCCATCGTCTTGGTGCTTACGAGGAGCTGCTTCTTGTTATTTGTATGTACGATAGTTACCTTCATTGTATTTCTGGTTAATGGTTAAGTGTTAACTGTAAATTGTAAACTGTAAACTATAAACTCTTTTCAGTGTTGCCCAAAACAAGTTCCGATTTTTGGGCACTCATTGCCCGCCTTATGGGCACTTGTTGCCCAGCACTTGTTCTGTGGATGCCCGCTTGGTGGGCTGTGGATGCCCGTGTAACGGGCATGGTAGGAACAGTTAGTGGGCACAGAGGGAACATCTGATGAACTGAAAAAGTAGAACAATAAATTCTTGGAAAGATTAGCTGTTAGTGAAGTCAATCTCTTCAGAGAAGTGTTCGAATTCAACGTCTTTATATCCGTATCTGGCGAAGAGCTGTTTGATATATTTCTGCTGTTCCGGGAGGAGTTTCAGTTGTCCCAGTTTGTATCGGTAGTATTGTCCTTTGCTACCGAGGTAGTCTCTCATTTCGGCGCGCAATGCTGGTCCATCTTTCACTTTCATTTCGGCAAAAAGTTTGTCGAATCCCCATGCCATTTTCACGACACGCAGCGGAGCGAAGTACTCGCATTTCCCGTTTTTCAGGGCATTTGGGAAGATGGCACTTCCTCTATCAGTTTCCTCGTTTTTATAGAGACCGGATAGATAGTGGATACACTTGTCTTTCATCGGACATGGTTCGGTGAAGCAATAGGTGATGAGGCTAGGTACGTTTCCGTATTCGAAAGCCTTTTTCAAAAGTTCCTTTTCATCCATAGTTGCTATGTTTTTGGTAAAAATTTCTATTATAACGAGAAAAATGGGTATTTATTGCCCGAAAACAGCAATTTTTTATATGTTTTTGTAGCTTATTTCCGCTTATTAATAGTATTTTTCTGCTTCTTATTAGTGTTTTTATGATGCATTTCCATAATTTTATGATACTTCCATGATACTTCTTTCGCTGTTTTTCGAGAAGTATCATTCGATAGAATAATCTGAGAACTAGATATATAACATTATTTTTTATATAAATAATGAGACTTTGATACTTTTTTTGAAGAAAAACATTTATACGTATGCGCGCGATAAATCCTTGCTAATATAAATTTGGTCTTTACGAAACTGAAATTTCATTGAGAAGGAAACTGGATTTTATTCCTGTGTAGGATTTGCTTAATGAATAAAGCGTAGAATCCTGCTGGCATCACTGCCAGCAGGATTCTACGCTTTCCCAATTAATTTCTTAAATATGTCGTCTGCAAATAGAACTCAATAGAACTCTCTTGTGATTTCTTATTCAGCATTTGCCTGCTGCTCAGTCTCTGTAGTCTCCTGCTGCTGAGTTGTCTCCTCCTGGGAATTCTCCTGTTGGATAGAATCCTCAGTGGTAGCCTGTGGCTTGATAGGGGTGCCAACTTCTGTTGTATCTGAAGGAGCATCTGGAGCCACGGTATCAACTGGTGCTATCTCTGCGTTACCTACCATTCTGCTTGATGCAAAAACGTTGCTTACTGAAACCATAACCATAGCTGCGATAGCTGCAAACATAAACTTCTTCATAATCTTATCTTTTTAAAATTGTTACTATATTAATGTTACTTACTTTCTATGTGGATTCCTTGTCGAACCCGCTATTCATAGTCGCAATCTATGTGCCAAAAAGAAGAATGAAAGAGATGTGGGTTGATTATCAGGTGTTTATGTTTTGTATGCCAAAAATAGATGGTGTGGAAAATGAGGAAAGTATGTGGAAACATTCCCCAAAATCTAAAGTTGCTAGCCAAGTAAGACTACTTCTTCTTCCCATTTGTGTCCCCTCAAACAACTTTTTTTGAAACTTTTTTGCTAAAAGTTTTGTTGTTAAAAATAAAACTTGTACCTTTGCATCGGGTATTGTTCTAAGATTAGGATGGTTCCCAAGACATTGTGGGTAAAAACAAAAGCATTCGCTATTATTTCGCGTTTAGCCAAGAGCCTCGGAAACTCAATTTGGAATAAAAAGCACGAAAATAATATGTGACAGGTGGCTCGTATAGTAGCCTCTGGTTTCCTCAGACAGCGATGCACACGCTATAGGCGTGGTGCATTCTTAGAGGATTCCGGGGCTCCATTCCGAGGCCGCCCCGTGCTAAACGCGATAAGAGGCATCACGCCTTTTTTATACCCTATTGCGTTTTGCGGATTGATAGTTGGGTGCGTAACAACTATCAATAAATTATGGCAAATAGTACATTATCAAATGCTAAGGCTGCCAAGAAAGACGAGTTCTATACTATGTTCTATGATATAGAAACCGAAATGGAAGCCTATCTTGATTACAATCCTGACGTATTTCGTGGCAAGACGGTTCTTCTGCCTTGTGATGACCCAGAGTGGAGTAACTTCACGAAGTATTTTGCACAGAATTTTGAAGAACTAGGCTTGAAGAAACTCATCTCAACGAGCTATGCTATCAATAGCAAGGTTATCAAAGCAGGAATTCAAACATCCTTTTTGGAAACAACTTCTCCAAAGTTTGACAAGTCTAAGACTAACACCCATGGTAAAATTTTCGTTTTAGAAAAAGACACTACTGGTGATGGTAAAATCAATCTTGGTGATTTGGAGTGGGACTATCTTGAAGGAGATGGTGATTTCAGAAGTGATGAGGTTAAAAAGTTAAGAGATGAAGCGGATATTATCGTAACGAATCCACCATTCTCACTTTTTAGAGAATTTCTTGCGTGGATTGTTGAGGCTGATAAGCAGTTTATCATTCTTGGCAATATAAATTGTATTACATATAAGGAAGTTTTTCCTCTATTCAAATACAATAAAATGTGGCTTGGTGTAACGAATTTTAATAGGGGTATGTTTTTTAGGGTTCCTGACGATTTTGAATATGCTCCGACCTATAAGTTTGATAAAGAAATTAATGGTATAAAAGTTAATAGAGTTTCTGGGATTTGTTGGTATACTAATATAGAGCACGGTAGGCGTCATCATCCGTTGAATTTACTGACAAAAGAGGATAATATAAAGTATAGTAAACACAAAGAAATCAATGGAATCGGCTACATGCCTTACGATAACTATAATGCTATCGAAGTCAATTACTTTGATGCGATACCTTCGGATTATGATGGTATCATGGGTGTATCTATCACTTTCTTAGACAAATATTGCCCAGAGCAATTTGATATTATTTGGCAAGCTTGTGGAAATACAAGAGCATCTGCACCTAAGGACATATTAAAAGAAATCGGATACTCCGTTCATCCTGAAGATAGAGGAGGATGTGGTGTCGTAAATAATAAGAGACAATATGCCCGAATTTTAATTCGTAAAAAGCAATAAATCATGGAAGCAACATTACATACATATACCGTAAAGGAGCTATGTGAAGGATTCACATATAGTGAACTTGATGGAAAGGGGTTGTATGGTTTGGCTGGCAAGCTTACCATTCAACCTGAATACCAGCGCAACTATCTCTATAGTGAGAACAATAGTGAAAAAGAAGCCGCTGTCATTGATTCGGTGTTGAACAATTATCCACTGGGATTACTTTATTTCAACAAACTTCCTGATGGACGTTTGGAGGTACTTGATGGGCAGCAACGTATTACAAGTCTTGGAAGATATCTGATTGGTAAGTTTTCTTATATGAAAGACGGTGATCCTTATAAATTCAAATCCTTGAATGAAGAGGAAAAAAAACGTATTGAGAACACTACGTTACTTGCATACATTTGCGAAGGTACGGAGTCTGAAATCAAGGAGTGGTTTGAAATCATCAACATTGGTGGTATCAAACTCAATGACCAGGAGAAACTGAATGCGATTTATTCAGGACCTTTCGTTTCTGCAGCCCGAAAGGAATTCAGTAATAAGGAAGATACTCGTTTACAGAAATGGGGATGCTATATCTCTGGTTCCGCAAACAGACAGGAAATTCTGCAAGAAGCCTTGAGATGGGTTAGTCATGGCAACATCAAGGATTATATGCAGGAGCATCGTCGTGATACCGATATCAATGAACTCAAACTATATTTCAACGATGTCATTTCATGGATAGAGCAGACCTTTGATGATGTCTATCCCAAGATGAAGGGATTGAATTGGGGAGAACTCTACGAAAAGTACCATACTACTCCATACGATCATATCAAGGTTTCACAAAAGGTGAAAGAGCTTTATAACGATCCATGCGTTCAAGATAAAAAGAACGTATTTGAATATGTGCTTGGCGGTTGCAAGGATACAAGACTTCTGAATGTCCGTGTCTTCGATGACAATACCAAACGCAGGGTTTATGATCGTCAGACGGCAGATGCCAAAAAGAAGCATGAAAGCAATTGTCCTCTTTGTAAAATTGGACACGATGCCAATAAAGACAAAATCTGGGCATTAAAGGAAATGGATGCTGACCATGTACAAGCATGGAGCAAAGGTGGAGCCACAGACGAAAGCAACTGTCAGATGCTCTGCAAGACCCATAATCGGGCTAAAGGAAACAGATAGTTTAAGTATGGACAAAGTGCTAGAGAAGTTAGGAAAGTACCCTTGTTTGGAATGGGCGATAGCATTAATGCCGGTACTCTTAGGGGGACTGGTATATTTGCTTTATCGTCCTAAAAACATTATTTTGTTTGAGGTATTGAACAAATTGGGTGGTTCCACGACTGTTGATATGGTAAGGAATAAAGCTGAGCATGTTCATTTGCCGGATTTTGTGGTCTATAGCTTACCTGCCGGATTATGGACTGCATCATATCTTATGGCTATGTATTTATGTACTACGCAACTGAATAAGAAAATGAGGCTATCTTTAGCTCTACCTCTTCCTATATCTGCAGTTGTATTAGAGGTCCTGCAACAGTTCGGTCTTTGCCCAGGTATCTTTGATATTTGTGATTTATTGTGTTATATAATTCCAATTGTAATATTCGTAAAAATAATTTAGTATGAAAAGACAAAATGATTTGGATTTTGGTGGAGCTATAGTTCTTACCGTAGTTTTTGCTATTATGGCTATATTTTCTTACACTACAGATAAGTCAGGAAATCCTATAGCTATAATACCCGCTGTTGGTGTAGTTGTAGGTTTAGTCATGGCTGTTAATGCCAAGAATAAAGCTTCTAACCGAAAGGCAAGAAAAGAACAACAGGACATTTTTGCCCAAACGCTGGATTACGATGATTGTTTTGGAAATGGTGACTTAAAATTATATTTTAATTCCCAAAAACAGGACGTGACCGTATGCGCTACAACTAATGAAGGTAGAAATACACAAGTAGTTAGAGATTTTTCTGTTACGGAAACGGTGAAAACAGATAGTTACATCGTATCTTATGATGCTACTCATAACAAGATTTTGCGTATAAAGAATAACAATGGCAATATAATGCTTAAAGAATTCAATCTCAATTACACTTTGAAAAAATGGAATGTTATATTGAAGAAATCTACTCCAGCAGTAAAGGCATATAATGATTATGCTTTCATTACTGATGATGTCAATGAATTTGTTGCTATCGTGACTCCTACAAGTATGCATCTGCACCGATATTCTGATATCGTAAGCATTACGTATGAAGAAAATGGTAATGATATGTACAATAAGTCTCTCGGTGGAGCTGTTGTTGGTGGTTTGCTTTTTGGTGGTGTTGGTGCTATCGTTGGTAGTAATACTGCAAAGGCTGTCAAAAACAAGAAAATCGAAAGGATGTCTATAAAAATATTGCTCAAGAGTACTTCTGATCCCACAATTTTGCTTGAAATTTACAATTCAAGAAATGATGGAGCGATTCTTGAAACCAAGAAAGATGCTGATAAAATATTCTATGAAGGGTTGATGAAAGAGGTTACAGGCATAAAAGACATTTTTTCCATCATCATAGATATAGTTGATAAGAGTAGTGCAAGCCAAAACCAGCAGATAAGTGTCTCTGCATCAAATAGTATTGCTGATGAACTTACCAAATTGGTGCAGCTCAAGGATGCTGGAGTTCTTACGGAAGAAGAATTCCAGGCACAGAAAGCAAAATTATTGCAATAATAAATACCGGAACAAATCATGATGCCACTTCTGCTCTTGATCTTAGCATCAATCCATACTGTGATGTGTAGGAGATGCGGATACCAATGCAGCAGTAGCAATCCTGGGTGCTAAATATGGAATAAACCAAATTCCTGAAGAATGGAAAGATGGTCTTCTCTATGCTTCTATGCTCCATAACAAGGTGCAGGAATTCTACGCAATGGTCAGATAAGATGGCGCTGTATCGGTTTCTGTACTGCACCATTGACATCTTAAAAGTCATTGTTGTCATGTTATGATTTTAATGATAATCTCTTTTTATAATCATAGTCATTCCCGAAAAGTGTCATTAATGACAAAAAACGGGAATGTTTAATAGATTTAAACTTTTGGCTTGCTCTTTTGAAATCCATGTGTATGCTTCTGTATCAAAAAACGTAGAATCCTGCTGGCATCATTGCCAGCAGGATTCTACGCTTTCCCTATTATTCTTAATATGTCGTCTGCAAATAGAACTCTATAGAACTCTACAGAACTCTCTTGTGAGTTCTTATTCAGCATTTGTCTGCTGCTCTGTCTCTGCAGACTCCTGCTGCTGAGTTGTTTCCTCCTGGGAATTCTCCTGTGGAGTCTCCTGAACAGTAGCTGGCTGCTCTGCCTGGGTGTTCTCTTCTGTTGCTACAGGAGTATCTGTAGTAGTTTCGGCTGGTGTCTCCTGCTGAGTAGAATCCTCAGTGGTAGCCTGTGGCTGGATAGGAGTGCCAATTTCTGTTGTATCTGAAGGAGCATCTGGAGCTACGGTATCAACTGGTGCTACCTCTGCGTTACTTACCATTCTGCTTGATGCAAAAACGTTGCTTACTGAAACCATTACCATAGCTGCGATAGCTGCAAACATAAACTTCTTCATAATCGTATATTTTTAAAATTGTTACTATTTAATGTTACTTACTTACTTTCTTTGTGGATTCATTATCGAACCCGCTATTCATAGTCACAATCTGCGTGCCAAAAAAAATAATGAAAATGATATGGGTTGATTATCAGATATTTACATTTTGCGTACCAAAAGTAGATGGTGTGGAAAATGAGGAAAGTATGTGGAAACATTCCCCGAAAAGTTGGGGAATGTAAGGTACTCAACCATATAATAATAGGTAAGCTATGATTGTCAAAAGAAAGAGTCCACTCATGACGAATGGATTCTTTCTCCGATTTCTATAATTGTTCCATCAAATCTGGCTTTAGCAAGAAATCCATTAACCCGACAATATAAAAGCCATTGTTGTCATGATATGGTTTTATGTCATCGCGCATTATGATTATCTTCTTAAAGGAATCGTCGATTCTTTTTAATGAAGCGCATTCTTGCTCTCTTTTTGCATCATCAGGCATTGCAAATGCTGATTGGATATAATATCTACGGTCTGCCATATTTGCAACGAAATCCACTTCCAGTTGTTTGCGTTCTTTTGCAGTCCTTGCCTCTACCATACCCACATCAACGCAAAAGCCTCGTAAACGAAGCTCATTGTATATGACGTTTTCCATGATATGATTCTCTTCCACTTGTCTAAAATTCAGTAAGGCATTGCGTAGTCCGATGTCTTGGAAATAGTATTTCGAAAGTGTACCTATATATTTTCTGCCCTTTATGTCATATCGCATTGACTTCTCTATAAGAAAAGCATCTTCCATGTAGGAAAGATATTTGGATATGGTTTTTCTGTCAAGCGTTTCATTCTTTACACTTTTGAATGTATTTTCCAACTTACTAGGATTGCACGGAGAACCTATACCTGAAGCCATCACACGCATCAACTCCATGAATTCTTCGCTGTTTTTCAAGTTGTTCCTCTCTATTATATCTTTGAGATACACTGTTTCGTGTAAAGATCGGAGGTATGCAGCTTTCTTCTTGTCACTATCCAATTCCAATATACCTGGTAGTCCACCATAAGTATAATAACTTTTCCACAGCTCAAACTTGTCTCCTCCTACAGAATTATATAATTCAGCAAAAGACAATGGGAATAGGTGAATTTCATCACCACGTCCCCGAAACTCTGTAACCACATCTTTGGATAGAAATCTGGAGTTACTTCCTGTGACATATACATCAGCATTGCGAATATGCAAAAGGCTATTCAGCACATCGGTAAACTCATCTATCATTTGTACTTCGTCCAATATGATATAGTAGAGTTTGTCATCTACGATACGTTCATGAATATGTCGTAGAATAACATCAGGGTCACGCAAATTCTTGTTGAGGCGATCATCTAATGCAATTTCTATTATATGGTCTTCACTTATTCCTGTTTCAATCAAATGATTGTGAAACAAGTTGAAGAGAAGAAACGATTTGCCGCTTCTTCTAATTCCAGTTACAATCTTTATGAGATTGTTAGACTTGCTCGATATGAGTTGCTGTAAATAATAATCTCTTTTTATAATCATAGTCGTTCCCGAAAAGTGTCATTAATGACAAAAATCGGGAATAAATCGGCTCCTTTGTGGGCTTTTGCATTCAAAATCTCGTAACGTAAGCCCCAGAAAGTAAGATGTCAATGGCTTTTCGTGTGTTCATTCCCGAAAAATGACACAAATGTCAAAAACTGGGAATGTTTAATAAAATTAAACTTTTGGCTTGCTTTATGTATGCTTCTGTATCAAAAAGCGTAGAATCCTGCTGGCAGTGATGCCAGCAGGATTAGCTGATGCAAAAACGTTGCTTACTCATAAATGGTACCCAAAAACATATAAAAAGTACGAAATCTCTTGCGGGTTTCATGCTTTTTGTTTATCTTTGCACAAAATAGTGTGCCTGAGACAGAATGAAGCATGATATTGGCTATATCTGATAGATTTCTGTCGTAACCACTTACTCAACTAGAAAAGGAGCAATTATGAAGCAGAATGTGAAACGTTTGCCTTACGGTATCAATGACTTTGAGGCTGTTATAGAACAAAATCAATATTATGTGGATAAGACGATGTATCTGCCTTTGTTGGAAAACCAGCCTAGCAACATCATCTTCATCCGTCCACGTCGGTTCGGTAAAAGCATATTCCTGAGTATGCTCCATGCTTACTATGACTGTAGCAAAAAAGAGAAATTCCAAACTCTTTTCGGTGATTTATGGGTAGGTAAGCATCCTACTCCCTTACAGGGAAGGTATCAGGTTCTTCACCTTGATTTCTCGTATGTAGGCGGTAGTATTGACAAGTTGGAAGAAAACTTCGATATATATATGCGTGTCAAATTGGATGGCTTCATGCGTGTTTACCAAGAGTTTTATCCAGCAGATATAAAGGAGAAGTTCTTTAAGTCTGATTCTGCTACGGAGAAACTGGCTTTGCTTCAAGATGAGACAGCAGCCAGGAGCATTCCTCTCTATCTGATAATCGATGAATACGACAATTTCACCAATACCGTGCTCAATGAGCAGGGGGAGAATGTATATTGGGCAATCACCCATGCCGACGGCTTCTATCGTGATGTCTTCAAGAAGTTCAAGGGCATGTTTGAGCGTATTTTCATCACTGGTGTCAGTCCTGTTACCTTAGACGATGTGACGAGTGGGTTCAATATAGGCTGGCATATCTCTACCAAGCCGGAATTTAATCAGATGTTAGGCTTCTCCATGGAGGAAGTACGCAAGATGTTTGCTTATTATAAAGAGGTAGGGGGCATTCCTGCAACAAGTGATATCGAGGTGATGATAGACGAGATGAAGCCTTGGTATGATAACTATTGTTTCTCCAAGAAAGCTCTGGAAACTCAAAGCAAGGTGTTCAATTGTGATATGGTCATTTATTATCTCCGAAATTATATGGACTATGGACAGGCACCTGACCTGATGATAGATCCAAACACGAGGACTGATTATAATAAAATGAAGAAACTTCTTCAGTTGGATAAGTTGGATGGCGACCGCAAGGGTGTCATCCGTACGATAGCTGAGACGGGGCAGATTGTGACAACCCTGGAAGAGACATTCCCTGCCAGTAGGTTGACTAATCCTCAAACATTCACCAGTCTGCTGTTCTATTATGGTATGCTTACTATAAAGGATACTTTCGGTGATATGCTGATATTGGGTATTCCAAACAATAATGTTCGTAAGCAGTATTATGATTGTTTGTTGGAGCAATAATTTTTTCTTACACATTATGCAACCAAACATAGTTATATATTGGAACTGAAGGTGTTGCCAAAGAAAGATTATGAGGCAAAGCCTGAGGATGGCAAACTTTCCAAGGCAGAAGCACAAAGGCAAGCGGCAGAGGAACAAATCAAGCGATATGCCATGGCTCCAAGGGTTGAGGCTCTTCGCCAAGGTACAACGCTCCATAAAATCATCATGCAGTTTGTTGCTGGCAAGTTGGTGAGAATGGAGGAAGTGGTGTGTTGATTGTAGCATTTTCCTTTCCATGGGGTTCTACGTATTTCTGCCAAAAGAGACAGAAGTTGTCTATCAGTTTATAGTATGTTGTACTTTTGGGCATCCCGTATGGCGAATAGCTTGTGATGAAATCACTTTCAGCCAAAGCTGCAAGGGTGTTAGACAAACCTCCTCCCAGAGGGAGACCTGTGGCTTGGCTGATTTCTTCACGAGTGAAACCGGAATGGCGGGTTGCCAATAAACGTACTACCTTTTTGCTATCTTCCGGATTGTTGAAGATTGCGGCAAAATATAGTATATTATATTCTGCCGAAATTATGCTTTTTTATACTTTATCGGCAAGATATAGACTGTTATTTATAGCAGCTCTCTTGCCATCCCTCACTATCACAATGCCCACCGAGCAGACGCTTGTACGCTGCTGGTTGGCCGTTTCGAAATCTATTGCTGCAAAATCTTTCATTCCCTTATCCTCTTTTCTAATACTTTCTGCAGATTATCAGAAGGATTCATCCCCAGCTTCTTTCGGATATTGCCACGCTGGGTGGTGATATTGGATTCTGTCTTATTGAGCAGGATACCGATTTCACTCAACTTCTTATTCTGCAGGATGAGATAACAGATTTCCCTCTCAGATGAACTCAATTCCGGAAAAACACGCTCCAGATTCTGCTTGCTCAATTCCCGGGTCTGAATATACTGCAATACATTATCTATCACATTCTTCTGCGATGCCTCACCCAGCAAATCCAGCAAATGCTCGGTCTGCTTCACATCATGCCGCTCCTTGGCCAATGCCACGTATGCCTTAATCTGCTTCTTGTTGATTCTCAACACCTGGAGCAGTTCCTCCTCTTCTCGCTGCAATATTTTATTGGCATTTACCAGATACTCGCCATTTCGGGCAATGCCCAGACTCAGCACACTGATAAACAGCAGTATCAACAGCATCATAAAGAAATAATTACGCAGTGATTCATTGCCCGTAACTATCACACAGACTAGGTAAACTCCCAAGGCTATGCCTACCAGCCAGCGGGTAAGACGAGCCTGATAAGCTGCCAGCGAGAAAAACATGTTGCCGGCAAGAATGAGCATGTTGATGAGAATTACCATCGTATTATCTTTCAAGGTAGGCACGAAGGCACTATACAGAATATCCATGCCTATGAAAACCTGGGTTGCTACTGCAAGGAAGGTTATCCCTTTCACCACCCCTATCTTACCCAAGAGATAGGCAGCGAACGAGGACACCACAACTACCAGAAAGACGATGTTGGATGCTGTAAAAAATGGATCGAAGGCTCCCGACACCCCCAGGATATTAGACAGGATGCCTAGAGAAAGCATCACGGCAAAACATACCAGAAGCCATTGGCGCTGGCGATCGAGGTAATTGGATTCCCTCTTCAGCAAGGAGAATCCCAACCTGCGTAACTTGGTTCTTATTGAGTTCTTTGCTTTCATACTCCGTAGGGATATATTCATTATTGATAGATGAATTGCTTTGCATTGCTTAGCTTTGCTTAGCATTACCGTGCAAAGATAATAAAAATCTGTGATTTTGACGGCTTTTGAGGTTATTTTTTCCCGTTTTCCTAAAAAATCAGTATTTTTCAGGGTATTTTTTCCCATATCGAACCTTATTTTCCATTACTTTTGCATCGAAAAAAAATGAATCATTCATCTTTTAAATATCACTAATTATGAAAAGAAACAATACTTTCAACAGCAAGCGCATTCAGTGGCTAATGTTTGCATGCTTAACTTTCTGCTTTACCTTCTTCATGGTTATGGTGTCTTCGTGCAGCGATGATGACCCAGAAGAAGTATACAACCAGGCTCACTATCAGGACGTACCGGCCAGTCTGCTGACCGATGCCAAGAAACTGGAGATGGTAAGGTCTATCCAGGACTTGAAAGACGGAAGATTCTTCTATCTTGACTATACGGAGGATTATAAACTCCCTACCATATCAGGATTCAATCTCACCGACAACACCCATCTGATTGGTGCCGTATTGAAAACCCTCTGCGACAAGACGCCATCCTGGCTCAAGGCAAGGGTTAAGCTGGATGCAGGCTGCAGTGCCTTTGCCGTGACGACACCCGATACGGGCGATTATCTGATGGGGCGCAACTTTGATTACTCCCATGATAATGAACCGATAGCAGCTGCCCTGGTTCGTACGGCACCCGAAGGCGGACTGAAATCCATCAGTATGGTGGATGCCTACTGGATAGGTTACCGACAGGATCTCTGGCATTACATCCTATATAACAAGGCTGAGTTTGAGAAGAATAAGACGCAAGACCTATCCTATATCATGGCATTCCCATATCTCCTGATGGACGGTATGAACGAGGCTGGCTTTGCCGTTTCCGTGCTCCATCTCGACGGCAAACCGACCCAGCAGGCTAGTACGGGAAAGAAATTGACTACAACCGTTGCCTTGCGCATGATGTTGGATCATGCCAGAACTGTGGATGAAGCTCTCAAGATTCTGGACGGATATGATCTCTGGATACCGGATAACGACGGCAACTATCATTTCTACATGGCAGATGCCACGGGCCGTTATGCCATCGTAGAATTCGTGTATGATAAGGAGCATCAGAGCAAGATTTACATAGACGATGAATATACGGGTGAGGATGGCAAGACTTATTTTAAATATCCTGACATTTTACCAAACACCCGCGAGGTGATAGAAAAGCGCTATGCCAGCAACTTCTATGTATCTGAAACCATGGCATGTTCTGATAAAGGTCCGAAGCTCTCGAACCACGGCAAGACCCGCTATGACATAATGGAATTCGTCATCAAGCAGAACAACAATCAGTTGTCTGAGGAAGGAGCCATGAATCTGCTCAATGGCGTGAGTCAGGCAGAAACTCCGGGCAATCCTACGAGCCATACCCAGTGGTCGGTGGTGTATAATCTTTCTCAGCGCAAGGCTACGGTCTGTGTGAATCGAGACTATAAGAATAAATTTACGTTCAACTTAAAATAGGCAGAAGCACCCAACAGAACGAAGAAGTGACCTCTATGAGGTCACTTCCAAACCTTCTTTTGGCTCAACTCTATTTCTCCCATCAGCCATCTTAGGGCATTGATTCTCTTGATACCGTTGTAATCGGCAGTAGGGTCTTCATCGAGTGTAAGGATATACTTAGGATATTGGTCATTGATTTGCTGAAGAGATGCCAATTCACGTTTTAAGGTAGCCTCATCTCTAACGGTGGCTGCTACCTGGTAATACGTGATATCATTTTCATCAATTGCTACAAAATCTACTTCCAGATTATCCATCTTTCCGATATATACTTTCTGCTGGCGATGGAGTAGTTCCAGATAAACGATGTTCTCCAGGATGCGGCCGGCATCGAATGAGCGGGAACCTAGGAGCATTCTTCTCAAACCGATATCCACAAGATAATATTTACCCAGTGTCTTGAGCAGCTGCTTACCCTTGATGTTGTATCTTTTGGTTTCATATACGAAGAAGGTTTCGCAGAGTGCAGTCAGATATCGTTCCACGGTTTTCTGGTCTATTTTTCTTCCGTCGGCAGTCATGATGTCGGCTATACGCTTGGTGGATAGGATGTTGCCGATGTTGTCTGCTGTAAAACGGATAACACTTTCCAGCATCATGACGTCGGGTAATTTCTTCCTGCTCATGATATCCTTTACCACAATGGTGTTATATACACCATTCAGGTAGTCGCCGATTTCAGCGGGAGTATCCAGTTCAAGGGTATATGGAAAACTGCTCCTTGTGATGTAGTCTGTATAGGCTTTTGGAAGATTGTCGGTTCCGCCGATGCCTTCTACATACTCTCTGAATGAAAGGGGAAGCATGGCGATTTCCACATATCTTCCGGATAATAATGTGGCGATTTCGCTTGACAGCATATATGCATTCGACCCCGTAATATAGAGATCTACTGTTGGCTTCAGGTTGAGACTGTTGATGATGTCTGGGAAATCTTCCACATGTTGTATCTCATCAAAGAAGATATAAGTCATCTTGTCTTGATGAACCAATGGCTTGATATAAGCATATAAATTATGTGGATTGCGAAGCTCATAGAAGTCGTAATCCTCGAAATTGAGATAGATGATTTGGTCGTCATGGACACCTTGCTTCTTAAGCCAGTCACGATAAATCTCCATAATGGTGGATTTTCCGCAACGGCGAATGCCGGTTATCACTTTGATAAGAGACTTGTCTTTGAAAGCAATCAGCTTATTGAGATATTCCGTTCTTTCTATTCGTTTCATATCATTTCATTGTTCTTTGATTATATATTTGCTGCGAAGATACTATTTTTTTAGGATAAATCATCCTAAAAGTATAAAATTTAAGAAAGTTTTAGGATAAATCGTCCTAAAACTCCTCAAATTCCGGAAGTTTTAGGATAAACCATCCTAGAACTTTTCTCCTATCCCCATATCTAGGTATTTCTAGGAAACCATCATTTTTAGGTATTGCAGATTCCGGAAAAAGGATGTAACTTTGCACCCGGAAATAAAAATGTAACTAAAAGAGATTAAGGACAAATGAAAACAACTATCGTAATTTATGGCTCTTCCACTGGCTCATGCCAGTCGATTGCCGAAACCATCGCCTCTAAGTTGGGCGTGGAAGCTGTAGATGTAGCTAACATCGATGATGCTACTGTCGCAAGTCATGAGAATCTTCTTCTCGGTACTTCTACATGGGGTGCCGGCGAGATGCAGGATGACTGGTATGATGGCGTGAAGACGCTGAAGAGTGTCGGCTTGGCAGGCAAGACTGTGGCCCTGTTTGGTTGTGGCGACAGCGAGTCTTACCCTGATACATTCTGCGGTGGCATGAAGGAGCTCTATGATGCTGCTGTTGAGGCTGGTGCTACCGTATTGCCTGGTGTTTCTACTGATGGATACACCTATGATGACAGTGAGGCGATTGAGGACGGCAAGTTCTTGGGACTCGCACTCGACGAGGTGAATGAGGACGACAAGACTGAGGAGCGCATCGATGCCTGGCTTGAGGCCATCAAACCAGCGTTATAATTTTTTCTAAAATATTTTTCAAGAATTGGAGAATGACGGAATTCTCTGATTCTTGATTTAAATACAATAAATTCGGATAGTATGCAGCAGGAAATCGCAACACCAGTAGATTTGAAGGTTCTGATGAATCATATATATGAATATAAGAAGGGCGTGCGCCGCCTGGTGCTCTATACCTTCAACAGGAAATATGAGTCTTTTGCCATAACAAGATTAGAGCGTCAGAACATTGATTATATCATCCAGCCGGTTGGCAACGATCGGTTGAATCTCTTCTTTGGTAAGAAGGAATGTCTGGATGCTATCCGCATGATTGTTACCAAACCGCTGTGCCAGCTTACGCCGGAAGAGGATTTCATCCTGGGTGCCATGCTGGGATATGATATCTGTGCCCAATGCGAACGCTATTGTGAGCGCAAGAAGAAAGTTTGCTAAGTTTTTTCTTTCATCCCTCGGAATATTATAATGTTAATAGCGAAAGAGCGTGATTGCCTCATTTGGCGATCACGCTCTTTTCATGTATAAGACAATTTTCGGAATAATTCCTTTTCCTTACTTTTTCATCATTTCCTCCACGGCTCTGATGAGCTGGGTGTCATGACCGGTGATGTAATCCTCTGGAGAGTTATACACCTCTACATGTGGATAAAGGGTGGTGTTCTCGCCGAAGGTGCCACGCATGTCGCGGCAACCTACCTGAGGAATACCGAATACCAGACTGCGGTCCATCAGCGTCTCCCACCATACGGCAGTCATTGTTCCAGCCACCGGCGTACCAATCAGCTTGCCGATGCCCAACTCCTTATATACCCATGGGAAACCATGACCGTTGCTGTAGTCGTCCTCGCAAATCAATACGCAGGAAGGCTTGGTCCACTTGTTGAATGGGTCCTTGCCCACCACCTTGCCGTGAGGCACAAAATCCTGATACTGCTTGCCGCTGAGCAGGGTGCAGAGGTCGTCGTGCAGCCAGCCGCCACCATTGTGACGCTCATCCACGATTACGGCATCCTTGTTGCGGTTCTTGTCGCTCAAGAGTTCGCTATATACGGTGCGGAAGCTCTCGCTGTTCATCGCCTTTACGTGAACATAGGCGATTCTGCCCTTTGATACACTGTCCACGATGGCACGGTTTCTATCTACCCAGCGTTTGTAGAGCAGCTCCTGCTGATTGCCCTGCGAAATCGCCTTGATGGTGAGAACGAAAGTCTTGCCCTTGGTGTTCTTGATGGTGAGGCGTACGTTCTTGCCGACCTTGCCATCGAGCAATGCGTTGTAATCCTCGCCCGCCTTGATAGCCTCGCCGTCAATCTTCTCGATGATGCAGCCGGCGGTAACCTCATTCTTCTTCACGGCGAAAGGACCACGCTTGATTACTTCCTGAATCTTCAGACCGTCGCCCTCGTAGTTAGGGTCGAAGAAGGCTCCGAGGGCTGCGGTAGAAAGCGATGCCGTGCCACCATAGTAGCGGCAACCCGTATGACTGGCGTTCAGTTCGCCCAGCATCTCGCTCAGCATCTCGGCAAAGTCGAAGTTGTTATTAATATAAGGTAAGAACTTCTCATACACCTTGCGATAGTATGCCCAGTCCACGCCCTGCATGTTAGGATCGTAGAACTTGTCGTCCACCTGGCGCCATATATGGTCAAAGAGATACTGGCGCTCCTCGGCTGGCTTGTAGTTGAACGGAGCCTCGAAGGCGATGTTCTTGGTAGCCCTGCTGCCCAGGTCTATCTTCTTGATGCTGCTGCCGTTGCAGAGGAAGAGGTTCTTGATGTCCTTGTCGGCAACGAAGCCGCCGCCACCGATACCCTTCATCATCAGGGTGGTGCTGCCTTCCTTCAGGTTGTGGCACCAGAGGTCGTAGCCACCTTCGAAGGCTGCCTGGTAATATATCTTCTCGCCTTTTGAGTCGAGGATGGCGTCACCCATGTTGGATGAGTTGACGGTGAGACGGACGATGCGGTCGCGGCAGTTGTCGAAGTCTAGCTCCAGCGGTTTTACTTTATCCACCTCTATCTTGCCAGTCTTCTCCTCCTTCTTCTTCTTTTCTTCCTTCTTCTTCTCCTCCTTCTCATCGGCATTCTTCTCCTTCAGGTCCTTGTTAGCCTCGGCAAGTTCCAGTTCCTCCTTGCTCATGCGGAAGCGGTCGTAGGCATCGAGGTCGAAGAACATGAGATAGGCATCGTTTTCTGCTCCCCATGAACCGTGACTGCGATATCCGGCACGGTCGCTCTCGAAGAGCATTGCCTTTCCGCCGAGCACCCACTTTCCGTTGCCGTCGCTGTAGCCGCTGTTGGTTACGTTATGCACCTCCTTGCCATCGGCCTTCACCACGGCTATGTCGGTGTTGTTCCAGCCGCCGGTGCCTATGTAGCTGCACATAATCCACTTGCTGTCTGGGCTCCATTCAAACCAGATGTCGCCATCGGCATAAGAAAAATTGTATTTGCCGTCGAGCACGGTGCGCACTTCCTTCGATTTCAGATTGATGATGCGGAGGGCGGCACGGTCTTCGTAGAAAGCCACTTCCTTGCCGTCAGGACTGTAGGCTGGATACTGCGAAGTAATGTTGGTCTTGGTAAGCTGCTCCTCTTCAATGTCGGTGCAGTAAGTAAAGTTCTTTTCCTTCTCGTTCTTGATCTTAGCCTGGAAAATCTGCCATACACCATTGCGCTCGGAGGCATAGACCAGACTTCTTCCATCTGGGGCAAAGCTCAGGTTGCGCTCCTGCTGAGGAGTATCGGTGATGCGCTTGGTGGTCTTGTATTCTGTAGATGTAACATATACATCGCCGTGCATCACGAAGGCTACTTCCTTGGCATCAGGAGAAAGGGCTATCTCGGTGGCTCCCCACGACTGCACCTGGCGGATGAGGCTTGGCTCCTCATTGTCGGTGGTGATGGAGATGCTGACCTTCTGAGGCTGTCCGCCTTCCTTTACGGTATAGATTTCGCCATCGAAGCCATAGCAGAGCAGGCCGCTATCAGAAGAGGTGAGGAATCGGATAGGATTCTTCTTTTCGTGGGTTATCTGGGTATCCTTTCCGCTGGCGATGTTGCGGCGATATACATTGAAGGAACCATCCTGCTCGCTCAGATAATAGAAGCTCTGGTTATCGGCTGCCCATACCGGGTTGCGGTCTTCGCCCTTGAAGGTGGTGAGCTTCTGGTATTTTCCGTTGTCGAGCATCCAGATGTCTCGGGTGATAGGTGAGGTGTGGTGCTTGCGCCATGCATCCTCGTAACCTTTCTTGTCGTGGTAGAGCACCTGTCCGTTCTTGTTGATGCTGATGTTTTCCATCGGCAGAACGGAATACAGTTTTGGACGACCGCCCTGGGTACTTACCTCGTAAACCTGCGAGAACTCATTGGATGCAAACAGGTTGCTCTGGGCAGTAGGCATGATATTGGCAGCGAAGAGCACGTGGTCGTTGTCCTTGAAGGCGATAGGTGTCTCCTTGCCGCTGTGGGTGGTGAGTCGGGTTGGCGCACCGCCCTTGGCAGAGATGACGTACACATCCATGCTGCCTTCTCGGGTAGAGACGAAGGCAATCTTCTTGCCGTCGGGACTCCAGATAGGCTGCGAATCGTAGGCGGCATGGGTAGTCAACTGGCGTGCCTCGCCACCCTGGGCAGGAACGCAATAGAGGTCGCCCTTGTAGGCAAAGGCGATGGTAGAGCCATCGGGCGAGATGGCCGGGTAGCGCATCCACAGTGGACCCTGCTGGGCCTGGGATGCCAGAGATGCTGCCAGGAGGGCAGCGCTCAGGAACAGTTTCTTCATACTATATAGTTTATCATTATGAGTCGATTATTGCTGCAAAGGTACAACAAAATATCGGTTTGATAGGTTTTAAAATTCAAAAATAGGTTAATTTTGGTATATAAGTCGATATTTCTGTAGCATGAATGCCATTCTTTCGAGATATAATCGTAATTTTGCACTAATTTAAAACCTATTATACAAAAATTATGTTACGAAGAATCATTCTAACTGTGGCTCTCTTGGCAAGCCTTTCTCTTTCTGCCAAGGATTTGAACATGGGAAGTTGGCAAATCGTTCCTTTACCAGAGCAGGTGAAGGAGGTGGAGGCAGCTCCGTTCAAAATTACTTCAAAGACAACTATTTATTACGCTGCTGGCGATGAGAAGCAGAAGAAGGATGCCGAGTTCCTGGCATCTCATATCAAGGAGGTAACCGGTATCGAGGTGAAGACTACTGATAAGCAGGAGAAGAAGCAGATTCGTCTGGCTCTGAATGCCGGCGACCCAAAATCTGAGGCTTATTCCCTGGTGGTGAACAAGGCGGGCATCACCATTTCTGCCACCTCTCATGTGGGTATCTTCTACGGCATCCAGAGTGTGATGAAGGCTTTGCCTATTGCCAAGGATGTGAAGAGTGTTTCCCTGCCAGCCGTAGAGGTGAAGGATGCGCCTCGCTTTGCCTACCGTGCGTTTATGATAGATGTGGGCCGCCATTATTTCAGCGTTCCTTATCTCAAGAAGCTAATTGATGTGTTTGCGATGCACAACATCAATTATTTCCACTGGCATCTTACCGAGGACCAGGGCTGGCGTCTTGAAATCAAGAAGTATCCGATGCTTACCCAGATTGGTTCCAAGCGCAAGGAAACTATCCTGCCAACCAACAAGAATGAGTTTGACGGCGTTCCTGTATCGGGCTATTATACCCAGGATGAGGCTCGCGAAATCGTGAAGTATGCTGCCGACAGATACATCACCGTGATTCCTGAGGTGGATATGCCGGGCCACATGCTGGCTGCCCTGGCTTCTTATCCTGAGTTGGGCTGCACGGGTGGTCCTTACGAGGTGGCTACCCGCTTTGGCGTATTCGAGGATGTGTTGTGTGCCGGTAAGACTCAGACTCTTCAGTTTGCCAAGGACGTGATGGATGAGATCATGGACATTTTCCCATCAGAGTATATTCATATTGGTGGCGACGAGTGCCCAAAGAACCGCTGGAAGGTTTGCGGGAACTGTCAGAAGAAGATAGAGGAGCTTGGCATTCAGGAACTTCCTAAGCACAGCAAGGAAGAGCAGTTGCAGACCTGGTTTATGGGTGAGATAGAGAAGCAGATCAGAAATCGTGGCAGAAAGATGATGGGTTGGGATGAGATTCTGGAAGGAACTCCATCCAAGGACATCACCGTTTGCGGTTGGACCAGTGTGAATGCCAGCATCCGTTCAGCCCGTGAGGGTCATCCTACCATCGTGGCTCCTATCACCAATTTCTATTTCAGCAATCCTCGCATCAACAAGATAGAGGGTATTCCTAGCATCCAGCGCGTATATGATCTGGAGCCTTGCTCTGATAAGCTGACTCCTGCCGAGCAGAAGAACATCATCGGTGCCGAGGGTTGTATCTGGACTGAGTGGGTGAAGGATGCCGAGAAGATGGAGTGGGAGTTGCTGCCAAGACTTGCCGCCCTTTCTGAGGTTCAGTGGACTGCTAAGGACAAGCGAAACTTGGAGAACTTCCTCCCTCGCATGCTCCATATGCAGGATTTGTATCGCCTTTACGGCTTGAATTACAAGGCTGATATCGAGGATGCCGTGAAGAAGCATCTGGAAGAAAAGAAGTGATATTTGTAGATAGCTCCGCCCTAACTCCCCTTTTTTCGAGGTTGTTAGGGCGGAGTTCTTGTATTTTAATGTCCGTTTTTAAAACTGATACTGCCCCCATGTGATAGGGAGGAAGATAGATGAAAACATTGAAAAAACGCCCTAGAACCATCTCTTCTTCATTTTCTTCAAGAATTCCTTGGTGATAGGGAAGCCGGAGGCATCACCTATTACGGAGTCGGTATGACAGAAGGGACATATCCGTCTCATCGTATAGCAGTTCATCCAATTCCCTTTTATCCTTGACAGCCTGGTTTCTCTCCCAGATCCATTCCGTGGTAAGCGGAGAATCGACAACGATGGCTAGTTTCACCTCATCGCCACGATATACTTCCACGATGTCACCCTTCTTGAATCTGATCTGTTCAGCGCTTCTGCCTCGGAAGGTCTCGTCAGGATGACGGTCGTATGCTGGCGAATCGCAGACTCCGGGATAGTAGATACTGAAACCCGAACAGCAGTAAGACCGGTCGATCAGTTTTCCCTCACCGTCATACACTCTTTCAGAAAGACATTCGCGGTCGTAGTGCAACAGTCCCATTGGAATCTCCGAGATATAATAGCAGAAGGTATCCATCGGATAGTCGTCTTCCTCCTTCATCTTTTTGCGGTACTGGACATCCTGGTGCATCAGACTCTCAGCCAATAGCTTGAATTCTTCGTATGTCATGGGATGGCTATCTTAAGAAGTGAAAGTCAATCTTGGGTCTAAGTTCAGGGAGACCATCTTCATCAGGTTCTATCTGATTTTTTGTAGTTCCCCTTCTAACTATATTTTTGTGGAGTGCCCTTTTCTTAGTCTTTTAATGTAGCCAAAGGTATAACCTTTACTCCATCTTCCCTGGTATAAGCCATTTCGCCTCCTGTCATGACAATCAGCAGGTCTGGCTCTCTGAGTGGCATCTGATGCTCTGTCTTGTTCTTCTCACGAATCAGATCCCGTAGTTGCAGGAGATGCTTGGCACCATCTTCTATCTCCCGACTACCCAACTTGCATTCTATCAAGGCATAGCGGCCATCTGCAAGATGAAGCACGATGTCTGCCTCCAGGTCATAGCGGTCGTGATAGTAAGAGACTCTACCTCCAAAGGCTTCCAAATGAAGTTGGAGCATTCTGTCTGCTATTCTATCTAAATACTTCATATTCAATATGTTTTTGTTTGCAAAGATAGTAATAAATAGTGGAATCTACAAATAATTTTGTATTTTTGTGGTATTTTATTTTGTGTTTTAACGGTATTTTACTTTGTATTTTTGCGGTACTTTACTTTGTATTTTTGCGGTAAACGGTATTTTAATGTCCGTTTTCTAAACTGATACTGCCCCTTTTCTCGACTGCCACTTGCCAGTTATGAAAATCGGGCAGCCTTCAAGATCTTCGTCCTGGATGTTGGGCTTTTGGGTGCGATGTCTAATCTCAAGGCAGCGACAATAGTGTCTGGCAACAGTATTTTTACCGAATTCAAAGGAGCATTGACGGAACAGTATGTTTTGCAGCAGCTCGTTCTCAGGTATGAACCGTATTATTATGCCAAAACCAATAGTACTCAGGAGATTGATTTTCTGCTCCAGGATGAGGAGGATGAGATTGTTCCGCTGGAGGTGAAAGCCGAGACGAAAGTCAAGGCAAAGAGCCTGCGCCAGTTTGTTGCAGACAACCGGTCAAAGAAGGCCTATCGCATCTCTATGAATGATTATCAGCAGGGAGATTGGGTTACAAACGTACCGCTTTATGCGGTAAATGGTCTTGAATTTTAGCGATAGCTTCGCCCTAACTATATAAAAATAGGTAGTTAGGGCGGTGGTATCGCATTTGCAAATATATATGAAGTTCCGAAAAATGAAAATCCCCAACCTGCTATGAAAAGCGGGTTGGGGAAATTATGATAGATTTTGCTTTCTTCAGATAATATCCGATTGTGAATTACAATGGATACTCCTCGAAAGCATAGAGTACAGTGCTTAAATAACGCTCACCAGTATCTGGCAAGAGGGCAACAATCTTCTTGCCCTTGTTCTCAGGACGCTTCGCAATCTCGGTGGCTGCAAAGGCGGCGGCACCTGATGAGATACCTACCAGGAGGCCCTCGGTCTGAGCCAATTCACGACCTGCCTTGATGGCATCATCGTTCTGAATATCCAATACCTCATCGATGAATTCTGAAGAGTAGGTCTCTGGAACGAAGCCGGCACCGATGCCCTGAATCTTGTGAGGACCGCTCTGTCCGCCGTTCAATACAGGCGATGTGGCAGGCTCTACGGCAATCACCTTCACGTTAGGATTCTGCTCCTTCAGATACTTGGCGATACCCGAAATGGTTCCACCGGTTCCTACACCGGCTACGAAGATATCAATCTCGCCATCGGTATCAGCCCAGATTTCTGGTCCAGTTGTGGCATAGTGCTTGGCAGGATTGGCTGGGTTGGTAAACTGTCCCAGAATCACGGAACCCGGAATGGAATCGCGGAGTTCCTCGGCAGCCTTGATGGCACCAGGCATTCCGTCCTTGCCGCTGGTCAGTCTCACTTCAGCGCCGTAAGCCTTCACCAGGTTTCTGCGCTCCACACTCATGGTTTCTGGCATGGTGAGGATGAGGTGGTAGCCCTTTACGGCTGATACCAGAGCCAGGCCTACACCCGTGTTACCGCTGGTTGGTTCGATGATGGTGGCACCTGGTTTCAGGATACCCTTCTGCTCAGCGTCTTCAATCATCGCAAGTGCGATACGATCCTTTACGCTTCCGCCAGGATTGAAGAATTCTACCTTAGCAATTACAGGAGTCTCCAAACTCTTGGATGCTGAATACTTACCCAATTCTACCAATGGGGTCTTACCGATTAAATCAGTAATCTGTTTATAAATCTTTGCCATAACTGTACTCTAATTTAAATCATTAATAATTAATCACTAATAATTAATCACTACTCACTAATCACTACTCACTAATCACTACTTTACGTAGGTAAATGCCTCATCGAGAGCCTCAATCAGGTCGTCGATGTTCTCGATACCGATGCTCAATCGAACAGTAGAAGGATAGATGTGCTGCTCCTCCAATTCCTCTGGGCTCAACTGAGAGTGGGTGGTTGTTGCTGGGTGGATAACCAGTGACTTCACGTCAGCTACGTTAGCCAGCAAAGAGAAGATGCGCAGGTGGTCGATGAACTCCCATGCCTCTTTCTCGCCGCCCTTGATATCGAAGGTGAAGATGCTGCCACCGCCGTTAGGGAAGAGCTTTTTGTAAAGCTCGTGGTCTGGATGAGAAGGAACGGCTGGGTGATTAACCTTAGCCACCTTAGGGTTATTCTCCAGATACTCTACTACCTTCAATGCATTCTGAACGTGACGCTCTACACGGAGGCTCAATGTCTCCAAGCCCTGAAGAAGAATCCAGGCGTTGAATGGAGAGATGGTTGCACCGGTATCACGAAGGATGACCGCACGGATTCGGGTTACGAAGGCTGCTGCTCCGGCTACATCAGCGAATACGGCACCATGATAAGATGGGTCTGGCTTAGCGAGAGTAGGGAACTTGTCGGCATTTGCCTTCCAGTCGAACTTACCGCCATCTACGATGACACCACCGAGAGATGAACCGTGACCGCCGATGAACTTAGTTGCAGAGTGAACCACGATATCTGCTCCGTGCTCGATAGGACGGATGAGGTATGGAGTGCCGAAGGTGTTATCGATAATCAATGGGATGTTGTGGCGATGGGCAATCTCTGCCAACTTATCGATATCGGTTACATCTGAGTTAGGATTTCCGAAGGTCTCTGCATAGAGTGCCTTGGTATTGTCCTGGATGGCAGCCTCTACCTGCTCGAAGTTGCGAGGATCCACGATGGTGTAGCTGACACCCTGTGTGGATAATGTATGAGTGATGAGGTTATAAGTACCACCGTAGATGTTGTCGGCAGCTACGATGTGGTCGCCGTTCTGAAGGATGTTCTGCAGAGCGTAGGTAACGGCGGCAGCACCAGAAGCGACAGCCAAACCTGCTACACCACCCTCGAGGGCAGCCACACGGTCTTCGAATACACCCTGAGTTGAGTTGGTCAAGCGACCATAGATATTACCTGCGTCACGGAGTCCGAATCTATCGGCAGCGTGCTGAGAGTTGCGGAACACGTAACTTGTGGTCTGGTAGATAGGCACCGCACGAGCGTCGGTAGCTGGATCTGGATTTTCCTGA
The DNA here is from genome assembly GCF_019249655.2 of Segatella copri. Taxonomy (NCBI): domain Bacteria; kingdom Pseudomonadati; phylum Bacteroidota; class Bacteroidia; order Bacteroidales; family Prevotellaceae; genus Segatella; species Segatella copri. The sequence goes on from NZ_CP137557.1 coordinate 991,554, forward strand.
CCTACATGCAACTGAAGTGTCTCAAAGCGAAGTTTCTTTTCTGTACTCATAATCTATGTCCTTTCTTTAATTTTACGTTAATATTCAATCTATTCATTTATATAAATTGTCGCCCAGAAATCAGATTGATGTTCTCTCTCTGAAAGACATTCTTCTGAAAGACATTCTGATGTCCTTCTGAAAGTCATCATGCTGTTTGTTCTGATTGACGCTGCAAAGGTACGGCGATTTTTTGGATTCAGAAATAGCATATGAGTAGTATTCCTGCTACCACGTTTGTGGTATTCAGGCATTTTTTAGCAGAAAAGAACGCCTAAAAAGGCAAAAAATAGCGAAATAGAGCATTTGTTTTGAGTTTCAAGTGGTTGTGGCAGTCGTTGGCTTTAGTTGGCAGTGACAAGGAAATGAGGAAAAAGCAGATTAGAGAAGTAGAAACGCTTTCAAATCATTACCCAATGGAAACGCCCTAATAAGCATTTTTAACGGTGCCGGTTCAATCTTCTCCATTCTGCGTAGGTTTCAATTTTGCCATGCAGCTCTCATAGTTTAATTTTGCACCGAACAAAAAAGTAAGGAATTATGAGATGCACTTTCAAGACAGTCTTCTATGTAAATGGAAGCAAGGAGAGAAACGGAATTGTCCCTATCATGGGACGTGTGACAATCAACGGAACTATCGCACAGTTCAGTTGCAAGCAGAGCGTTACCAAGGCTATCTGGGATGCCAAGGGCAACAGAGCCATAGGTAAGAGTAAGGAAGCCAAGGAGGTGAACTTCGTGCTTGACAACATCAAGGCGCAAATCGCCAAGCATTACCAACGTCTTTCCGACCGTGAGGCGTTCGTTACCGCTGAAATGGTGAGAAATGCCTACCAAGGCATTGGCACTGAGTACGAGACTTTGCTCAGAGCTTTTGACAAGGAGAACGCCGCCTTTGCCAAGCGTGTCGGCAAGGACAGGGCAAAGACTACTTACAACAAGTACCTAACGGTGAGAAAGTATGTTGCCGAGTTCATCAAGTATCAGTACAAGCGCAGCGACATGTCCATGAATGAGCTTACCGAGGAGTTCATCCGTGACTATTGTCTGTACTTGAAGAATGTGGTAGGACTTGCGCAGTCCTCCATTTGGATTTACTCCATTCCGCTGAAACATATCGTTACGACCGCACACTACAATGGCAAGATACCGAGAAATCCATTTGCCATGTACCATGTTGACCCAGACCACAAGGAACGTGAGTTCTTGACATTGGACGAGCTAACCGCCATGACTGAGATAAAGTTGGAAGACCCAAACATGGCTTTTGCGAGAGACCTTTTCATTTTTGGTTGTTGGACAGGTATCTCTTTCATAGACATCAAGAACTTGACGGAGAACAACATCTGTATAGTTAATGGTGCTCCTTGGATTGTGTCGAAGCGTCAGAAGACAGGTGTACCATTCCAAATCAAGCTGATGGATATACCTATACAGATTATTGAGAGATACAAATCATTCAGAAAAGACTGCCACTTATTCCGTATTGGTGACCATGGAACTATCAATAAGCATATCAAGCGAGTTGCTGCAATGTGTGGTATCAAAAAGCAAGTTTCGTTCCACGTATCTCGTCATAGTTGGGCAGTTTTGGCTTTAGAATATGGTATGCCGATAGAGAGCGTGAGCAAGATTCTCGGTCACACGAACATCACCACGACACAGATATACGCCAAGGTGACAAGTAACAAACTTGACCATGACATATCTGTTTTTGAAAGTCGAATCAAGGGGCATTTGCCTGTAATAGGAGGAATGGTATGAAAAGGACAATTATCACTATGGACGGAAATGGGACACTTTCCATTCCGTCCAACTTAGAGAACTTGTGGATGGGTGAAGGCGAGTTGGTGAATATATTTCATGCCACAGCTCCCAAACTCAACTCTATGATACGAGCCATATATAAGGAAGGTATGCTGTCTATGTCAGAAGTTCAACGCAAGGACAAAACTTCCGTTGGCGTTTGGCAAACGCTGTATAGTTTTCCGATGATAGTTACCATTAGCTTTCGTCTCCACTCTTTTGGCGCAGCACAACTTCGTGATGCAATCCTCAAGAGATTGTACGGAGCAAAAGAGAAAAGTACCATAATCCTACAACTCTATGGAGGTACAAACACCTTTAGCTAAATATGATTGAATACTTGGCAGTTTAGTGAGGTGCTGTCGTACTGATTCATTGTCGTATAGAGAAGTGTTGTCGTGAGAAAAAGCAGAACTTTTGATGTCATACGTTTTATATGTTTATCGTATGACATGTAAAACGTATGACATGCAGGAATACATTTTTGTTCATCCCGAGGAATGGTTTCTTTGTAAGCCTTTCTTCGGGATTTTTCGTTTTACCTTATCCCCAAAAGCTACATCAAACACCTTGATTTCCTATCTTTTAACACTGTCGGTTCAAACTTCTCCATTCTGCGTAGGTTTGAGTTTTGTATTTTGATTTTCCGCCATTACTTTTGCAACTTTAATTTTTATAAGTTACAAAGGAGAATTTATGAACATGACAAATGACAACAAACTGCCAGTTGAAGTTGCTACCATGCAGCCACAGGCACCACCTCCACCAAACGAGGTGTTCATCCGTGTTGGCACAACCTTATACAAGGTGGTTGACCAACCTACTATCAATGGAGGGAAGGTAAGAAAGCGCATCCCTTGGAACATGGAAACCTTGCGTCAGGACTACGGCAAGGAGTTCATCAAGTATGTCCACAAGTATGACGGATTCTGTACCGTTCCCGAACATGTGAACCACCGAACTGTAATAGACGGTTTTCTCAATCTCTACGAGCCGATAAGCCACAAGCCAATGAAAGGGGATTTTCCGAACATCAAGAAATTGCTTTTTCACATCTTCGGTGAGCAATACGAGCTTGGCATGGACTATCTGCAACTGCTCTATCTCAGACCTGTGCAGAAACTTCCAATTCTTTTGCTTGTGTCTGAGGAGAGGAACACAGGCAAGACCACGTTCTTGAACTTTCTGAAAGCGTTGTTCCAAGACAACGTTACGTTCAATACCAACGAGGACTTCCGCAGTCAGTTCAATGCAGATTGGGCTGGCAAGCTGCTCATAGTCGTGGATGAGGTGCTACTCAGTCGCAGGGAGGATTCTGAGCGTTTAAAGAATCTCAGCACCACACTCTCCTACAAGGTGGAAGCCAAGGGCAAGGACAGAAACGAGATTTCTTTCTTTGCCAAGTTTGTGCTGTGCTCCAACAACGAATCCCTGCCTGTCATCATTGACGAGGGCGAGACCCGATATTGGGTGAGGAAGATTTCATCGTTGCAATCTGACGATACCGACTTCTTGGAGAAACTGAAGGCGGAGATACCCGCTTTTCTATTCCATCTGCAAGGCAGAACGCTCTCCACAGAGCACAAGAGCCGAATGTGGTTCGCCCCCGAACAGATAGCGACCGATGCTCTGAGGAGAATCATACGCTGCAACCGTAACAGACTTGAGGTGGAAATGTCGGAGCTGTTCCTTGAGGTCATGGAGAACACTCAAACCGACAGTTTGCAATTCTGCCTCAATGACGCAATCGCCTTGTTGCAATGCAACCACGTGAAAGCGGAGAAGCACCTTGTGCGAAAGATAGTGCAGGACTGTTGGAAGCTGCAACCTTCAGAGAACGCCCTCACCTACACCTCATACGAGTACAACTACAATAGCAGCGGTCACTACTCGCCAACAAAACGTGTGGGCAGGTTCTACACTGTAACGAGGGACAAGCTAAATAGCATATAATTTTGTTGAATTGTTGAATATGACGAAAGAAGTGTTGGATATCAAGTATTTAAGGCTCAACATTTTCTCAACAAATCTCTCAACAAAAGAAAGAGACTGTTGAAAAGAGAAAACATGACCGCTAATGCCTGTCTTTCTCTTTTGCCCAGTGATTTTGTTGAAAAGAACCATTTGTTGAGAGTTTGTTGAGAAGATAAGCCTTTGGTTATCATACCAATACATACTATTTTCAACAATTCATCAGAAATACATACACCACTTAATCCACAGTAAGACATGAATATTCAAGAAGCAAAGCAAATCAAGATTGCAGATTATCTGCTAAGTTTGGGACACCACCCTGTCAAACAGCAGGGTGCAAACCTTTGGTACAAGTCACCGCTGAGAAACGAGAGCGAGCCATCTTTCAAGGTGAACACCACGATGAACAGTTGGTTCGATTTCGGAATGGGCAAGGGCGGCAACATCATCACCCTTGCGTCATACCTTTACGCATCAGACAACTTGCCATATCTCTTGGACAAGATGGAGAAGCAAGCGCCCCATGTACGCCCGACCGACTTTTCTTTCCCTCAGCAAGCTTCCGAGCCGAGTTTTGAGAGATTGGAGGTTAGGGAGCTCAACCACCCTGCACTCCTGCGCTATCTGAGCGAGCGGAATATTGACCTGTGCATAGCCCGAAAGGAATGTGTGGAACTCCACTTCTCGCATAATGGCAAGAACTACTTCGCCATCGGCTTCAAGAACAAGTCGGGCGGTTACGAGGTTCGTAACCGATTCTTCAAGGGTTGCATGTCCCCCAAGGACATCACACATATCCGACAGCAAGGCGAGCCAAGATACTCTTGCTATGTTTTCGAGGGCATGATGGACTATCTTTCCTTTCTCTCGTTACGCATGGAGAAGTTTCCGTCTTGTCCGTCATTGGAAGCGCAGGACTACGTGATACTCAACTCCACAAGCAATGTGGACAAGGCTGTTGACGCACTCCACGGCTACGAGCGCATCAGTTGTCTGCTCGACAACGACGAGGCAGGGCGGAAGGCAACGCTTGCCATCGAGAACGCCCTCAGCTACCGTGTGAGGGATGCATCCCACTTGTACAGCGAGTACAACGACTTGAACGACTATCTGTGCGGAGTGAAATCCAAACAGTCGGTACACCAAGTACAGCCTGTTAAGCGGACTGCTCCACCTCGGAAGAAAGGCGCAGCCTTAGGTATGTAGGCGGTTCCTGCTCCAATGGCTATTCTGAACGGAAAAGCCATAGCTCAATAGGGCGTTTTCTTGACGCAGTGGCACGCCACCGCTAAAAACACCCATTTGAGCAAAGGGGCATCCCCTTTTGAAACCCCGTGAGCCATGCGCAGGGCGCAATGCGGCAAGCGGATTTGTACAACTCAAAAACAAGTTTATTATGGGACATTTCAGTTTGGATTTCAAGAAGGCAAAGGGCAGCTCTGACGCAAGGGAGTCAGACCACATAGAGCGCAAGGTGATACCCGACAACGCAGACCCTACGAGAACTCACCTCAACCGTGAGCTTGTCAAGATGCCGAGCGGTGTGTATGGTCGTGACGAAGCCATCGCCCACCGCATCAAGACGGCAGGCATCAAGCGCAAGATAACCAATGACCAGGTGAGGGTGATTAGAACCGTGCTGTCTGGAACGCACGAGGACATGATGAACATCGCAGCCAATGATCAGCTTGACGATTGGTGCAACGACAGCTTGAAGTGGTTGCAGGACACGTTCGGCAAGGAGAATGTCGTGTCGGTGGTTCTCCACATGGACGAGCACACGCCACATCTCCACGCCTCCATCGTTCCGATAGTGACTGGCGAACGGAGAAAGGCGAAGAACAAGACAACGGAAGAGGGCAAGCGGACATACCGCAAGAAAGCCAATGTCGTGAGGTTGTGTGCCGATGATGTGCTCAACCGTGACAAGATGGTTGGCTATCACGACAGCTATGCTGAAGCCATGGGCAAGTATGGCTTGAAGCGAGGTGTCCGTGGGTCGGATGCGAGGCATACCTCCACGGCACAGTATTACCGTAACATCAAGCGAGAGACGGAGAGACTTCAAAACTGCATGAAACTGCTGCAATCCGATGTGGAGGAAGCAGAGCGACTGCTCAAACAGACCAAGAGCGAAATCAACACGGAGAAACTACAGGCTGCTAAGACGGAAGCCAAGACTGCCTTTGTGTCGAAGATTTGTTCTCTTTTAGGTAGTGGAAAATTGAAGGAGGTGGAGCAGCACAACCAAAAGTTGTGCGAGCTTGTGACAGACAGAGAGCAATACATTGACGAACTCCATGGGAAAATGCAGCGAATGGAGGACAGCCACACCCAACAACTCGGCGAGATGCAACAGAAACACCAAGCAGAGGTCGTAGATTTGAAAAGCAAGCACTCCACGGAGGTAACGATGCTCAACAACATCATCCGCAAAGCCAAGCGTTGGTTCCCGATGTTGGAGGCATACTTGCAAATAGAAAGTTTGTGCAAGAGGATAGGCTTCACGGCTGAACAAATTAGTGTGCTCCTTGCTGGAAAGGCACTCAACTTTAGCGGTTCACTCTATTCCGAGAAGCACAGAAGAAAGTTCAATGTGGAGAATGCAGAAATCAAGGTGTTCTCTGATTCTACCAAACCGAACCAATTGTTTCTGTGTATCAATAGACAGCCTATTGTTGAATGGTTCAAGGAGCAATGGAATATCTCAAAAGATAGAAGAACCTTAAATCCGAAGATAAATAAAGAAGAAAAAATCTAAAGACCTGAGCAACAAAAAGTTGCTCAGGATTTGGATATGTCAGAAAAATCACGCTATCTTTGTAGCGTCAAAATTTAAAAAGATATTTCTAGGCAAACAAAGATATATTGTTAAAAAGGATAAATAATTTTAATTTTTCAACACTTAAAATATTTTTTTTGTAAATTTACAAAAAATATAGAATCTTGTAGATTTAAAGATGGTTGCTACAAGTGCAAGAATTGAATGACGAAACCATTTGGAAAGGAAAATGTATATGAAGATAAAACATTTGTTATTTTTTATTCCTGTGACTTTTTTGGTCGCATGTGAAGGGACTGATTTAATCGAGCCAGACAATGTGTCGAAAGAACAGATTTCCACTCAAATAATTTATAACCCGACAAAATATTCAAAACAAAAAGGTGATGTCTTTGTCAAAAGCAGTTTGCCAACAACAATGGCAAAGCAAATACCTAATGCCTGCGTAACATCAATTATGGAGTATGCAAACAATAAAGTTTTTGGTGGAACAGTAAATGAGGGAGCGTATATTCTATATTATACACAGACATATAATTCAAATCCTTTGATTGATGGTGTTTCTTTGGATTATATCGAGCCTTTTGTAACACATTTCTTTAAAACTCAAACATTTACAAATTATAAGTCTGCAATAGATGCCAAGCATCCCGTCATGACTGATGTAAATAGCCAAATAGAAAGCTCTGCCCATAATGTGTTATGTGTAGGATATAACTCCAATACGGGTGCTGCTATTTATATGGACCCTGAGCTTGCTTGTATGTACTCAGTTAATGCTGGGTATTTTTTACAAGATTATAATATCAATACTGCGTTAAATTAATATTTAATCGTCTGTAAATCAATAACTTATATTAAGAAATGCTTATGAAAACTTAACTATAGAAAGTTGGTCAAGTCGCTGATTTTCAGTAACTTTGCAAATCACGACAAACGCAAAATTATATGAATACAGGACTTGACCAATATATGGATATCTTTAAAGATGCAGTTGAAGATTCGGCTGCAAAGTTAACAAAAAGTTTCGAGAAAATACTCATCGAGGTGATAATTTTGTTCATGGTAATACCAAGAAAGATAAATTTCACCCAAATGGGGAGGTATGGCTCGCATGTTGAGCAAACCTATCGCAACGCATTCGGCTTAAAAAAGTCGAAAAGCATTGACTGGCTCAAACTTAATGTCTCACTTGCCAAGCGCTTCTTTGGTAAACAGGGAAGATGGGCTATTGCCATTGATCCCAGCTACATCAGCAAAGCTGGCAAGAAGACTCCACATATCGGTCGTTTTTGGTCGGGATGTGCACAGTCTGTTAAACATGGTCTCGAAATCATGGGTATTGGCCTCATTGATATTGATGCCAAAGACTGCATGATGTTAAAAGCACACCAGTCGCTAAGTAATAAAGAACTGAGTCTTAGAAACAAGACTATGGTAGATTTCTATATCAGCGTCATTAAGCGTTACCGCAAGGAACTTCTTAAACTCTCAACCCTCATAGTTGCAGATGCTTACTTCTCTACAAGTACATTTGTTAATGGGATAAAGAAAGAAGGGTTCTCTTTGATAAGCCGCTTTCGTGACAATGCTTGTCTCTTTTATGTCTATGCTGGTCCACGTACTGGAAAACGTGGTCGCCCCAAGACCAAGGATGGCAAGATTGATATGAAGAATCTTGACCTCACTCGAATGGAGAAGATGGAGATGAAAGATATAGAAGGAACAGCTTATACTTTGATAGCCTATTCCAAGGCACTCAGGTGTAAAGTTAGACTTGTCATCTGGCAGATGCCGAATGGCAAGAAGAAACTATTCTTCTCTACAGACACCTCACTTTCGGGTGAAGAAGTACTTCTTTATTATAGAACCAGGTTCCAGATCGAATTTTGCTTTCGTGACGCCAAAGGCTATACTGGTCTTATGGACTGCCAGGCTCGCGATAAGTGGAAACTCGATTTTGCTTTCAATGCTTCGTTCACATCACTAAATGTTGCCAAGGTAACTATGAAGGAGATGGGAATGGAATATTCTATGTCTTCATTCAAGTCACTGATGACCAATATTTATCTGGTGAAACGAATTTTTAAAGCAAGCGGGTACACCCCGAACCGAACTTTAATTAGCAAGATTTTCAAAGATCTCTCGTGCTTACAGCGTATAGCTGCTTAGCACATTATTGAATTATTAACGAACTATTGTAATATAGTATTAACAGGTATAAAGTAATTAAATAAATATGAAGTTGATTTTTAAATATTTTTTTATTTCTCTATTGTTCCTAAATGGGCAATTAGTTCATGCACAATCATTTAAAATCGACAGCTTAAAAGGTAAAAAATGGGAGTTGCAATTGCCAAAAGGAAAGTCTTATACTTCGAGTCTTATATTCAAAGATACGACATACACAACTAGTTTCTCCTTTAATGGACAGACTCATACTATAGAGAAGCCATACTTAATACAGCAGGAAAACGTAGAAACATTTTATGTTATTTTTCCATCAGAAGGAAAGGGTACAAAAACTTTCTCTGTTAAGTTTAAAGTTTTAGAATTTACCGACAAGTTGCTAAAATTGCAAAATACAACAACAAATGTTGTAAATACGTATTTCGCAAAATAAACAACTAGTAGATTGTAAAGTCTAAAAGTTTAGTAAGGCACGTGTGATATTTCATCAATCATCAGTATGTGACGAACGACGTTTTACTCAACTTTTAGACTTTACAGACCACTAGTAAGACAGTGCTTTTTGCAACATATTTCTCTGTTTGATATTTTTTGTTTAATAAAATTCTTAGATTCATTATTTTTTTGTATTTTTGCAGCCGAAAAGAGTTGTTAGGCAGCAAACGTATGCAGATTGCAGAATTTAGAACTGTTGCTAAATCATTACCTCTGTTGAGGTGAAAAACTCATAAATAGTTCATTTTTAGCTATTCGGCTGATTTTAGCGTAATTTTAGCAGAAAAATGGGCAAAATTCCCGAATTTGGCCGAAAATTTTTCCCGAATTTGGCCATTTTTAATTCCCGAATTTGGCAGAATAAAAAACTGTCCTCATCTGAATGGGTGTTTCAGATGGGGACAGATTCAGTTATGTTTTGCTACATTACAGCTATATTTCTGCTACATTGCAGCTATGTTACAATCTGAATCCTAAGCCGATGGTCATCGGGTAGCACTCGGGAGCCTTGGTCTTGTTGAGCAGCGGGGTTATTCCGGCACGGGCGTAGAGCATCACTCCTGAGTAGCCGGCACGGGCTTCCAGGTTCAAGCCGATAGGGTTGAGGTTGATATCGCCCGTTTCGGTATGCTTGTGCTTGCCGATGAAGTAGCGGGAATGCTCGTGCCAGCGGTATTCTACCGATGGACCTAACGCCAGGAATGCATCATGGCATCCTATGCGCTTCTGCCACTCCAGCATGATAGGCAGGCGGAGCACATTGTAGCTGATATAGCTTTTCTTCAGCATCTCGCCTTCTATCGGAGTCATTGCAGATACCCCGTTTTCGGTACTTAATACATAATTGTCCTTGAAATGGTGGTGTACCTGTCCGATGGAGAGAGAGGAGGTGAGCGCCATTTCGTTGGAAAGGCGGAAGCAGAGACTGGTGAGGGTAATGCCCCATTCCCACGACTTGGAGTCGCGACTGTGCATCTCGTTGTTGCCTCCCATGCTTCCCCTGCTGCCTGGCAACTGGCTGCAGCCGAAGAAGAAGGTTGGATAATGACTCTCCAGACTGCGCTTGCGCTTGCTCAAAGTCTGAGGGATGAAAGGTGAGGTGACAAATACCTTTTCTACTTCCTGACCATCTACGAATTGGGTCTCTGAAATCTTGGTCATCTCGTTCATCTCGTTGCCGTTCATCTTATATATCTTCACAGAAGTCTGTTCGCCATCCTGCTTGATGACGATGTTCTGGTCGTTCACTCTGATTGTGGTGTCGTTAGCCTCTACCGAGGCTGGTGCACTGTTGCTGTTGGTTTCAGCAAGGGCGAAGGCTGGCATCATGGCAGCCATCATCATTACGTTTTTGATATTCATAATACTATATTTTATGTTGTTTCTTATTCTTATTGAGAAGATTCCAGAAGGAAAATGTTGTTTCTATCTTCTGGAATAGCAGAGTTGCATGATATCTTCGGGCGACAGGTCGCCTTCGATATAAATCACGGTTCCCTTGCTTTTACTCGGGTTGCTGAAGAGGATAAAGCGGTTGTCGCCATTGCTCAAGGGTGCCATCATGTAATAGCCGCTCACCATTTTGCCATTCTCCACCACCTCTCTGATTTTCTTTGCAGCCTTGCGGTCGGCCTTCAGATAGTGGGCTATTTCCGTGGCATGGTTCTTATATACCAGGCTCTTGTATATCTTGAGCTTGTAACCTTTGAGTTGCGCATTCTGCATCGTAACCATCTTGCATCCCTTGGCGTGCCCGAATCGTTGGAATATACTTTTTACGTATAGTCCCTCCTGGGCATTGGCAGAAATCGAGGCTACCACGATAAGAAGCAGTCCGATGAAGAAGCGTTTTATCAAGTTGCATCGTTTCATATTCTATACCTTATTATATATATTATACTTTATAGTTTGATTGATTGTTTCATCTAAAAGATGAATTTATTGTTTCATCATATCCAGGGCACTGAATGGATCTTCGGAATCTGCCGAAACATCATCCAGGGCATCCAGGGCTTCATTATGAACGAACTCCTGGTCGGTATAAACCTTACCGTCGATAACCGCATAACATTCAGGCTGAGGCTGGGCTGTCTTCTGGATGCCCACAATCAGGAATGCGATGATAGCGGCTGCTGCCACAGACGTGCCAAAATATTTGAGCCATCTGCTGCGAGAAGCTTCCTTCTTTGGGATTTCTTCCTTCTCGATATCTTTCTTTTCGAAATCCTCCTCCTTCTCTTCTTCTTTTAGAATTTGAGAAAGATTCATCTGTTCGAATCCGATATAGCTGAAGAGGGCGCGATAGGATTCCCATTCTTCAGGAATATCATTGGCATGCTCTTCGAAATATTTTCTGAGCGTTGCCTCTTCCTCATTGGAAGTGGCACCATTCATATACTTGTCGAGCAAGTTCTGTATCGTCTTGAATTCATTTGTATTCTTGAATTCATCGATTCTTTTTATTTTATCGTTCATCTTCTTTCCTCCTTCTTTATTTTGTTCTGTTCTGTTTCACGATATTCATATAGGTCTCTCTGATTTTGAGTCGGGCTCGGGAGAGGTTCTTTCGGAGATTATCGGCAGTACATCCCGTTATCTGCATGATTTCATCGGCAGTATAGCCTTCTATCTCCTTCATGCGGAATATCTGCTGCTGCAAGGGCGGGAGCTGTGCCACTATCTGCTTGATGAGGTTTACCTCGTCCCGTTGCTCTGCCCGCCGGTCTTCTATGGGCACTTCCATCACCTTGTCGGTGGTGAAGTTCCGCTCCTCATGTCGGCACTGGTCATAAAACTTGTTGCGCATGATGGTAATGGCTAGCGCCTTGAGGTTATCTTCTGCCTGGATATTCTGGCGCATGTCCCACAGCCTGAGCATGACTTCCTGCACGAGGTCTTCGGCATTGTCGTCACTCTCAGTCAACCTTAGCGCATACGCTTTCAAGTCGCTGCGCATCGGTAGGATGATATGGTTGAATTCTTCTGTTCTCATAACCTTAACACTCTATAGACGTATGAAATTGAAAAATCGGACATCTAAAAAAAGATTTTTTTCAAAAAATGCTTTCTTTTTTCAAAGAAAATTATTATTTTTGCAGCTATAAACATAAAATTTAGTAATCGAAGAAATAAAAATTAGCAATCGAAAACATTAAAAAACTGAATGGCTTATGGCATCAATAGTTTCTATTATTCCCATCGTATTGCTGTTCATCTTGATGCTCGGTTTCAAGATGGCAGGTCATAAAAGCGCCTTGCTGACGCTCGTAATTACCGTGTTGCTCGCTCTCTTCGCTGCTTCGCCGCTGGGCATGATTGCCCCGGAACATGCGGAGGATAGCGTGATCGCCCTGACGGGATGGGCGGTGGTGGAAGGCATCCTGAAGGCGGTATTCCCGATTCTCATCATCATCCTGATGGCTATCTACAGCTATAATATCCTCGTGGAAAGCAAGCAGATTGAGGTAATCAAGAGGCAGTTTACATCGATTACCGATGATAAGGGACTGCTCGTGCTGCTCCTTGTATGGGGATTCGGCGGACTGCTCGAAGGTATGGCGGGCTTCGGAACGGCGGTGGCGATACCTGCTGCCATCCTCATCGGACTCGGCTTCAAACCGATGTTCTCGGCTCTGGTATCCTTGATCGGTAATACCGTGGCTACGGGATTTGGTGCCGTGGGCGTGCCGGTTACTACGCTCTGCAATGAGGTGGCGGAAAGCGGATCGGCTTCGGCGGCACAGATTTGCGAGACTTCGGCCTTCGCCATCATCCAGCTGGCACCTCTCTTTATCATCCTGCCTTTTATCATCCTGACGCTTACCGATAAGCACAATCTTATCAAGAATCTCACCATCGCCCTTTGGGTGGGAGCGATTTCCGTGGTAGTGCAGTTTGTCTGCGGCTATTATCTCGGTTCGGAGACACCAGCCATCATCGGTTCGCTGGCAGCCATTATTGCCATCATCGCATACGCCAAGGTGTTTGCCAGAAAGAGCAAGGTGCAGGATAAGGAAACCTTTACGCTTGCCGAGAGCCTGAAGGCATGGAGCGTTTACCTCTTTATATTGATATTCATCCTGGTTTCCGGCGCACTCTGTCCTCCGGTCAATGCTTTCCTCAAGAGTCATTTGGTGAGTGCGGTTCATCTGCCAGTGCTCGACAGCACCTTTAAGTTTGGCTGGATTTCCAATGCGGGCTTGATGCTCTTCCTGGGTGCTACGATTGGTGGATTGGTTCAGGGATTGAGCCTCAAGAGACTGATGGTGATTCTTGCCCGTACCACGGTGAATCTGCGAAAGACGGTGGTGACCATCTGTTCGCTGATAGCCCTGGCAAGTGTGATGAACTATTCGGGAATGATTACTGCCATCGCCTCAGGTCTGGTGGCTGTGACGGGCGACTTCTATCCTCTGGTAGCACCGATGATTGGTGCCATCGGAACCTTCGTAACGGGTTCTGATACCTCTTCGAATATCCTCTTTGCCAAGCTCCAGGCTCATGTTGCCAACCAGTTGGGCATGACGGGACAGAGCACTTTCTTTGGTATGGAGGGCGGTCAGGAGAACTGGCTGGTTGCCGCCAATACCACAGGAGCCACGGGTGGCAAGATGATCAGTCCGCAGAGCATCGCCATCGCTACTGCAGCTTGCGATATGGAGGGGAAGGATGGAGAGATTCTCCGCTCGGCCATCCCATACGCCCTGCTGTATATCGTTTTGGGCGGATTGATGGTTTATTTTGGCTGCTAATCTTCTTCCTTATATAACAAAAGAGGATGTGTCATAAGTCCATGGCACATCCTCTTATATTTTTTGCCTTAAGGCTAATTATATTTTCCCTTAAGGCTAATTATATTTTTCCTTAAGGCTAAATATATTTTCTTCCAAGTACGCAAATCCGCCGGTACGCCTAGCGGGAAATATAAAGAAATCGACATTCAATCATTTACGCATGTCTTTTCTCGTAAGCCAGACTGTGGTCGTGCTGGTCGATATCATGCTTCGACTTGCTCTTTACCACGAGCCATACGCCGGAGAATACGAGGATGGCGGCGATGGCCTGCATGCCCTTGAACACGGCGAGACCCACGATGACACTTACGGTGACTGATACCAGCGGCTGCACATAGTTATATACACTCACCACGGTAGGGCGCAGGGTCTTCTGACCAATCATCATGCAGATGTAGCCCAGATAAGTGCCGAAGAGAACCACGTAGCCTGTTTCCCACCAGGTGCTCATCGGAACATGAGCAAAGTCGATGCTCATCACGTGGCTGATGGTGAAAGGCCATATCAGGACCGTTGCCCAGAGGAACATCCACTTGTTGATGGTGAAGAGCGAATACCTGGACAGCAGGTTCTTGAAGAGCGACAGGTAGAGGGCGAAGGAAAGCTGCGCCGACATACAGAGCAGGTCGCCCCAGATGTTTCCCACCTTGGCATTGCCAGCCGTAGCACTCGTCATGATGATGATGACGGCACCTGCGCATCCCATCAGTACACCGAGTGCTTTCTTCCATGTGATAGGCTCCTTCAATATCAGGAAGGAGAGAACCATGGCGAAGATAGGCATTGAGGTGGTCATGATGCTGGAGTTGCTAGGCGAGGTCATGTTCAGACCGATGGTGTAAGAACACTGGTTGAACACGAGGGCGAAGAGGCCCGCAGCAGCAAACTTGAAGATGTCTTTTACTGGAACATGCTCTTTCTTGGTGAATAATGAGGTGAGCCAAAAGAGGAGAGCACCACCCAAAACACGGAAGCTCACCAGGTCGATGCCGTCGATGCCGTGAAGCATGGCATCCTTGCCTACGGGAGCCATCAGTCCCCAGAATGCGCCTGAACAGAAGAGGCACAGGTGGGCGATAAGAGGTCGTTTGTTATCCATTTTTCCTTATTTCTATTTAAATCTTCTTTATTTTGAATAAAATCGAGTGCAAAGGTACAAAAATTCGAGGAATTTTGCTATATTTGCGGTATATTTTTTAGAAGTTAAAGGAGTTAAGAAGTTAAAGAAGTTAAGACAATAGTCTTTTTCCGTTCTTGACTATTAAAGATAGGAGATTATTCTTATGCAGAAATATGCTGATTATATCAAACAGATAGAGATAGAATCTCTCTGGAGCGGTACCAAACATATTCTTTGGAACCTCGATCGCCGTGTCAATATCCTGAGTGGTGTAAACGGCGTGGGCAAGAGTACTATATTAAATAAGGTGGTAAAGGGCCTGGCAGCTGGCGGCGAATTCCCTAGTCACATGATCAAGGGCGTACACCTGAAGGTGGAGCCGGAGGAGGCAAAGTGGATTCGCTACGATGTAATCCGATCGGTGGATAGACCGCTGATGAATGCCGAGATGATCAACAAGATAGACCTTACCCTGGTTACCGAACTCGACTGGCAGCTCTTCCAGCTGCAGCGCAAGTATCTGGATTACCAGGTGAACATCGGCAACCGCATCATCGCCGTATTGCAGAGTGGCGAACCGGATGCAGCCTTCAAGGCTCAGCAGCTGAGCGAACCGAAGAGGATGTTCCAGAATATGATAGATGATCTTTTCAAGGATACCGGAAAGACCATCATCCGAACAGCCAATGAAATCCGATTCAACCAGATGGGCGAGCAGCTTCTGCCTTATCAGCTTTCGGCTGGCGAAAAGCAGATTCTTGCCATCCTGCTCACCGTGCTGGTGGAGGACAACCAGTCTTATATCCTCTTTATGGATGAACCGGAAATCAGTCTTCACCTGGAGTGGCAGAAGCAGCTCATCGGTCTGGTGCTGAAACTGAATCCGAACATCCAGATTGTCATGACCACCCATAGTCCTGCCGTGGTCATGGATGGCTGGATGGACCATGTAACGGAGGTGGATGATATTACTATCAAGTAAAATAACGGCTTATGGCTAAACGTTTAACCGATAACATCAACTCGCTTTACTTCGAGGCCGCCAACAAGATGACTTCGAAGAAGGCTCGGCGCAAGATTGTGGCTTACGTCGAGAGCTACGATGATGTCTTCTTCTGGCGGTCGGTGCTGGGAAAGTATGAGGATGACACGCGTTATTTTGAGATTATGTTGCCTACCCGCGATAATCATCTCGACCGTGGCAAGAAGGCGGCTATCGGAAATATGCTCAAGGGGGTGGGCAAGGATATGATAGCCTGTGTGGATGCCGACTATGATTATCTGCGCCAGGGTACCACCGAGGCTTCCCAGCAGATGCTGGAGAGTCCCTATATCTTCCATACCTACGCTTATGCCATCGAGAATTTCCAGTGTTACGCCAAGGGTTTGCATGAAACCTGCGTGATGGTGACGCTGAACGATACCCATATCTTCGATTTCGAAAGATTTCTGGAGGCGTATTCCCGTACAATATGGCCTCTTTTCGTGTGGCATCTTCTCTTCTATATCCGTCATCGCAAGATGTCGATGCATTTTGACATGGCTGAGTTCGACAAGGTCATCGTATTGCCATCGGTAAGAATCCAGGAACCTCAGCAGGCCATCAATTATCTCGCCAAGAAGGTAAGAGCGAAGCTTTTCCAGCTGGAGCGCCGCTTCAAGAAGTTCAAGGATGAGCTTCCGGATATGATTCAGTATCTGAATGCCTTGGGGGTGAACGAACATAATGCCTATCTGTATATACAGGGTCATCATCTTTTCGACCTGGTGGTGAGTCCGCTGGTTCAGAGTGTCTGCGATACCCTGCGCAATGTAAGGGAGAATGAAATCCGTGACAGGGCGGTTCATTCCGAGCAGGCACGCACCGAGATGGCATGCTATGAGAACAGTCTGGGCAAGGTGAAAATGATGATGAAGAAGAACACCTTTTACCAGTTCTCTCCGGAATTCCAGAAGATTCAGAGGGACGTGGAAAGATTTTTAGAAAGGTAAAAAGGATATTTAAAGGTAAAAGGGTAAAAAGGTAAAAAGAAAGCAGGCAGATGACATCTCGCCAGGCTCTTTTTACCTTTTTACCCTTTTACTTTTTTACCTTTAAATTTATACGTATGTCTCCAGGAACTTCAAGGTTCCTTCTACCTTCAGCGTCTGGGTGCTGGCTGGCACTACGATGCTCTCGCCGCCCTGCAGGGTAATCTCGTTACCCTCGTTGTCGGTAATCTTAGCCTCACCCTTCAAGCCAATCAGAATCACGAAGCTGTCCAACTCTGAATAATCCAGGGTCATTGGCTCATCGAGATCATAAACGGCTGTGGTGAAGTAAGGGCACTGCACCATGCTGACACCCTGGTTCTTGGCAGGAGTGTAGTTCTGGCGATAGTCTGCCAGTACGGTGTAGTCGATGCACTCAGATGCTTCCTTGGTGTGGAGCTGGCGATAGTTGCCATCCTTGTCCTTGCGCTTGAAGTCGTAGATGCGATAGGTAACATCGCTGGTCTGCTGAATCTCGGCAACGAAACAGCCTGTTCCGATGGCGTGGATTCTGCCCGCTGGGATAAAGAAGCAGTCGTCCTCCTTCACGTTATACTGAGCCAGGGCATCGGTGATGGTATCATTCTCCACCATCTCCTTATACTGCTCAGGAGTAATCTGCATCTTCAAGCCGTTGTAGAGCTTGGCATCCGGCTCGCTTGGCAGCGCATACCACATCTCGGTCTTGCCGCGCTCCTTACCCTGCTTCTTGGCAATCTCATCGTTAGGATGCACCTGGATAGAAAGGTCGGTGTTGGCGTCGATAAACTTGATGAGCAGCGGGAACTCATTGCCAAAACGCTTGTAGTTTTCGGTTCCAAGTAAACTGTCCTTCAACTCGGCAACAACCTCATTGAGTTTCTTGCCCTTCATTTCGCCATCAGCTACGATGCTCTCGTTGCCAGGAACTCCAGAAATTTCCCAGCTCTCACCTACTTTCTCTTGCTTCATGTCAAGATGCTTGAAAGCGATAATCTTGTTGCCACCCCAAATAGTGGACTTCAATAGTGGTTCAAATTTTAATGGTTTCATAATTTTTATTGAATTAGTTGATAAAATGTTTCTAGTTATAGAACTCTTCATTCTTCACTCTTCACTTAAACTCTAGTTCTCCCTCCAGAAGGCAGGGGTGAAGATCACCAGTACGCTGAATATCTCCAGACGTCCGATGAGCATCATCAGCGAGCAGAACCATTTTGCCACATCAGGCAGTTCGCTCCACGACATCGTAGGTCCTATCTCTGTACCCAAGGTAGGTCCCACATTGCCCACACAGCTCAGGGTGATGGTGATGGCATTGGTGTTGTCGATGCCCATGGCTATCATCGTGAAGGAGATGACCAGGCAGATGATGAGATACGTGGTGAGGAAGGCGAGCAGCGTTACCCGCTTCTGCATCGGCACGTTGACACCATCAATCTTCAGCGGCAGCACGGCGTTAGGGTGCAGAATCTGTCGGAACTCATTCTTCACCATTCTCACCAGCATCACGCCACGGATACACTTCAAACCTCCACTCGTACTGCCCGAGCAGGCTCCGAAGAACATGCAGGCTGCCAATACCACCCAGGTAACATGAGGCCAGAGGGCTGCATCGTCGTTAAACAATCCCGTGGTGGTGATAAATGATACCACCTGGAAGACGGCACTGCGGAAGGCATGCTCCACATCGTAGTTGCGCATCACCATCAGCTCTACCATAATGAAAGCCGTAAAGGCGGTGACGAGGAGCATATAAAACTTGAACTCCGAGTTCTTGAACAGGTCCTTGATCTTAAACTTGATAACTGCCGCATAAAGCAGGGTGAAGTTCACTCCCGAGAGGAAGCAGAAGAAGGTGCAGATGTATTCCAGCGCCGGAGAATGGAAGAACGATGTACTGCTGTTGTGGGTAGAGAAACCACCCGTAGCTGTAGTGGTCATCGCATAGTTGAAACTGTCGAAGAGATTCATTCCTGCCACATAATAGGATACAATGCAGGCGATGGTGAGCACCAGATAGATACTCCATATCCATTTTGCCGAAGTGGAGAGTCGGGGATGCAGCTTGGTCTTGATAGGACCCGTAGCCTCGGCGGCAAACACCTTGGTCTGTCCGCCTACGAGCGATGGCAGCAGGGCGATGGTGAAGAACACGATACCCAAACCGCCTATCCACTGGGTGAGCGATCGCCAGAAGAGCAATCCGTGAGGGAAGCATTCCACATCATCCAGGATGGTGGCTCCCGTGGTGGTGAATCCCGACATCGTCTCGAAGTAGGCATCCGTAAAGTTGCTGATGTAGCCGCTTATCATGAAGGGCAGGGTTCCGAAGAGACTGAAGATAATCCAGGATAGCGACACCACGAGATAGGCATCGCGTCGCGACATCGAGTTGTCGGCTCCATGGCCCCTCCATTTCAGAATGAGTCCGCCTCCGATGGTAGCGAGTGTTGATATCACGAAGGCGAAGACATCTTCCTGCTGGTAGTAATAGGCTACCAGCAGAGAGATAAAGAGCAGGAAAGCCTCTATGAAAAGCAGTTGCCCCAATATCTTATATATCAGTTTGCTATTTATCATATAAAATGCTTCTCTTTATCATATAAAATACTTCTCTATCTTCTTCATGTTGATGTTGTGGCAGAACACCATCACCGAGTCGCCCGGTTCTATCTGGGTATTACCCGAAACGAGCATTCCTTCACCGTTTCTTACCAGTCCACCGATGGTTACGCCGATAGGCATACCCAGGTCTTTCACCGGTTTTTGGGTTACCTTTGAACCCTCCTTGGCGATGAACTCAGCCACATCGGCGTTGGCGCTCATCAGGAAGCGCACGTTCATCACGTCGGCATCGAGCATCATCTGGTAGATGTAGCTGGCGGCAATCATCTTCTTGTTGATGATGGTACCGATATCCAAGCTCTCTGCCATGCTTACATAATCCACGTTCTCTACTGCCGCCACGGTTTTGCGCACACCCATTCGCTTGGCTGTGAGACAGGCCAGGATGTTGGTCTCGGCATTTCCGGTCAGTGCCACGAAAGCCTGGGTGCTTCTGATTCCCTCTTCCGTAAGCAACGGAATGTCGCGTCCGTCGCCATGGATGATGAGGGTGTGGGTATCGTCGAGGATATCGTTGAGATATTCGCAGCGCTCCTCGCTCATCTCTATAATCTTGCACTCCATGTATTCCGGCATCTTCTTCACGGCTCTCACGGCTGTGCGGCCGCCACCCATAATCATCACGTTCTTCACGTCTACATAGTGTTCCTTGCCCACAATCTTGCGGATGTAGGGAATGTAGTTGCGGGTGGTCATGAAGTAGGCGAGGTCGTAGAGCTTCAGCTCGTCGTTACCGCCAGGGATGATGGTATCGCTGCCTCGCTTGATGGCTACCACATGGTAGGGATCGTTAGGACCGCTGATATTCTTGAGCGGTTCGTTGAGAATCTCGCAGCCCTCACGTAGTTTGATGCCGAGCATTACGAGTGCTCCGTCGTGCACATCCCAGCGCTGGCGCACCCAACTCATCTTTAATCCGTTGTTGATATCTACGGCAGCCAGCATTTCCGGGTAAATCAGTTTGCTGATGCCCAGTTCCCTGAAGAACTCCTGTGCCTGCGGTTCCATGTACTCGGGGTTATCCACACGTGCCACGGTGCGCTTGGCTCCCAGGTTCTTGGCAAGGATGCTTGCCGTGATGTTCATGCTTTCGATGGGAGTGACGGCGATGAACAGGTCGGCGTCGGCAACTCCGGCATCTCGCAGAGTACTCAGACTGGTAGGCTTGCCCAGCATGGTGAGCAGGTCGCAGTCTGATCCTATGCTGGCCAATCGCTCCTCGCTTTCATCGATGAGCGTAATCTCTTCCCTGCTGCGCGACAGAAGTCGTGCCAGGTGGGTTCCGATGGCGTGAGCGCCAGCTATGATTATTTTCATTTCCTATTTAAAATATATATATAATAATGTATATCGATCATGCAAATCTTAACGTTTTGCTTACAGTCTTCTAGCTTCTGCTTACAGCCTTCAGGGTTTCTTTGATGCTGTTGTTGTCAAGATGCACGATTTCTCTGAGCTGGTTCACGGTGCCATGCTCCACAAAGTCGTCTGGCAGTCCCATTCTTGTGATGGTTGGCTGGTAACCATGGTCGCTCATCCATTCCAGAACGGCAGATCCCATGCCTCCGTTTCTTACTCCATCCTCTATGGTGACGATGTGCTTGAACTTCTTGCCCACCTCTTCGAGGAGGCTATTGTCGAGCGGCTTCAGGAATCGCAGGTCGTAGTGGGCGATGCTCAGAGGCTTGCCTTCGCATTGTTCCTTGCCTTCATCGCTGGCTTCGCACTGCTCCTTGCCTTCCGCCTCCAGTTCGGCGATGACATTGGCAGCATCGTTTCCGATAGGACCGATGGTAATCACGGCGATGTCGTCGCCATCCTTCAGTTTTCTTCCGGTACCCGTCTTGATTTCCTCCATCGGGTTCTTCCAGTCCACCAGCACGCCGTTGCCGCGAGGATAGCGGATTACGTAGCTGCCCTGGTTAGGCAACTGTGCCGAATACATCAGGTTGCGCAGCTCATGCTCGTTCATCGGCGAAGCGATGGTGAGGTGAGGGATAGGGCGCAGGGCTGCCATGTCGAAAGCTCCATGATGGGTAGGACCATCTTCTCCCACCAGTCCGGCACGGTCCAGACAGAGTACCACCGGCAGATTGAGCAGTGCCATATCATGGATGATGTTATCGTAGGCACGCTGTGCAAACGAACTGTAGATGTTGCAGAACGGAATGAGACCGTCTTTCGCCATACCTCCCGAGAAGGTGACGGCATGTCCCTCGGCGATACCTACGTCGAAGGTACGGTCGGGCATCGCCTTCATCATGATGTTCATGGAGCATCCTGTAGGCATGGCTGGTGTCACACCTACTATCTTCGGGTTCTGCTGGGCGAGTTCCAGAAGCGTGTTGCCGAAAACATCCTGGTATTTAGGCGGTTTGTTGCTGGTGTCTGCGATGAGGCGCTCACCAGTTTCCGGGTCGAATTTGCCCGGTGCATGCCAGATGGTAGCACTCTTCTCGGCTGGTTCGTAACCCTTGCCCTTGGTGGTATGCAGGTGGAGCAGCTTCGGACCCTTCATCTTCTTGAGCTGTTGCAGCACTCGTACCACTTCCTTGACGTCATGACCGTCGAACGGACCGAAGTATCGGATGTTCATTCCCTCGAAGATGTTCTGCTGATGGCTCAATGCCGATTTCAGCGCATTGTTCAGGCGGATGATGCCCTTCTTGCGGTTGTCGTTGAGATAGCCCTTGGAGTGGAGCCACTGCGAAGCCTTGAAACGAAGCTTGTTGTAAGTTTCATTGGTGTCGAGGTTCAGAAGATACTTCTCCATGCCTCCCACGGCACGGTCGATACTCATATCGTTGTCGTTGAGGATGATGAGCATGTCGTTAGGAGTGCTTGATACATTGTTCAAGCCCTCGAAGGCCAGGCCGCCACTCATGGCGCCATCGCCGATTACAGCCACCACGCTGCGATCAGACTGTCCTAGTTTGCGTGCCGCCACAGCCATGCCGAGTGCCGCAGAAATTGAGTTGCTGGCATGTCCGCAGGCAAAGGTGTCGTATTCACTCTCCAGTGGAGTAGGGAACGGACGGATGCCGTGAAGCTTTCTGTTGGTACAGAACACCTCACGTCTTCCTGTCAGTATCTTATGTCCGTATGCCTGATGGCCCACATCCCAAACGATTCGGTCGTTCGGGGTGTTATATACGTAGTGGAGTGCCACTGTGATTTCAACCACGCCAAGAGAGGAGGCAAAATGACCAGGGTTGACGGAAACCTCGTCGATGATGTCTTCTCTTAATTCTTTGCATACTTGTGGCAACTGGTCGATGCTCAGTTTGCGCAAATCCTCAGGGTATTTGATGTTACTTAATAGACTAAACTTGCTTTTGTCCATATTTCCTTGTTATTTGTACATGCAAAGGTAATGCTTTTTTTTAATAAATAACATTTTTATTGTGATATTTTCGCTTTTTCCGTTTTTTCTTCGTAATTTTGCCCCAAAAATTGAGATATGACAATGAAAAAGAACCTATTATTTGCGGGAGCCTTGATGATGGCTTCCTTATCTATGATGGCGCAGACCAAGGTTGGCGGCATCAGTGAATCTATGATTCAGCAGATGGCAAAGAGCCAGAATGGCGGTGCTGCCAACAAGGCACTCTTCAATGCCATCGCTGCTAACAACATCGATGACCTGGTAAAGAACCATGCCAACGAGGCTCCTGTTGATACTCATTTCAGCATCGAGACACCAGCGCAGAGCATCCACAACCAGAAGAGTTCCGGCCGCTGCTGGATGTTCAGCGGTTTCAATGTGCTCCGTTCTAACTTCGCCCTCAACGACAAGCAGGGCAGAGTGGTGGAGTATTCACAGGATTATCTCTTCTTCTACGACCAGCTGGAGAAGGCTAACCTCATGCTGCAGGGCGTCATCGACCTGGGCAAGAAGAGCATCGAAGCCCCTCAGGTGCAGTTCTTCTTCAAGAACCCGCTCAACGATGGTGGTACCTTCTGCGGTGTTGCCGACCTGGCAAGCAAGTATGGTCTCGTACCAATGAGCGCCCAGCCAGAGACATTCTCTAGCAACAATACAGCCAAGATGAGCCGCCTCATCAGCAGCAAGCTGCGTGAATATGGATTGGAACTTCGCAAAATGGTTTCACAGGGCAAGAAACCAGCTGCTATTCAGGCTCGTAAGGGTGAAATGCTTGCTCAGGTTTATCACATGCTCAGCCTTACCCTGGGTGAGCCAGTGAAGGAGTTCACTTATGCTTTCCGCGACAAGGATGGCAAGCAGATTGGCGAGGCTAAGAAATATACTCCTAAGAGTTTCTATGAGGAGACCGTGGGCAAGGACCTGAACGGCACCTTCCTGATGGTGATGAACGACCCACGTCGTCCATACCACAAGACCTACGAGGTGGAGTACGACCGCCACACTTACGATGGCCACAACTGGAAGTATCTCAATCTTCCTATGGAGGAGATTGCCCAGCTCGCCATTGCCTCTCTGAAAGATGGTCATAAGATGTATTCAAGCTACGATGTGGGCAAGCAGCTCGACAGAAAGCGTGGCTATCTGGCACTCGACAATTTCGACTATGCCAGCCTCTTCAACACATCTTTCCCAATGAACAAGGCCGACCGTATTGCTACTTTCGAGAGCGGTTCTACTCATGCCATGACCCTGAGTGCCGTGGATCTCGATGCTAATGGCAAGCCTGTGAAGTGGAAGGTGGAAAACAGTTGGGGTGCTGACAATGGCTTCAGCGGCTGTTTCATCATGACCAACGATTGGTTCAACGAGTACATGTTCCGCCTGGTAGTGAACAAGAAGTATGCTTCAGAGAAGCTCTTGAAGGAATTCGACCAGAAGCCAACCATGTTGACTCCAGACGATCCATTGTTCCAGTTGGAAGACTAAACCTATAATATATTATGTTAGAGAAAAATAAGCGTGAGCGCATCATCGCGCTCGTCAACAAGGAAGTAGTGCCTGCCATTGGTTGTACCGAACCGATGGCGGTGGCTCTCTGTACAGCCCAGGCAGCCACCACTCTGGGCAAGCGTCCTGAGCGAATCCAGGTGCTCCTGAGTCCTAACATGCTCAAGAATGCCATGGGTGTAGGTATTCCTGGCACGGGTATGATAGGCTTGCCTATCGCTGTATCGCTCGGTGCCCTCATCGGAAAGCCTGAGTATGAACTCGAGGTGCTCAAGGATTTGACTCCCGACAGCCTGGAGAAGGGTAAGCAATTCATCAAGAATGCCGACATCAACATCAAGCTGAAGCAGGGAGATGTGGATAAACTCTATATCGAGGTGAGTTGCTATGCAGATGATGCACAGGCCACAGCCATCATCTCCGGTTCTCATACCAACTTCGTGTATGTGGAGCGCAATGGCGATGTGGTCTTCGATAAGCGTGATGGAGCGAAGGGTGATGAGGCTGATGATGATATCCAGCTCAATTTCCCGATGGTCTATGAGTTTGCTACCACCGCTCCGCTTGATGAAATCTCTTTCATCCTCAAGACCAAGGAATATAATATGAAGGCTGCCGAGGAGTCGATCAAGGGCAACTATGGTCATTGCCTGGGCAAGACGATGGACCGTCCTTTGAGTCATGGCATCTTTGGCGATAACATCTTCTCGCACATCATCTCCCGCACCGCTTCTGCCTGCGATGCCCGTATGGGTGGCGCCATGATTCCGGTGATGAGCAACAGTGGAAGTGGCAACCAGGGCATCTGTGCCACCAACCCTGTGGTGGTTTATGCCATGGAGAATGAAAATACCGAGGAAGAGATGATTCGTGCCTTGATGCTCAGTCACTTAACGGCTATCTACATCAAGCAGAGCCTGGGCAAGCTTTCAGCACTTTGCGGTTGTGTGGTAGCCAGTACGGGCAGCAGTTGCGGTATCACCTATCTGATGGGTGGCGATTATACCCGCATCTGCAATTCGGTGAAGAACATGGTGGCAAACCTCACCGGTATGATTTGCGATGGTGCCAAGCCAAGCTGTGCCCTGAAGATATCTTCGGGTGTGAGCACCGCCCTTCTTTCCTCCCTTCTTTCGATGGAAGGCAAGTGCGTAACCTCAGCCGAGGGTATCGTGGATGATGATGTGGATAAGTGCATCCGCAACCTCACCTCCATCGGTGCCGATGCAATGAGAACCACCGATGATATGGTGCTCGACATTATGACGCATAAATAAATTGGAATATAGTATATTCAAAAGGCTCGCAAGAAGTTTTTGTTTCTTGCGAGCCTTTCTTGTTTTCAATTAATCTCTTCCATTCGTTTCAGGTTCCATCCTTCAAACTGCATGATAATTTTATGCAAGGTGGTACCCTGACGCAGCGCTTCCACCCTAGGAGCTGCCGCATATTGCCTGATTTGCTCCACTGCCTGCTGCCACTGTTCCTCAGCCTTCGCCTCGAAATTCTTCTTGGGCAGCACCTTGAGTTCCAGAATATAGCAATGCTTGGTGGCATAATGGGTCAAATCCGGCAGAAGGAAGAAGTCGCAATAGCCGTGATTCAGTTCCAACTCCGGTGCAGTATAATAATAATCGTTCAGATTCAGATACGCCATGAAGAACCCCTGCAGGTTTCGTTCCGCCTCGATTCCATCACGTATAGAGGATACCTTGGCATAGGCATCAGCCATAAAGCGCAGGCCTTCTTCCCACTTGCCATCATACGCCATATCGTAATAATAATCCGTCAGCTGGTTGGTATTCACATACGCTTTTGCCTGATATTCTTCCTCCAGATAACCGTAATATTGCTTGCGGACATTATTGTTAGGAATCCCTAATACCAGTTTTGAGCCACGTGTGCCCTTGATGGTCAGCATGCCATAATAGAAAAGCAGACTCGGGAAGATTTCAGCCTTCGGTATCTGGTAAGCAGAGAACGACTCATAGAGTTGTGCCGAAATCTGTCCTTCCTCAGCAATCTTGCGAATAATACCTTTTCGCTCACCATCCAGTTTGTCAAATTGCAGCAGTTTCTTCATCTTGCCATAATCGGTTTTGGTATTCGGGTCGATCATCTGCTGAGGAGAACGTCCGTAATCCATATAATTGCGAAGATAGTAAAGCACCATATCGCAATTAAACATTCTGATACTCTTATTCAATGCTTCTTTTGCAAAGCAATAGTTATCATACCAAGGCTTCATATCGTTGACGATAGCGTTGATATCACTATCAGCCGGGATGCAGCCATGATTTTTATAATAGGTAAACATCTCGATGACATCGGCAGTAGAGAATCCCAGCATCTCGTCAAATTCCGGTTTGATAGAGATATTCCATCCTATGTTGAAACCACTGGTTACATCATCGAGCGTAACAGGACTGACACCCATCATAAAAATGCGTTCGAAGTTGCCCTTGAATTTCTTGAAGACATCACGATAGAATCCATCGGCATGGGTGATGGCATGATACACTTTCTCGCCATGCTCATTGAGCACCACATTGGTAAAGTTATCATATTCATCTACTATCAGATAAAGAGAAAATCCCTTCTGTTCAGCCTCATCATGAATAAAAGCCAACTTATCCATGGCATACTCCGCCTTGCGCACCTTCTCTCTCGTTTCCTCAGAATAAGACTCGCCATAGCGGCGCATGAAACCATCCAGTTTTACGGAACAATAGAAGTCGAAGTTACGCTCCAAGGAATCGATATTACCACTTACCTGCGAGAAGTCGAGAAAAAGCACCTGATACTTGCCCTGCAACTCCGTAGGATGCTGTCCTATCCAGAGCTTTCCAAAAAGTGATTGAAACTTAGCACTTTGGTTACAGTCATAGTAAGAGTGGAGCATACTCAAAAATATGCTCTTGCCAAAGCGACGAGGACGGATGAAGAAGAGGTTACGGGGCTGCTTCTCCAACTCGGGTATAAACATCGTCTTATCGACATAATACAAATTCTGCTCCATCACAGTGACGAAATCTGCCACTCCGTATGGTACTTCCTTAACTTTTTCCATATCTTATTTCCTTTCTTTGTGCAAAGATACAACTATTTTTTTAGATACCAAGCTTTTTTAAGAAGAAAAAGGCATCCCAATGGTTTACGGGCAACAAGAGCATTGGAAAACTTTACCTGAATCTACACCCCCAATTGCGATGGAGACGAAATATGGAGATGAAAGAAAAAAAACGAACTGGGCTTCATTTGAATTTGGAACGAGGCTCAAGTAAACTTTAATAGAGCTACACGTAAACTTTGTTTAAGCCTTAAACCAGTTTGAACTGAGGCTTACTTCAATGGCAACTGAGGCTTACTTCAAAGGCAGATGAAGCCTATTTCAAGTGCAGATGAAGCCTATTTAGTTTATTGCATCAGTAAAATCGTGAGGGATAAAACCAAAATCGTGAGGGATGCGTGAGGGATAAATGCCCCTTTTTTAGTATCTGTCACTCATGTTGCTTCTTGTCTATCAATAACTTATCCGGTTTCTTCTTGGAAATCGTGATGGGTGATAGATGATTTGGCAAAAATATATTCGCCTTCGGCACCCTTCTTGTCCTTGTTCTTGTCCTTGTTCTTGTCTTTGTTCTGTTTCAATACTATTTGGATCATACTTTTTCCTTTCGCTTTAAAATTGTTATTTTATTTAGTTCTTGTAACTCTTGTTGATGCATCTCCTTCTGAATTACGGTGCAAAGATACGGCTTTTTTTCGACTCACTCTGAACTTTCGCGAAGATTCGCGAAGATAATCGAAAAAAAATTGTTTTGAGCTCATAAATGACTAAGCTAGAAATCTCAGTGACTAAGCTAGAAATCTCAGTGACTAAGATAGAATCCTCAGTGACTAAGATACGCCCCCTGTTTTTGTGAAGGCAGGGCTGTGATGTGAAGGCATGGTCTCAAAAAACTAGTTTTCTACTACTAAAAACCTATATCTAAAACCTTGATATTCATTTCGTTTACCTTTATAACACGCTGTATATACAAAAGTCTTGGAGCCTAGGGTTCACATCACACCTTCTTCTTAAAAACTACTATAATATTATTGAGAAATTGCGTATTTTCTAATATTTCCACCAAAAAGATTTGCGTATTTTCTCTGTTGTAGTAAAGAGTAAGCAACAAGTTATGAATGTCTTTCTAAATTGTACTTTCATAATCTTGAACTTTCAAAAAAACTCGCTGGATGACGAAAAATCATCCGGCGAGTTTGGAATATATTTGATTTATATTTACACGAGCGTAGCTACGATTTCCTCACGGGTTCCTGGCAACATATCGATAACAGGAATCTCTGGCATGGTGTAGCAACCTGGCTGGAGACGGAAGGAAGCACGAGCCACGTTAACCAAAACCTGAGCGGTGAGGGCTGGGTTGTTGATGCTCATGTTGAACTCGAAACGCTGGTTCTGAGTCTTGCCAGATACACCCTTGCGAACGAGGTTCACACCATGACCCATATCCTTTACATCATCTACTGATGCTACAGCGAATACGTGAGTCTCATCATGAGCGAAGTATGGGTCTGCCTTGATCTCTGCAGTAACATCCTCAAGCTTAGCACCTTCCTCCAACTCTACATAAACCATACGGCGGTGGATACCCTCGCCCAATGGGATAGTAACAGAGAGCGCTTCCTTCACACCCTGCTTGCCACGAACGCAAACTGAGTGACCCATGCTCATACCAGGACCAAAGTTGGTGTATGTCAAGCCCTTTGGAGCCAAGCTTTCCATCAATACACGTACAATAGAATCAGAACCTGGATCCCAACCGGCAGAGATTACACTCACCTTGCCAGCCTTCTTGCAGTTCTCCATCTGCTTGGTACGATAGTCGAGGATACCTGTATGAATATCGTAGCTATCTACGGTGTTGATGCCGAGGGCAACAATCTTCTCTGCATATTCTGGGCAAGAACGGGTAGGAGTTGCAAGGATGGCAACATCTACATCTTTCAACTTTGTGATGTCATCTACCACCTCATAATCTGCCAATTCTGCTGGTTTATCCTTAGCACCCTGGCGACGTACGATACCTGCAATCTCGAAATCTGGAGCTGCTTCGAGAGCCTCTACTGTAAACTTACCAATGTTGCCGTAACCTACTACGGCTGCTCTAAACTTTTTCATCTGTTATTCTTTTATTTCTTTTATTTTTATTGTTGTTTCTGTTTCCGGTTGCAAAAGTATAGCTTTTTCTTGAAATACGTGACGTTTTAATAGATTTTTAACTCATAAAAGTTGCAAAAGGTAATAAAATCATGGTTTTTAGGTAGGGAGAAGGCCGAATTGTAAGGCTGATTGAACAGATTCCTTATAATTTCGTGATTTCATCGTGAAATGAGATTTCTTAATTTAAGCCACCCGATATATTAATTTAAAACACCCGATAATATATCTAGGCTCCCGTACAATATTTCCCGCCTCCTATCGTTTATAATTTATAATTAATTTATTAAAGAGGTGTAACTTAGCTTCATCACATAATTAAAAGGAGAAATCAAGATATGATAGAATATATTCATGGCGATTTAACCGAGCTGACCCCAGCGATGGCCGTGGTAGAAACGGCTGGAGTGGGATATGGACTCAACATTTCGCTCAATACCTATACCGCCATTCAGGGCAAGCAGGAAGTAAAACTCTATGTTCACGAGGTGCTCGTGGCTGGTGGAAGAGACGACTCTTTCACCCTTTTCGGTTTTGCTACCAAGCAGGAACGTGAACTCTACCGGCTGCTCATCACCGTATCGGGTGTAGGTGGCAACACGGCGAGAATGATTCTCTCGTCCATGTCGCCTGCCGAACTCTGCAGCGTGATTTCCACAGGCAACGACAAGATGTTGAAAACCGTGAAGGGCATCGGACTCAAGACGGCACAGCGCATCATCCTCGACCTGAAGGATAAGATTGTGAGCCTCGGCATCGCCGATGAATTGCCAGCCAACGGCGGCAATGTGGCGATGGTGAACAGCGACATCAAGGATGAGGCTGTCAGTGCCCTTACCATGCTCGGCTTCTCGCCGGCACCTTCGGCAAAGGTAGTGGTGGATATCCTGAAGGCTCAACCCGACCTGCCTGTGGAGCAAGTGGTGAAACTCGCATTGAAACAAATTAAGTAAATGAAGATAAGACAAAGAATCATATATCTGGCGATGGCGTGGCTGATGGTTTCTACCTTCGGCTACGCCCTCGCTTTGCCTTTTCTGCAGAATGATAGAACCAGGCAAAGAAACCAGAGGGCACAAAACAGACAGGCTGCTCAGGCTTCGAGACCATCGGCACAGAATGGGAATCAGAACAGAAACCAGGGCCGCAACGGTAACAATGCCGCAAACGGAAACAATGCCGCAAAGGATGGGGATGAGAAGTCGGGCATCAATGCCCAGCCGCTTCAGATAGCTGAAGATTCTATCCCAGATTCCCTGCTGCATCCACGCTGGCAGATTCAGCGCACCCAGCCGTTCTCGCTGAGCGACCTCTACCAGAGTCCGCTCGACCTGAAGCGTCCGGATGCCCTGAAGTATGATGTGATCTACAACGATACCATCAACCGATACATCATCGGCAACAAAATGGGCAACACCTGGCTCTCGGCTCCTATCATGCTCACTCCAGCGGAATATCTCGCATGGACTGAACTGAACGAGCGAAACGCTTTTTACCGAAAGAAGAACGACGAGATATACCAGGCTAAGGGCAAGGAGAAGTTCGACTTCACCGATATGCACTTCGACCTGGGACCGGCTGAGAAAATCTTCGGTCCTGGCGGCATCAGGGTGAAGACGCAGGGTTCTGCCGAACTGAAGTTTGGTATCAACAAGAAGAACATCGACAACCCTTCGCTGCCTATCCGCAACCGAAAGACCACGATGATGAACTTCGATGAGAAGATTAATCTGAATCTGAACGGTAAGATTGGCGACAAGATGAACCTCAACCTGAATTACAACACTGATGCCACCTTCGACTACGATGCGCAGAACATGAAGCTGAAGTATGACGGCAAGGAGGATGAAATCATCAAACTGGTTGAGGCGGGTAATGTTTCCTTCCCTAGCAACTCGTCGCTTATCAAGGGTGCCAGCAGCCTCTTCGGTCTGAGAACCGATATGCAGTTTGGAAAACTCAAGTTGCAGACTGTGTTCTCGCAGAAGAAGTCTGCCTCTAAGAGTGTATCGAGCAAGGGTGGCGTGCAGCTGACACCTTTCGAGTTGAATGTAGCCGATTACGAGGAGAACCGACACTTCTTCCTCTCCCGATTCTTCAGAAACCATTACGATGACTGGATGAAGAAGTTGCCTAACCTGGTAACGGGTGTCACCATCAATCGTGTGGAAATCTGGGTAACTAACAAGACGGGAACCACCACGAATACCCGAAACATCATCGCACTGACCGACCTGGGTGAAACCGAGAAGCTGAGCAACCCGATGTGGACTGCGGGAGGAACCAAGGTGCCATCCAACCAGGCTAACACCGAGTATACTGCGATGACAAACCAGTTTGCGGCAGCCCGTGATAACGACCAGGCTTCTTCCGTATTGGAAGGCGGCGGACTGGTGGGCGGCAGCGATTATGAAAAACTGGAGAGTGCCCGACTGCTCTCTTCCTCTGAATACTCCGTGAATACGGCGATGGGATACGTATCCCTGAAAACCGGATTACAGACCGACCAGGTACTTGCCGTGGCTTACGAATATACCTACGGCGGCGTAACCTATCAGGTGGGTGAGTTTGCTTCGGATATCACCGATACCAAGCAGGGACTCTTCGTGAAGTCGCTGAAGAACACCAGCTGCAGTCCGCAGCAGGGCAACTGGGACCTGATGATGAAGAACGTCTACTATCTCGCCTCTCAGGTGGAGAAGGAGAAGTTCCGTCTCGACATCAAGTACCAGAGCGATACCACGGGTGTCTATCTCAGTTATATTCCCGAGGCGCAGGTCAAGAGCCAGCCTATCATCCGCGTGGTAGGAGCCGACCGACTCGACAACAACAACAAGGCGCGCAGCAATGGTTACTACGACTATGTGGAGGGCTACACCGTATCCAACGGTCGTGTGTTCATCCCGAAGGTAGAGCCATTCGGAAGCTATATGCGTGATTATCTGGTGAAGAACGGCGTTGCGAAGGAGCAGGCAGACAAGTATGCCTTCACCGAACTTTACGATAGTACGAAGACCATCGCCAAGCAGTTGGCCGAGAAGAACAAGTATCTCATCACGGGTCAGTTCAAGGGTTCGGCAGCCAATGTCATCTCCCTGGGTGCCTACAATGTACCGCAGGGTTCGGTGGTGGTAACGGCAGGTGGCGTAACCCTTACCGAGGGTTCCGACTATTCCGTGGATTACAATGCCGGCGAGGTGACCATCCTCAACCAGAGCATCATTGATGCCGGAACGGCGGTGAACGTATCGCTGGAAAGTAACACCGACTACGGACAGATGAGAAAGACCATGGTGGGCTTGAACTGGGAATATGATTTCTCCAAGAATTTCCAGATAAGCGGTACGCTGCAGCATCTTTCCGAGCAGGCACTCACCAACAAGGTGGCGATGGGTTCGGAACCATTGAAGAATACCATCTGGGGTGTGAACCTGAACTGGAAGAAGGAGAGCCAGTGGCTGACCAATATGCTCGACAAGATTCCGTTCCTGCATCTTACCCAGCCATCCTATATCACCTTCCAGGGCGAGTTTGCCCAGCTTATTGCGGGCGAAGCAGGAGGCACACAGGACAACGCTTCCTATCTCGACGATTTCGAGGGAACCAAGGAAACCATCGACGTGATGACTCCTTCTTCATGGATTATTTCGAGTGTGCCATCCCTCAACTTCAAGGAAGATTACAACGACAAGTCGGGCTTGACCAGCGGCTTCCATCGCTCCCGCCTTGCCTGGTATTGCATCGACCCTCTCTTCACCCGCCGAGGCAGTTCGCTGACCCCTGGTCACATCAAGAGCGACCTGAAGCAGTTGAGTAATCATTATGTAAGAGAGGTGTATGTAAAGGAGCTCTTCCCATTGCGTCAGCAGAGCACCTATCAGGGAGCCACCAACACCCTGAGCGTGCTCAACCTGGCTTACTATCCATCGGAGCCGGGTCCGTATAACTTCAATGTGAACGACCTGCAGCCCGACGGAAAGCTTCAGAACCCTCAGCGCAACTGGGGGGGTATGATGAGAAAGCTGGATACTAACAATTTTGAGCAGGCCAACGTGGAATACATCGAGTTCTGGATGCTCGACCCATTCATCTACTCCAAGGACCAGGCTGATGCCGCCGACTATGGTGGCGACTTCTACATCAACCTGGGAGAGGTGAGCGAGGATATTCTGCGAGACGGAAAGAAATTCTACGAGAGTGGAATGCCGGTGGATGGCAGCGACAGCTTCACCTATACACAGTGGGGTAAGATTCCTACCCAGAGCACCGTGACATACGCATTCGCCACCACCAGCGGCAGCCGTGCCCTGCAGGATGTGGGCTTCAACGGACTCACCGATGGCGAGGAGCAGGAATTCTACAAGAGTGCCTATCTCGACCAGATTCAGGGCAAGGTGAACCAGGCGGTGTTCGACAGCATCTTTGCCGATCCGGCACGTGATGACTACCACTACTTCCGCGGTTCCGACTGGGACCAGCAGAAGACATCCATCCTGGACAGATACAAGTATATCAACAACCCTCAGGGCAACTCGCCGGATAGCGACAGCCGTACCGAGAGTTATGATACATCTTATAAAACCACCCCTGATGTGGAAGATATCAACCAGGACTATACGCTCAACGAGTATGAGAAGTACTACCAGTATCACGTGAGCATCCGTCCGGAGGATCTCGTGGTGGGCAGCAACTTCATCGTGGATAAGCGAGAGTACAGCCAGACCTGGCGCGACAACACGAAGTCGTCAGTAACCTGGTATCAGTTCCGCATCCCAGTGGATGAGTTTGAGAAGCGTCAGGGCAACATCAACGATTTCTCCAGCATCCGCTTCATGCGCATGTTCCTCACCAACTTCAAGAAGCCGGTGGTGCTCCGATTCGGAACCCTCGACCTGGTGATGAGCAAATGGCGCACCTACGACCAGCCATTGGGAGCTGCCAGCGGCGGAACCCTGGAGGCGAGCACCGTGAGTCTGGAGGAGAATGCCGAGAAGACACCGGTGAACTATGTGCTGCCTCCTGGCATTGAGCGAGAGAAAGACCCTAGTCAGCCACAGCTGGTTGAGGCCAACGAGCAGGCGCTGAGCATGGTGGTCAAGAACCTGAGCAATGGCGAGGCAAAGGCGGTTTACAAGAATTCTACCATCGATTTGCGCCAGTATAAGCGCATCCAGATGTTCACCCATGCCAATGCCCTGGAGCAGAACACCACCAACTTGAAGGATAATCAGCTGTCTGTGTTCCTGCGTCTGGGTAGTGACTATAAGAACAACTACTATGAGTATGAGATTCCGCTGCAGGTGACTGAACCTGGCAAATATGTAAGGAACAGCACTGCCGACAAGAAGAAGGTATGGCCGGAGGAGAACATGCTGAACGTGGCGCTCAGCGTCTTCACCAACCTGAAGAAGGAGCGCAACAAGGCGAAGGCACAGGGGCTGGCTTCCTATATGGCACCTTATACCATGTATGATGCCGACCATCCGAACAACAAGCTCACCATCGTGGGTAATCCTACCCTGGGCGAGGTGAAAACGATGATGATCGGTGTGCGCAACAACTCGGGCGAGGAGAAGAGCGGAGAAGTTTGGATCAACGAGCTCCGACTGCTGGAGCACAATAACAAGGGCGGTTGGGCAGCCAATGCCAACCTCAATGTGCAGCTCTCCGACTTTGGTAGCGTGAATGCCACCGGAAGATATATGAGCGAGGGCTTTGGCGGACTGGAAGACGGCGTGGCAAGCCGAAGCACCGACAACTACGGCACCTACAGTGTGACCACATCGCTGGAGATGGGTAAGTTCTTCCCTGACAAGGCGAAGGTGAGCATACCTTTATATTATAGTGTGACCAAGGAGAAGACTTCGCCGAAGTATAATCCGCTGGATACCGATATGGAACTGAAGGATGCTCTGGATGCCACCGGTTCGAAGGCAGAGCGAGACTCCATCGAGAACATCGCCGTAACCAAGGTGACGCAGACCAACTTCTCTGTTTCCAATGCCCGTGTGGGTATCGCCACCAAGGGTCATCCGATGCCGTACGACCCAGCCAACTTCTCGTTGACCTACAGTCATGCGCATCAGCGTACCACCGGCGAGACCACGGTTTATGAGAACCGTGACAACTGGCGAGGTGCCCTGGATTATTCCTGGACTCCTGTGTATAAATCGTGGGAACCGTTCAAGAAGATCAAGAACAAGAGCAAGTGGCTCGACATCCTGAAGCGGTTCGGCCTGAACTGGCTGCCTCAGAACATCGCCTTCAATACGGAGATGACGCACGAGACCTACGAGCTGGAGGAGCGCGATATGGAGAGTACGCTCAATTCGCAGCTGCCGCTCACCTATAGCGACCAGTTCCTCTGGAACCGAGAGTTCTCCATGCGCTGGGACTTGACCAAGAACCTGCACATGAACTTCCAGAGTGCTACCCATGCTCAGGTGGATGTGCCTTATCCGGAAGTGAACACCGATCTCTATGCCGACCAGTATCATGCCTGGAAAGACTCGGTGTACAGAAGTTCGGTATGGAACAGCGTGAAGAGCTGGGGTACGCCGCTCGACTACAGTCAGAACTTCACGGCATCTTATAAGGTGCCGCTCAATCTGCTTCCAGTCTTCGACTGGCTGAACACCGATGCCAACTACAGCGCCAACTATTCGTGGGAGCGAGGCATGGAAGATGAAGAAGGCCACTCGTATGGCAATACCATCAACAGCCAGCGCGAGGTGACCCTGAACGGAAACATCGACCTGGTGCGTCTCTACAACCACGTTCCATTCCTCAAGAAGGTGAACGAGAAGTATGAACGTTCCAAGAGCAGGAGTGAACTGGCTAGGATGAAGAAGGAGAAGGAAGACAGAAAGAAGGCCAAGGCGAAAGCCAAGGAAGAAGAGCTGAAGGCGAAGGAAGAGGCTGAGAAGAATGGCGACAAGGAAATTGCCAAGACCGACGGCAAGGACGTGAAGAATGGCAAGAACGCCAAGACCAACGCCAAGGATAAGGGTAGAAACGACCTGGCAAAGAAGCTTCCGAAGAACAAAAAGGCTTTTGAGAAGGAAGTGACCCTCCTGCCTGATACCACCCTGCTGGTAAAGCATGGCAAGAACAGCAAGCGCCTCATCGTATCGGCGAAGACGGCAGATGGCAAGATGTTCCACCTTAAATATAAAAAGGTGGATAACAACCAGATTAAGCTTCTCTCGAAGGTGGATAGTGCCTTGAAGCTGAAACTTACCGTTTTGCCGAAGGAGCCGCTTGACAACAAGAAGTGGTACAAGGCTGCCCAGTTTGCATCCCGCTTGGCGATGATGGTGCGCAAGGTGAGCTTCACCTATCGCAACAGCTACCAGATGACCCTGCCTGGCTTCACCCCTAGCGTGGGCGATGCCTTCGGACAGAAGAAGGTGGGACAGATGGCTCCAGGACTTGACTTTGCCTTCGGTATGATTGACGATGATTATATCCAGAAGGCTAGGGAGAACGACTGGCTGCTCTTCAACGATTCCATCGCAACACCGGCTACGACGAGCAAGACAGACAACTGGCAGTTCCGTGCCACCCTGGAACCTGTTAAGGATTTCAAAATCGACCTCTCTGCCACCCACTCGAAGACTACGCAGAAGAGTATACAGTATATGTATGAGGGCACGCCGACCACCCAGAGCGGAACCTTCCAGATGACCACCATCTCATTGGGTTCTGCCTTCGAGGGAATGGGCAATGCCAACAGTGGTTACAAGAGCAAGACCTTCGAGAAGTTTGTCAACTCGCTCGAAGGCTTCCGCCAGAGGGTAGAGGCGCAATATGCCGGAGCGGTTTATCCGGCTGGCTCTGAGCTGAGCGGAGGTAAGTTTGATGCATCCCGCACCCCGGTTAATAAATACAGTGGTGATGTGATGATACCTGCCTTCCTCAATGCCTATACATCGATGGGCGGCGGTTCGCTCTCGATATTCCCAACGTTGAGCCGCCTGTTGCCAAACTGGACTGTCCGCTACAGTGGACTCGGCAAGTTGCCTTGGTTCTGCGACCACTTCAAGAGTGTGAACATCAATCATGGTTACAAGAGTGTATATGCTGTGGGCAGCTATAACAGTTTCAGTACCTATCAGGAATTCATGAATGGCTTGGGCTTCATCAGCGATGCCTCAACGGGCAATCCATCGCCTAGCAGCATGTTCAACGTATCGCAGGTGAGCATCAACGAGGCCTTCTCGCCATTGCTCGGAATGGATATGACGTTTAACAACAACATGACCCTGAAGGCTGAGTATCGCCAGACCCGCGTATTGAACCTCAGTATGACGAGTATCCAGGTGAACGAGGCCTTGAGCAAGGACTGGGTGATAGGTATGGGCTACCGCATCAACGACTTCGACCTGTTTGGTCCTAGAGCCAAGAAGGTGAAGAGAACGGGCAAGAAGAATCAGCAGGACAGCAAGAGTACGCAGAAGTCGCGTGGTGCCAACCACGACCTCAATCTCCGTGCTGACTTCAGTTTCCGCAAGCAGGCAGCCATCGTCCGCGACATCGCTTCGATGACGAGCAGCGCCAGCAGCGGTAACAATGCCTTGAAGTTCAGCTTCACTGCCGATTACACCCTGAGCAAGTTGCTCACCATGAGTTTCTACTACGATCGTCAGACCAACACCCCGCTGCTTTCGAGCAGCAGTTATCCGACGACCACGCAGGACTTCGGTCTGAGCATCAAGTTCTCGCTGACGAGATAAACGAAAAAAGCTCGGATGCAAATCTGATAAACGAAAAAAGCTCGGATGCAAATCGCATCCGAGCTTTTTTTATGTTTCTTCTATTCTTTATTTATCTTTCTTGTCGTAAGCATGAACAGGGTAGTCGATAGTATAGTGAAGACCACGGCTCTCCTTGCGCTCGATAGCCATACGGGTGATGAGATAACCTACATTGATCATGTTGCGGAGCTCGCAGAGTTCCTTGCTCACCTTGACACGCTTGAAGAGATTCTCGGTCTCTTCGTAAAGAAGGTCGAGGCGGTCCCAAGCACGCTTCAGGCGAAGGTCGCTGCGCACGATGCCCACGTAGTTGCTCATGCATTCGCCCACCTCCTTGACGCTCTGGGTAATCAATACCTTCTCCTCGTTGGTCAGGGTACCCTCGTCGTTCCAGGCAGGAACCTTCTCGTTGAAATCGTATTCATCCACATGCTCCAGACTGTGCTTGGCAGCCGTCTCGGCATAAACCACAGCCTCGATGAGCGAGTTGCTGGCAAGGCGGTTGCCACCATGCAGACCGGTGCATGAACACTCGCCCAGGGCATAGAGACGGTTGATGCTTGAACAGCCGTTCAAATCTACCTTGATACCACCACACATGTAGTGAGCGGCAGGACGCACTGGGATGTAATCCTTGGTGATGTCGATGCCGATGCTCAGACACTTGGCGTAGATGTTAGGGAAGTGACGCTTGGTCTCCTCCGGATTCTTGTGGGTAACATCCAGGCATACATGGTCAAGACCGTGAATCTTCATCTCCTTATCGATGGCACGAGCCACGATGTCGCGAGGAGCCAGACTCAGACGCTTATCATATTTCTCCATGAAGCTCTCGCCGTTAGGCAGACGCAAGATGCCACCATATCCACGCATTGCCTCGGTGATGAGGAAGGCAGGATGAGTCTCGCCCGGATGATAGAGGGCTGTAGGGTGGAACTGAACGAACTCCATATCGGCCACGGTACCCTTGGCACGGTAAACCATCGCCTCGCCATCACCCGTGGCGATGACTGGGTTGGTGGTAGTCTGGTAAACGGCACCACATCCGCCGGTACACATCACGGTAACCTTGCTCAGATAAGTATCCACCTTCTGGGTATCGGGATTCAGCACGTAGGCTCCGTAACAGTTGATATAAGGAGTGCGTCGGGTAACACGGGCGCCCAAGTGATGCTGGGTGATAATCTCCACGGCGAAATGATTTTCCTTGATATCGATGTCAGGGCAGTTGCGCACTGCCTCCATCAGCCCGCGCTGGATTTCAGCACCCGTATCATCGGCATGATGAAGGATGCGGAACTCGCTGTGTCCGCCCTCACGGTGGAGGTCGAACTTGCCGTCCTGCTGCTTGTCGAAGTTAACACCCCACTGCACGAGCTCTTCGATCTGCTTCGGTGCCATGGTGACAACCTGCTTTACAGCATTGTAATCGCTGATGTAATCACCAGCAATCATCGTGTCTTGAATGTGCTTGTCGAAGTTATCCACTTCCAAGTTGGTAACTGACGCAACACCACCTTGTGCAAATGAAGTGTTCGCCTCGTCGAGAGAGGTTTTGCAAATCATGCACACTTTACCTTTATGCGCTCTGGCTACTTTCAGGGCGTAACTCATACCGGCAACTCCTGAGCCGATAATCAGAAAATCATACTTATAAACCATCTGAGTTTATTCTTATCTAATTTCTATCTATAAGAAGAGACCTTTTCTTTGCATAAAAAGCCGCATTCTCTAGGAATTAATTCTTAATTCGTTGCAAAATTACTAATTTCTCTTTAAAATGAGTAATAAGAGAGGGAATTTTTGTAATTTTGCAGCGAAATTTAAGGTAATATAGTCTTTTAGACTATCAAAAGGTAGTAAAAAATGACTTTTTTGCGGATATAATTGAATTGAAAATGACTTTTTAACAGAATAGGATAGAATAGGTATGGCAGATAGAACTTTTCACAAGCGCTTCTCGGTGACGGCTCGCATCGGGGTGGCAGTGTTCGCCCTTCTTGCCGGATATTTCTTCTGGGTAAAGATGGCGATTATCGGCATCTTCCTGGCCATCATCATCGTGGGCATGATAGAGCGCATTTTGAACACCACCTATACATTTAAGAAGGTGAAACCTATCGACAGGGACGACGAGATGGAGTATCTCATCATCAATGAGGGCAGGTTCTCATCGAACAGGAATGTGCCCGTGTGCGATATCATCAGCGTGCATCAGGCCAAGACCTTTATGGGGCTGGACCATTGCATGGTGATAGAATACGGAGCCAAGAACATGGTGGCCATTCAGCCGGACAACGAAGAGGCTTTCGAGAAAGAAATTAAAAAACGACAATGAAAAAGATAAGATATATGATGTTGAGTCTGATGGCGGCGATGCTGATGGCAATGCCTATGCAGGCTCAGAATGTGACGAATGATGAAGTGGTGGAGATGCAGGACGACACGGAAGTGGCTGACTCCACAATGTTAGACTCGCTGGCTGCCGATACGCTGAGATTGCCTTGGCCGGAATCGGTGAAGGTGGGTATCGACAATCTGCTGAAGAGCAAGATGTTTGAAACTTCGCAGGTGGGTATCATGGTTTGGGACCTGGAGGATGACTCCTGCATCTACAAGCACAACGAGCGTCAGCTGATGCGCCCGGCTAGTACGATGAAGCTCCTTACGGCTATCACGGCGCTGGACAAGTTGGGCGGGTCCTATCAGTTTAAAACCCAACTGAAATATACGGGAACCATCGAGGAGGGTGTGCTCCATGGCGATGTATATTGCGTGGGCGGCATGGATCCCCGTTTCAACAGTGATGACCTCTCGGCCTTTGTCAACAGCCTGAAGGAGATGGGTGTAGATACCATCCGTGGCAAGGTGTATGCCGACCGCTCGATGAAGGATTCTGATTTGTTGGGCGAAGGCTGGTGCTGGGATGATGACAACCCGGTGCTTTCGCCTTTGGTGTTCTCCAGGAAGGATATCTTCATGGATAGATTCCTGGCTAAACTGAAGGATGCGGGCATCGAGTATGAGGAGATGTATGCCTCTACCAAGACCTGTCCTACTAATGCTTTCACCATCTGTACCCGTTTCCACACCATGGACCAGGTGCTGCACAAGATGATGAAGGAGAGTGACAATCTCTATGCCGAGAGCATGTATTATCAGATAGCGGCTTCCACGGGCAACCGTCCGGCGAGTGCCAAGAGTGCCCGCAGCGTGGAGCGCCAGTTTATCAACCAGAAACTGGGCTTGGATGCATCACGCTATAAGTTGGCTGATGGTTCGGGACTTTCGCTCTATAACTATCTGAGTGCCGAACTGGAGGTGGCAATGCTTCGCTATGCCTTCCGCAACGACAACATCAAGCAGCATCTGATTCATTCGCTGCCGATAGCGGGTGTGGATGGCACCCTGAAGAAGCGTATGAGGAGCGGCAGTGCCCACGGCAATGTGAAGGCTAAGACGGGCACCCTGACGGGCATCATCTCGCTGGCTGGTTATTGCACTGCAGCCAATGGACATGAGCTTTGCTTCTCTATTATCAATAATGGTATCATGCATGGCAGCAATGCCCGAAACTTTGCGGACAAGGTTTGCAAGCTGCTGTGCCAACCGTGACTTTAGTTGATAGTTTATAGTTGAGAGTTTACAGTTAATAGTTTGTAGTTTACTGTTTATGGCTTATGGAGGAAATTAGAAAATTTGTAGATTCAATGATAACATGGGCGGGTATCACGGGTGATTACGTGCCTATGCTTCGTCATATATTGCTCACCATCATCGCTGTGTTGCTGGCGATGCTGAGCGATTTCCTTTGTCGCAAGATATTGGTTCCGCTGATTTCGAAGATTACGGAGAAGACGGAGTTTTCTTGGGATGATGTGTTGCTGAACAGGAAGGTGCTCACCTCGGCTTGCCATATCGTTCCGGCTGTGGTGATATGGTCGCTCATGCCGCTCATCTATCTGGAATATCCCATATTCAAGGAGATTCTGG
The DNA here is from genome assembly GCF_019249655.2 of Segatella copri. NCBI lineage: Bacteria > Pseudomonadati > Bacteroidota > Bacteroidia > Bacteroidales > Prevotellaceae > Segatella > Segatella copri. Next base: position 1,034,261 of record NZ_CP137557.1, read on the forward strand.
AGCGTGCCACGGGCATCTATATCGTGGTGATGTCGGTGCGCACGGCATTGGTGTTTATCGGTTCGTTCAAGGGATTGGAGAACAGCGAGGAGCGCCGCTCTTCGGCTCAGCAGTATTTCCATACCTTCTGCGGTGTGCTCAGAATATTGATGCTCTTCGTGGCTGGAGTGGTGGTGGTAGCCATCCTGCTGGGTAAGAATCCGATGACTCTGTTTGCCGGTTTGGGTGCCACCTCGGCTGTGCTGATGTTGGTGTACAAGGATACCATCCTCGGATTAGCTGCCGGTGTGAGACTGACGAGTAATGATATGCTCCACAAGGGCGACTGGATTACGGTGAAGTCGGTGGATGCCAATGGTATTGTTGAGGAGATGTCGCTCACCACGGTGAAGGTTCGCAATTTCGATAACACCATCGTTACCATTTCGCCAGCCACGCTGGTGAACGGTTCGTTCCAGAACTGGATTGGTATGCAGAAGAGTGGGGGAAGAAGAGTGAAGCGAGTGGTTTACTTCGATTTCCGCAGTGTGCGATTGGTGGATGATTCCTTAAAGCAGACCTTGCTTGCCAAGCATTTTGCTACGGAGGATTCCTTTAAGTTGAAGGAAACGTTGCAGAAGGCATTGGCAAAGGATGGTATTCATGTTTCTGAAATTTCTGCAGAATCGGCAGTTCCATCTGATGAGGATTTGGAGAAAGAAGGTATTAAGGAAGGGGCAGACCTGCTGAATCCTGCTGCTCTGGCTCCAACCAATCTTCAGCTTTATCGTAAATTCATGGAGAAATATCTGCGTCAGCGCCCTGAGGTGAATACGGAGTTGACCTTGATGGTTCGCCACATGGAAGCCACCCAGTGCGGTCTTCCTATCGAGTTCTATTTCTTCATCAAGGATAAGGTTTGGGTTAATTACGAGCATATCCTTGCCGATATCATGGAGCATGCCTACGCGCTTGCCAATGAATTCGGCTTGAAGATTTACGAGCAATATCCGGAGCAGTAATTACTTTGAACAGTTTCGGCGGATTTGCAGTTTCGGCGGATTTGCAATCCGCCGCCGTATGAGTAACTATTGCGGATTTGCAATCCGCTAAAAGGACCGAAGCAAGAATGTAACGCCCTGAAAGGGCAGAAGCTCCTAGCCCAGGGCATCGCCCTGGGTTATAGTTGTTTATAGAAATACGCCCTGAAAGGGCAAAAGCATTACAATGATCAATAACTCTTTTTTTTCAACTGAAATACTCCGTTGGTTTCGTGAAAACGGCAGGGAACTGCCTTGGCGCGAAACCAGCGACCCTTATGCCATCTGGCTCAGCGAAATCATCCTGCAGCAAACCCGCATTGCCCAGGGATGGGAATATTGGGAGCGCTTTATGCAAACCTATCCCCATGTAGAAGACCTGGCGGCAGCCAGCGAAGATGATGTTTTGAAGCTCTGGCAGGGCTTGGGCTATTATTCCCGTGCCCGCAATCTTTATGCCGCTGCCAGGCAAATCGTGGCTTTGGGTGAATTCCCTGATACGCTGGATGGCATTAAATCGTTAAAGGGAGTGGGTGATTATACAGCCGCTGCCATCGGCTCCTTTGCCTTCAATCTTCCTGCCGCAGTGGTAGATGGCAATGTATATCGTGTTCTTTCCCGATATTTCGGAATCGATACACCCATCAATTCCACCCAGGGAAAGAAGGAGTTTGCGGCTTTGGCGCAATCGCTGTTGCCTGCTTCAGAGGCGGCAGCCTATAACCAGGGAATGATGGATTTCGGTGCCATTCAGTGTACCCCTCAATCGCCGAAATGCCTTCTTTGTCCGCTTGCCGAAACCTGTGAGGCTTTGCGAAACGGCAGGGTAGAGGAACTGCCAGTGAAGAACAAAACGGTGAAGGTGAAGACCCGTCATCTCTCTTATGTGTATATCAGATATAAGGCACCAGCTTTGGAATCGCAAGTTGAGGCAGAAAAACATGCTGAGGCTGAATCGTGGATTGCGATTCATCGTCGTGGTGAGGGGGATATTTGGCAGGGATTGTGGGAGCCGTATAATATATCGGATATGAAGGAATTGCCTTCTTTCGTGAAGGATCCGATATTGCTGGCAAAGGATGTGAAGCATGTATTGACCCATCGCATTCTTCTTGCCGATTTCTATCTGCAGGAAGTTGAGGAACGACCTTCTCTTCCCGATGATTACATCTGGATTAAGGAAAGCGAGATAGAAAATTACGGTGTGCCGAGATTGATTGAAATTATGCTGGATAAGATTCATCAATAATAAAGTTGTGGCTTCCGTTTTTTAGTACGTTAAAAAGGGCAAAAGCATTAGATGTCCAATGCTTTTGCCCTTTGTTATTCTATTTGCAAATTACTTACTGAAGTTTCGCAAGTAGCATTCTACCGTCCCCGAAGGGGGCGAATGTGAATAACCGCGGGTGGAATGACCGAAGGGAATGGAACCTGCGGATAGTCACAGATACTCTCTTATCGTCCCCGAAGGGGGCGAACAGGAGCAAGACTGGATGTGGTTCGCCCCCTTTGGGGACGCTTTCTCCCTACTATTAGTTTGTCCGCAGGTTCCATGACCTTCGGTCATTCCACCAGCGGTTATTGAAAGTTGGCCCCCTTCGGGGACCGGAGGTTACTTGCGAAACTTGAATTACTTAGTAATTCTTAGCCTCAATCTGGAAGTAGCTCTGTGGGTGGTTGCAAACTGGGCAAACCTCTGGAGCTTCCTTGCCTACTACGATGTGACCGCAGTTAGAGCACTGCCAGATGCAGTCACCATCACGAGAGAAAACAACCTTGTCCTGAACGTTCTTCAGGAGCTTGCGATAGCGCTCCTCGTGGTGCTTCTCAATCTCAGCTACCATCTCGAACTTAGCGGCAATCTCATCGAAGCCCTCCTCACGAGCCTCCTCAGCCATGCGCTTGTACATCTCTGTCCACTCGCCATTCTCACCCTCGGCAGCAGCCAGAAGGTTCTCTTCTGTACTCTTGATGGCACCGCCCTCCAAGTACTTGAACCACAACTTAGCGTGCTCCTTCTCGTTGGCAGCAGTCTCCTCGAAGATGTTAGCTATCTGAACATAACCATCCTTCTTAGCCTTGCTTGCGAAGTATGTATATTTATTACGAGCCATTGACTCACCAGCGAAAGCCTCCTGGAGGTTCTTCTCTGTCTTTGTTCCTTTCAATTCTTTCATAATGTATTCTGTATTAAATGTTAATATATTCTTTATCTGTTTTCTTCTGCAAAGATATTGAAAATATTCCAATAATGCAAGAAAATTAAGAACTATTTTGATTTCTGGCGCTTATTTAGATAAAATAAAGCCAATCCGAGCATCAACATACCGAATATCCACGATACGATGGCACTCGTAGCCATGCCCCAGGTATGGGTGAAGCCAGCCACGATGAAGGTGAGGAAGCTTACGCCTGCCACTGTCAGGGCGTATGGCAACTGCGATGACACATGATGCACATGCTTGCACTCGGCTCCCGCACTCGCCATGATGGTGGTATCGCTGATAGGCGAGATATGGTCGCCGCAGACGGCTCCTGCCATGCAGGCTGAGATAGAGATGATGCGCAGCGGGTCGGCAGCAGGGAAGACGGCGATGCAGATAGGAATCAGAATACCGAAGGTTCCCCAGGAAGTTCCGGTGGCGAAGGCCAGGAAACCGGCTACCAGGAAGATGATGCCCGGCAGGAGCATCTGCAACTCAGAAGCACTGCTTGCCACGACACCAGATACATATTCTGCTGCTCCCAGCGAGTCGGTCATGCTCTTCAGGGTCCATGCCAGGGTAAGAATCAGGATGGCTGGCACCATCGCCTCGAATCCCTTGATGAGACTACTCATCGCCTCATCGAATGGCAGGGTCTTGCGCACCGTGAACATCACGATGGTGAGAATCAGGGCTGCCAGCGAACCGAGTACAAGGCCCACCGAAGCATTGCTGCCCGCAAAGGCATCAACGAAATTCAGATAGTTGGCATTGGCGGCATCGAAGAATCCGCCCGAATAAACCATGCCCGCCATGCAGAATACAATGAGCATGATGATTGGAATCACAAGGTCGCTTACCGAACCTCTACTTTCTGAACTCTCTTGCTGCTTGGCTCCCACGCCGTGTTCCACGATTTGCAGCTTGGTATCGCTCACCTCGTCGAGCTTTCCGCCGTTGGTGCGCTCGTACCACTCCTTCAGTCGGGCGTCATACTTGCTCATCGCCTTGAAGTCGAAGCCCAGTACCACGATGCCCAGCATGAAGAGGATGGTGAAGAAGGCGTAGAAATTGAAAGGTATCGCCTTGCAGAAGAGCGCCAGTCCGTTTTCGCCTCCCGATACGAAGCCCGATACGGCTGCTGCCCAACTGGAGATAGGCGAGATGATGCAGACCGGTGCTGCGGTGGAGTCGATGAGATAGGCGAGCTTTTCCTTGGTCACGCCGTTGCGCACTGCGATAGGGCGCATCACCGAACCCACGGTAAGACAGTTGAAGTAATCGTCGATGAATATCAGGATACCGAGCAGGATGGTGGCTATCTGCACCCCCATCTTCGACTTCACGTGCTTGGAAGCCCAGCGGCCGAAAGCCGCTGAACCACCCGCCTTGTTCATCAGCGAAACGATGCTGCCCAATACCACCAGGAACACCAGAATGCCTACATTCCATGGGTCGGAGAGGCAGTGAATCAATCCGTAGGCCTTGGCGTCGTCGCCTTCGCCCACAGTGTGGTTGGTTAGGTGAACCAGGAATCCATCGAATCCCGTTCCCATCGAAATACAATATTGCACGGCACCCAGAATGATGCCGATAAAGAGAGAAGAATACACCTCTTTCGTCTTCAGCGCCAGAGCGATGGCGACGACGGGAGGCAGTAACGACCATGCGGTCCCAATCATGTTATAATCCATTTTATTGTTTTTGGCTAGAAATGTTTTATTGCAAAGGTAGGGATTTTTGGTAATATATGCAAGTTTTTAGGCAGGAAAAATGGTGATTACGGGTTGATATGGTGTGTTTTAGCATATTTTATCATTATAAAGTATTGCTTTTCTGTATTTTTGTTGTATCTTTGGAAACTCAAATTTAACAACTTAATAATGGAGGACTAATTATGAACATCAATTCTGGTATTAAGCAAGCCGTGATTTTAGCCATCGGCATCATCATGCTTGGATTCTGTATCAAGTCGGGACTTGAGAGTGTGATTAGTAAAGACCGTAAGGTTGTAGTGAAAGGCCTTGCCGAGAAGGAGGTGGAGGCGGACAAGGTGACGTGGCCTATCGTTTCCAAGGAAATAGGCAACGACCTGCCTGAACTCTATCAAAAAATCAATGCCACCACGAGAACCATCAGAAACTTCCTGGTGGAGAATGGCGTGAAGGCGAGCGAAATCAATGTCAATGCACCTGTGGTCATCGACCTCAATGCTGAGCGATATGGCGAAAACCGCCAGGGCTATCGTTATAACATCACGTCGATTATCACCGTTACTTCGCATAATGTGAAACTGGTTCGCGGTATCATCGCCCGTCAGGGTGACCTGCTCCAGAAGGGCGTTGCCATTGTGGATGGAGGCTACGAGAATCCGGTGAAGTATGAGTATGTGGCATTCCGCAAGATGAAACCGAAGATGATGCAGGAGGCGATAGAGAATGCCGAGCAGACTGCCACACAGTTTGCCGAAAACAGTAAGAGCAAGATTGACAAGATCATGAATGCTGACCAGGGGCAGTTCTCGATAGAGGATAGGGATTCGAATACACCTTATATTAAAAAGGTGAGGGTGGTGACCACGGTTACCTATTCCCTGAAAGACTAGTAATTAAATAAACTGAAGTTTCGCAAGTAGCATTCTACCGTCCCCGAAGGGGGCGAATGTGAATAACCGCGGGTGGAATGACCGAAGGGAATGGAACCTGCGGATAGTCACAGATACTCTCTTATCGTCCCCGAAGGGGGCGAACAGGAGCAAGACTGGATGTGGTTCGCCCCCTTTGGGGACGCTTTCTCCCTACTATTAGTTTGTCCGCAGGTTCCATGACCTTCGGTCATTCCACCAGCGGTTATTGAAAGTTGGCCCCCTTCGGGGACCGGAGGTTACTTGCGAAACTTGAATTAAATAAATATCAATGTACGAAATGAAAAAAATGATTTGCATGGTGATGACTGTTGCATCACTAACCTACACAACCCAGACAATGGCGCAGTCGCCGGGCTTGCAGAAGAAGGTGAATACTTACTTTCTGCAGTCGCTGAAAGCGCAGCAGAAAGCATTGGAGAAGGAAGGCAAGGCTGAATTTGCCCAGAACGCTCCGCTTGAAACCAAGTTGCAGCAAGCGATAGATGGCAAGGACATAGCCAGCTATCAGAAGATGGTGTGGAGTGCGTGGTGCGATGCCAACAGGAATTTGCAGGAGGAGAAACTCATTGAGCCGGAAGACTTGAAACTGGCTAAGAACAGCTCGTGGAACCTGCCTAAATGCCTGGAGCCAAATGCCGTGATGCCTTATTATTATGGCAAGAAGGGCGTGGCTGCCGACGGAAAGTTCCCGCTCTTCCTGTATATCCACGGCTCGGGTCCTAAGGACAGAGAGTGGTCTAATGGCATCAAGCTCGGTCTGAGCTTCCAGGATTCGCCTTCCATCTATTTCATTCCTCAGATTCCTAACGAGGGTGAATACTATCGCTGGTGGCATCTGTCTAAGCAGTATGCTTTCGAAAAACTGATTCGTCAGAACCTGGTGAATGGTGAGGTGGATGCCAACCGACTCTATGTGTTCGGTATCAGCGAGGGTGGTTATGGCAGTCAGCGACTGGCATCATTCTATGCAGATTATTGGGCAGCAGCCGGTCCGATGGCTGGTGGCGAACCGCTGAAGAATGCGCCTGTAGAGAACTGTGCCAACATCGGTTTCTCCTTCCTCACGGGGGCTGATGATACCGGTTTCTATCGCAACGACCTTACCTGGTACACCCAGGTGGCATTCGATTCTGCGCAGCTGGCCCGTCCGCTGGCAGTGGATAAGACGCCTATCTTCCGTCATCGCATTCATCTTTTGCCGGGTATGCAGCATCACATCACCTATGGTCTCACCACACCTTGGCTCAAGCAGTTTGTGCGCAATCCATATCCTAAGACCGTGCTCTGGGAGGATTTCGAGATGGATGGCAGACGCCGTTCGGGTTTCTACAACCTGCAGGTGCTGGCTCGCCCATCAGAGCAGAGAACTTACTACGAGATGGATATCGACCAGAATGTGGTTTCCATCAAGGTGAGCAATGTGGATTACACCACGACCATGAAGGATAAGCAGTGGGGCATCGACCTGAAGTTCAACCGCAGCTATTCCGTAGCCACTGGTGGCAAACTGAGAGTATATCTTAACAATCAGCTGGTTGACCTCGGCAAGCCTGTAACCATCAGGGTGAATGACAAGCAGGTATTCCATGGTATTGCCAAGGCAGATTTGCAGGCAATGGTAAACAGTTGTACCGAGTATTTCGACCCATGCCGCGTATATCCAGTGGCAGTTGATTTGGCTTATTAACTGAAGTTTCGCAAGTAGCATTCTACCGTCCCCGAAGGGGGCGAATGTGAATAACCGCGGGTGGAATGACCGAAGGGAATGGAACCTGCGGATAGTGACAGAAACTCTCTTATCGTCCCCGAAGGGGGCGAACAGGAGCAAGACTGGATGAGGTTCGCCCCCTTTGGGGACGCTTTCTCCCTACTATTGGTTGTCCGCAGGTTCCATGACCTTCGGTCATTCCACCAGCGGTTATTGAAAGTTGGCCCCCTTCGGGGACCGGAGGTTACTTGCGAAACTTGTGTAATAAAGATAACAAATTTTTATATGGTGAATATTCATATCCCTTTCAGGCAAGCATTCTTGCTTGTTTTTGTAGCCCTCCCTTTTTGTTTTTGCGCCTGCACGAAGAAGGCGCAAAATGTGGCGCAGGTTAAACAGATTCAGAAGGAGAAAGAGCAGGGGGCTTCTTCTCATGTAGAATCTTCTTCAGAGTCTGCTTCTGCAGGAAAGGTGCAGGTGCTTACAGTTTCCGATTTCAGGAAGAAGATTATGGATTACGAGTCTCATCCCGATGAGTGGGTGTTTGCAGGCTCCCGTCCTGCCATTATCGATTTCTATGCCACCTGGTGTGGACCTTGCAAGATGATGGCTCCCATGGTAGAATCTCTAGCCGGGAAATATGCCGGCAAGATAGATTTCTATAAGGTGGATATCGACCAGGAACCCGAGTTGGCTTCCGTCTTCGGCATCCGCAGCATTCCTACCTTCCTCTTTATCCCGCTGAAGGGCAATCCTACCATGCAGATGGGTGCCATGCAGAAGGAAGATTTCGAGGAGATTATCGGGAAAGTGATGAAAAAGTAAAGGGCGGATTTGCTTTATTAGCAGCATCCCTTATGCCGGGATGCTGCTTGTCTATTGGATGGTAATCCAGATGCTTTCGCCTCTGTCGCGAGCCGCTTCCATGGCGTTGATGAGTCGCTGTAGCCAGATGCGAGAGTTTACCACCATGCCCTCGAACTTGTTCTCCCCAACGAGAACGCAGCCTTGCGTGTCGTCAGGATAATTGCCTGCATGGATGCGGATGCCCTCGAAATTCGGCACGCTCAGCAGCAATGGCAGCCAACGTTTGAATCTTGGCGAATACGATATGACCACGGGATATGATCCCTCAGGAATGGCCGTATGACCAGATACCTTACGTGCCTTCTTGCCACTTATGCGGCTATAGCGGGCATCCACTTCCTCTGGCTTTAGTTTGATGCCCAACAGATTGCGCCATGTAGGCTCCAAGGTATCGCAGAGATACGTATCCTTGGACAGCAACTGGCTGTCAAAGGTATGAACCAATGTACTCTTATCGCCTATCTTCTTGCCGGGCAACGAGATACGCTTTACACTATCATCGGCCAACAGATAGAGTCTGCCGATGGTATAATTTCTTTTTTTAGCAATTCGCTTTAATACTATTTCCATTTGTCTGAATGTTAAATGTTATAAGTTTTCAATATTGTTAAACGTCGAAACCTCTCAGGTCGAGTCCGTCGGAACGAAACAATAGCTTCTTAAAACTGAATAACTGAATACTGAACACCTTTCCATCCTGCTTTCCGTCAGCTCCGCCGGCATTTGCTCCCTTCGGAGGAATTTTCTCAATGTAATGGCGGTTCACCCAGTTTCTCAGCATCATCGCCGTACCCTTCTTGCCGAAGTCGTTCTGCAGACGCACCATCTCAGCCTGCGTGTAGGTGAAGTTGTCGGGCAACTGCTGGAGCAGGTTGGCAGGTCCTCGCTTGTTCGATTTCTCTCCCACCTCATTAGCCTTGGCTATGCCTGCGCCAAAGAAAATCATCTTGCACCACAGATCGTAACTCTCGCTCCATCTGATAAACTCGTCTATTTCAGGCTCCCATTTGCAGCCATTTGCCACGTATAGCACGCAAGCCTTGAGGAAGGCAATAACGTTGCCACGGAAGGAAAGATTCTCGAACACCCTGTTTTGCGACATGCGAGAAAAGTCGGCATTCTCTTCCTTCAACTTTTCTGCCAGGGCAGAAGCCTCGTCGCAGTCTATTCTACCCGACGCCTTGCACAGATTCTCTATGTACGGTCTGAGTGCTTCTCTGAAGGCATCGTCGTATTCGCCGTATACAGGCATTTCGGCACCAATTTCCCGCTCCGGGATGGTACAGAAGTTGATGCGGCTGATAGGTCCGTCGGTGAGCACCTTGGAAAAATATCGCTGCCCCAGCTGGATGGTGGTCGATGCATTCCAGTTGAACCGGATGGTGATGCGCTCGGTGACGCTCGATGTGCCCACGCGCGTCTGACCATATTGGTTCCCCGGGTCGAAGGCAAGGCAGATGATCTTGAACTGCTGGTTGCCCTGCCCCTTGAGGGCATCAAACTGGTCTATCTCGTTGAGCGTTGTATAGAGGAAATGTTCCTGTGCCTCGGCCGTGCGCATCACGAAGGCTGGGTTGGTCATATCTGCATCTATCTCCTGGATGATGAGGTTTTCCGGGCGCTTGCGCTTATCCTTGTTGGCGCCCTTGCGTGTCACCTCGTCTTTCCATTCCTTCTCACGTTTCAGGTTCTCACGGTCGCGCTGTCTGATGTCCTCCATAATCATGTTGATAGGCATCTGCACACAGTTCTTGCCTGCTCCCGTGCCTGCCAGCAGACAGCACATCAGGGTAGCCTCATGCTCCACATTGTCGATATACTTAAAGGTGGTCTTGCAGAGGTGTGTGGCAAGTGGCGGGAAGATGGCATGTGCCACGGCAGGCTTATAGACGTCTGGAGTCTTCGATAGCAGAAGTTCCACGAGTTTGGGGAGATGTTCGGGCATCGGAGGCGGAGCGATTTTATCATCTTCCGCATTGGAATCCGTGCCGCCCTCGGAACCCACGGAACTCATGGTCTTGAAGGGATCGGCATCCTTCTGGGAGTACTTCTCTGCCTGGGCATTGATGCGGATCACGGCTTGTGACATCGGCTTCGAACTGTCGCCATATTTCGCATAGAAGTCGTGGATGAGCTGCTGGCAGTCACGCTCCTGCGAGAAGGCAGGCATCTTCTGCGCCACCACCGCCTTCAGTTCCTCTTCGGCCATCACTCTCGATGCGCCTGCGCTCATGATTGCCAGAAGCGATGAGTGGCGGGAGCCTGGGGTGTTGATATCTACATCCTTCAGGCCAGCCGCATTGCGGAAGAGGTCGAAGGCTGCGAGGTTCTTGCCGGTTGCCACAGCCCCAGCATCCTGAAGAACTCCAGCAGGGCTGAGATGAGCAGCATGAGCAGCATTGCTATTAACTGTTAACTGTAAACTATTAACTTTCCCAGCTCTTCCATCGATGGTGAGTCCACGGTCCAGGTAGGCTTGTCTGCGCTTCTTCAGCTCTTCCTGTGGCAGCACCTCGTACCAATGGGGTGAGCGATAGATTTCCGACTCCTTGTCGGTGATGAAGAGCATGCGCTCTGGCGTGATGCAGCTCTCGTCGTAGGGCACGCCCAGCGCCTCGCAATAGGCTCGCTGCGTTTCCTCGATAGTCATGCCGATGGGCATGCGGATGTCGATGTGCAGCTTCTTGCGGGCTGAGTACTCCAGGTGCAGCAGGGCACCCTTCCAGATGGTGTCGCTGCAGTTCAGTTCACGTGCCTTCTCTATCGCCTTGTCCACATATTCCTTGTCGTCCACGTCGATGGTGGTCTGGAAGAGGAAGCTTTCGGCCACAGCGTTCTTCTGCGAGCGTCTGTTGTTCTGGAATTGATAGTAGTGTGCGCAGCGGAAAGGCAGCTGCTTCTTCAGTTCATCGTTACCCCCACGGATGGCAGCTACCAGGTCTGCCATCCAGGGATAAGCGATGGTCTTGTCGTAAACCGAGAGTGGCTGGGAGCTTACGCTCCCCTTATTGCCATTCTTGTACGGATTATATGCTATAAGATGTTCCATCGTTTTGAATATTGAATGTTAAATGTTGAATGTTAATTATTCATTATCCATTAATCACTAATCATTAATCACTAATCACTAATCATTAATCACTAATCACTATAATTTCTCCTTGAATCCGGCAAGCAGCTCCTTGTGCTCTGCCTTGAGATAGCGCAGCATGTCCTGCTTGTCCAGGTCTCTACTGAAGGTATAGTTCACCTGCACCGAGCGCTTGGTGGTGCGCACCACGGCGTGATTGGTCTTGAAGATCTCCTCGAATATCTTCTCACCCGTACGCTCGTAAGGCTTGAAGTCGAACATGTCACCTCTATTCTCGCCTGAGCATACCATTCTGCCCGGTATCACCTTAGGCTGTTCGCAGATAACCTCGCTATCGTTCCATGGCGCCTTGCGGAAGCTGATGGCACCGTTTTCCTCACTGATGATGGCTCCGTCCACCTTCTGGGCGTTGAGGAGCTGCTTCTTTGCTACTTGTTTCATGATTGTAATCTCTTGTTTATAAGATGAATAATGTCAGTTGATTCTCATATCGTTGATATACAGGCCGTCGGCAGCATATCGGATGTCAATCGGCTTTTTTAGAGGGTCATAACAGACTCTTTTCATCATGACACATTCATGACGCCAGCATCTGTCCTCGTCCTCCATCACAGGCTGGATAAAATCCTTGACCCACTTGTAAAACAACTTACGCTCAGGATCATTCGAACAGTCTATCGTCATATCTTTCACCACCTGAGAGTCAACGAATATCATATTTCTCCAAGCTATTCTACTTTTTTGCACCACCTTGTCAGCATTGCCAAAGAATTCACCGAAAAACAAACGATGTGTAAAATCCTTCGGCACCTTTTTTATATGCACTTCCACATACATTTCGACCACTTTCCCCTCCGTGTCGGCTAATACCGGGAACAATGTATCTCTGCCGATATCAGTGATGGCAACCAGGTCCTCGATGCAGAAGAACAATCCCCCGTCGTTGTTCACCACTCTCAATCCGCCATACTGCGGATGAAAAAACACATAAGCATTTTCTGCCATATCAATATATCATATTAAAGGGTTGGGCTGCGAGATATTCGCCAGATTTCAGTTTCAGGAACGGTACCGGATTCCTATAAACAAAAAACGCCCGCAACCAGACTTTACTTGTCTGATTACGGGTGCAAAGATACAGAGATATTTTTATACTTACCTAGTACGTACTATGTACGCGTACTAGTACTATACTTTCAGCAAAGGGGTTATTTCATCCAGGAATTTTATCGTCTTCTTCTGCTCCATACCTCTATTATAAGCAGCTCTCAGGGCATTGGAAGAAATATTCCAAAGGTCAGAGAACACTTTCCACATCTCCTTGATATCCAGCGCTATGGCTATCTGATAGGCAAGGACCGCAGACTCTGAGTTGGACAACTCCAGAGGGTAGAAGTTCTCGTCGAGTACCCCATGCATCTGCAGATTCTTCAAGATTGCCAGTCCCTTCTCTCCCTTCAGTTCATCCGTCATGCGTGCCGCAGGATCATCATCGTTCTTCTTTTTGGAGCTACCATTCATATAGCAATTCTCCACATACTCTATATAACAGGCATTACCTGATACATTTATGGTTCTTCCTTCTCCAAGCATGGCTTCTCCTCCTTAAATTCGTTGTTCATATACTCAATATACTTGCTGTTTCCATTCAATTGAATGACCACGCTAACAAGGCTGAAACGCCCATACTTCAGTATCAAGCGAACGAGCTTGATGATAAATTTCCCCATAATTCGAAATTTATAATGGTTAGTAATTAAGTACTTTGTCACTCATTCCTTAGTAGAGGACGTCAGAGTCTGTTTGCGCTAACAATTTTGCTGGTACAAGCAAATTCCAGGAGAGCTATAAGGGCATACACCCTTAGGGGACAAGTAGTCTCCGGATTCATCAGATATTCTTTCTTATTTTTAGATATATTTTTTAATTAATAATTAGCCCACAATCAGTTTGATACACATAGTGGTCCGGTTAAAATCTTACTTATACTCGCTTCATTAAAGCCAGCAAATCCTTTCCCTGATGCATGAGGTTGAGAACTACTACGGCTTGCATTCCGTAAATTTTCTTATATTTTTCTTTCATCTCATACAGCATGGCAAGCCTGGATTCCCTATTTCTTACATCTTTCTTGTAGTTCTCCACCGCCTCTATTTCCTTGTAGAGATAGTAGCCAATGACGTAGCAGAATTGTCTGATGATCTCAAAAGATATTGAGGCATCTTGCTGCTTTAGTTTTCTGATGGTATCGTAAGCAGAGCCAAACTCCAAATTTATTATTGTGGGGGTTGTGATTTCCTCCACTATCATGTGGTCAAGGAGTGCTCCCACTTCCTTGACAACCTTGCCTCTCATATAGCCATCGGCATATGAATTCATGTAACTACGTCCTCTTGCCATAACTTCTTTTTTTTAATTCGAGCGTGAAGTTATAAAAAAGGAGCGAAATAGAGGCGTGTACTACGATTCCTTAATTCGTAAAATGAGTACGATTATTTTTCTGATTTTTAGATTTTTGAAAAAAAAGAGGGAAAAGTGAGCATTTTTGCAGCATCACTTCTCCCTGTTACTTTTATGGAATATGAATGGTAGGTGCAGCACTCTGCACTGCTTGTTTTACTTGATTATAACTATAACTGAGCCCACTCATAACCGCGAATTCAACAAGCAAGTGCAAAAATTTCGAAATGTTTTTGTGAAAGCACTCCTTTGGTGTTGAGAAAATCACTTTTTCTCTCTACTTCCTATGATATTCTCAGGAAAAAGACTTATAGCTTTAGCTCCAAGATATAGGGTTTCATCTTCATACCGCCATGCTCTGAAACATAGTTTTTAATATATTCCGTTCTGTTCTCTGTTTCTACATCCAAGACTTCAAATACCCAATACTGATCACCAGAAGGATGAAATCCCAGATTCTCCAAATACTTTGATGATACCAGTCTCGGTTCTACTTCCTTTAAGATAAGCAGGATATATGAACCACTTTTGTGCAGAAAGAGATAATGAGGAGCTTTCATGCCCAGAGAAAACTGCATGGCTCCTGCCCTTAAACCAGCCCTCACATAATAGAGCTTATTTTCCAATGACATACGCAACTGCCTATCATCACGATAAGTAGCAACAAGCACGGAATATGGCTTAGACGAATAAGACTGAAATGCATCCTTGGTAGACAGAGCTATCGCCCTGCCAAGCCGAGGTGGAACAGCATTCCCCACCATTTTATACCCATCAGAAACATCGTGATAAATAAAACGGAAATGATCGGGAAAACTCTGGATTCGAGCACACTCTCTCACGCTCAGCCTACGATACAAATGCTCATACCCCGGACGGAATATCTGTTTATCCCTAGATACATATATCATTTTGGGTGCCTGAGGATGTAATGGGCAGTTGCGGGCTTTCGCCTGCATCGTATATGAGACATCATCCCATCCACGTACCCGATTTCTAGCCATATACCTATCATCAAATGGTCCCATATAGACATCATGGTTCAACCATTGACCATATTCAGCATTCACCGGTTCTGAAATATATTTTCTAGGCTCTTCTGTAATTTCACCAATAGCCTGGCGCAGGGTTATGAAAGAATAGGTATCAGGTTCCGGAAATTGATAATTAACATCAATATCCCTTCTTATACCTACAACAAATACACGATAGCGCTCTTGCGGCACATGATAATCCATCGCATTCATCAACTGATGCTTGTTCAAAACCTAAATCCAAGCCTCCACATCCCGAAAAGAATGAAACTACTTTCATATTACGACCTCCTATAAAAAATACCCCTATGCCCTCTTGCTCTTGATTCCCCGTGATTCAAGCGTCTTCTTAATCTGCATCGCCATATGATAGGCAAGATTCACCGGCACGGCATTACCAATCATCTTATAACCCATATTCACATCGGTATAGATAAACTTGAAATCATCAGGGAATGTCTGAACCCGAGCTACTTCTCTTACCGACATACGGCGATAGAGATGCTCCTTGCCAGGCACAAACTTCTGCAGATTCTTCTCTACCTTAATCATCTTCGGCGCCTGAGGATGGAGCTGGCACTGGCGACCGCTAGCCTGTACCGTAAATCCAGGTTCATCCCATGCTCTTACTCGGTTTCTCGACATGAAGATGGGTGAGAAAGCACCTATAAAGTATTCGTGGTTTGGCACCTTGCAAGCATCACCATTGCTATGATTCTTCTCCTTGGCAGGAATTGCCGAATCCTTCAAGTCCCAGATTGCCTCACGAAGCGTAGGGCGATGGTTCTGCGGCGTAGGATAAACAAACTCCTTGATGCCCAAATCTTTTCTGAAACCTACATAGAACACTCGGTCTCTGTCTTCGGGAACATCAAAATCGTTGGCATTCAACATCTGAAGATTCACATCATATCCAGCCTCATTGAAGAGTGCCAGGAAGTTCTTAACAGCCTCAGCATTGCGGGCAGCCATCATTCCTGATACATTCTCAGCTACGAAGAAGAGCGGCTGTTTATCCTTCAATATGCGGATATAATCATAAAAGAGCTGTCCTCGTGCGTCATTGATTCCCTTCAACGAGCCCGCTTCGCTCCAAGACTGGCAAGGAGGACCGCCGATGATTCCATCAATATCATCTGGGAAATCAGATGGACTCAACTTTCGAATATCTCCCTCGATGAGATGAACATCGGGGAAGTTGGCACGGAAGGTGGGGCAAATTTTGGAGTCAATTTCATTTGCTATTATTATCTTGAAACCTACCATCTGGAAGCCTAAATCAAAACCTCCAGCTCCTGAAAACAAACTGATCAAATTCATAGCTATCCTTATACCTTTCCCTTTACATCGTCTGATGCACAAAAATTTTTTCCATCCTTACCATTAATCAGACTCCTTACATCTACATCTAACACTTTAGCTATCCTATCCAAAACTTTGATGGTAGGATTTCCATTAATATATTTATAACAAGCGTCTCTAGTTACGCCCAACTGTTGGCTTAATTCCTTCACAGATATACCTTTACGCTTTAATATTTCCTTTATCAGCAATTCCATAATTCGTTATTTTTTGGATTGCAAAGATACATTAAGAATAAATATATCTGTAAAATAAAAGGCCAATAAAGGCCAAAAGATGGCCAATGTTTGTTAATGCATAGTTATAGCTATACAAATATCTGATAATCGTATAGTTATAACTATACAACGGCTATTTGTCAGAATGAACAAAATAAGATTTTATGAGAACACGAACATAAGGAAAGCTTACTCTTTGTATAGTTATGGCTATACAAATAATGGAGATTTCTCTTGGCTATCTCAGCAAAAATACTTATCTTTGCCCTGAAAATTTAAGATTCAGATTTATGCAAGATACAAACATTTTATATCAATTCTTTCCACGCTCCATGGGGTTAACCGAACCTATGGAAGACGTTGTTAATGTCTTTAAAGAAGTTGAAGATAAGATTTCATCTTCTACAAACGATTTGAGGTCTGATGATGTCTTATCTATAGTTCGTCCAGGGCTCGAAAAAATCGGTTATTGCGTGGAACAAAACAAGAAGGACGAAGGGAAAATCAAGGTTCCTGTTCTTTTCGGATACAACAACAGTATAGACAAACATTTTTATGCAGATGCCATTAGTGCAGACAAGAAAACAGTTATCGAGGTAGAAGCCGGCAGGGCTACCGAGAACCACCAGTTCTTAAAAGATATTTTCGAAGCATCAATGATGTTTGGCGTGGAATATTTAGTGATTGCCGTGAGGAAGATATACCGCAACCACAATGATTTTGAAAGAATCTACCCGTTCTTGGAGACAATGTATATTACCAACAGAATCAAATTGCCCTTAAAAGGAATTCTTCTCGTTGGATACTAAAAAATAAGGACATTCACAAAAGCTTTATTTATCAAAACCTTTGTGAATGTCCTTACTGATAATCTCTGCTATATCAGCATGTATCTCACGCGACATCAAATGAATGTACACATCGTTACCACATGCATCAATGTATATAGGAGTATCTATAACTGAAACATTTAACTTTCTAACTATTTTTTCAAACATACTAGTAAACAAACGATTACGATATTCCTGCACCAACATTCCCGTTTCTTTTTTCTTAAAACTCATAGGAACATCTGAGATGTCATCACATTGATAATACAATATAGCATTAGGATGACCTATAAAAAATGTTGCAATCAATTGACAATACTCTGTTAATTCTTATGTAATCGATTGAAAATGAGAGAGTTAATTAACGTAATATAACTAATAAAATTTGGTTAAGTGGCTGATTATCAGTAACTTTATAGTTCTCTAAGCTCAAAGTTATATGACATCAGAACCACTCAACCAATATACGGAAATATGCAGAGATGCTATCAAAAGTTCATCTGCAAAGTTAAGCAAAACTTTCGAGAGTCTACTCTTGGAAATACTTTTATTGTACATGACGATACAAAGAAAGATAAATTTCACTCAAATGGAGCGTTACGGCACCCATTGTGAGCAGACCTACAGAACGAACTTCAACCGTGGTCGTGCTAAATGCATAGACTGGGTGAAGTTCAACCTTGCCCTATGCCGACGTTACTTGAATATGGATGGTCTATTGGCTATAGCCATCGATCCGAGCTACATCAGCAAGTCGGGTAAGAAGACTCCGCATATCGGTACTTTCTGGTCCGGTTGTGCAAGTTCCATGAAGCATGGGCTTGAAATCATGGGGCTTGCACTTGTCGATGTCCATGCCAACAGTTGCATGATGCTGCGCGCCCATCAGACTCCATCTACTGGAGAATTGAAAATGCGTAACATGACTCTCGTGCAACATTACATAGCGGTCATCAAGCGTTATAAGAAGGATTTGTTGAAGGTCACCGATATTGTTGTCGCTGACGCTTTCTTCTCTATCCGTCCGTTTGTGGACGGAATCAAAGAGTGCGGTTTCCATCTTGTCAGCCGCTTCAGGGATACTGCGAGCCTATATTATGTGTATACGGGACCTCGTTCCAATAAGCCTGGACGTCCCAAGACACTTGACGGAAAAATCAACTACAAGAAACTTGACCTCACACGTATGGCAGAGTTGCATATTGAAGGACTTGAAGGCACAGCCTACACACTCATAGCCTATTCAAAGGCATTGAAGCAGAAAGTGCGCCTTGTCATTTGGGTTATGCCGAACGGAAAACACAAGCTTTTCTTCTCAACAAAGACATCCATGTCGGGTGAGGAAGTGTTGCGCACATACCGCTCAAGATTCCAAATAGAGTTTTGTTTTCGCGATGCAAAGCAATATACTGGTCTTACGCATTGCCAAGCAAGACACAAGAACCAGTTGGACTTTTCCTATAATGCATCATTCGCATCACAGAATGTTGCGAAAGTGATGATGAAGGAAAATGAATTGCCGTATTCCATGGCTTCTTTCAAGGAGATTATGGCAAGCACATACATCGCTAAATTAATTTTCAACAAGTGTCGGAGAATACCGAACCGAAAGTTAATTAGTCATACTATCAAAGAACTCTTTGGCTGGCAACGTAAAGCTGCTTAGCCATTATCTCAAATTTTAACGAACTATTGAATTGAGATACTTTATTCAAAAGCTTCATAGGTGTCACTTTTTGGACGTTACCTAATCTCTCAAGATAAATACCCCATAATTCAAAATCCTTATCTTTCAAAAAAGAAGTCAATTCTTTTGAAAGAAACAAATCACTATCAGCTGCAAGGCGAAGGTAAAATTTATCTCCAGCACTATTAGAAAAAGAATAGACCGCCTCTTTCATCAGAACTGAAATTCAAAGTCACACTTCTCTACGTTGCGCAACTTTTCCAGTTGCTCAGCCTTATGAGCCTTCAGTTTCTTGACCCATTCCGCCATCTTAGCAGAAGAGCTTTTTATTACTATTGTTTCATTTACATGTACCATAAGCCTATAATTTAAATATCGGGGCAAAAATACTACTTTTATTTGAAAACACCAAATTTTTAGCAGAAAATTTTGCTCCAACCTTCAATAAATCGATAAGTCGTCGCTCTGTGTCTGAAAAATCTGGCATAATCTTACCTGTTTAGTTAATATTCAAAATGCAAAGTAAATGAATATTAGGCTAACAGACAAATTTTCGGAGTTTTTTTAGTTTTCTTTGGCCTTTAGCAGTACGCTACATGCTTTCGAAAGGCATCATAGAGGGCTTTGTGTCGCCGTACAGATAGAAAACACGGAAAAGTTGTACTTTTATAGTCGAAATCTTAGAAATAACATTCAACATATCTATATTTTTTGTATCTTTACCGGCAAAATACGGATAGGATTGTCCGCTAACTTAATAAAACGCATTGTATGAAGAAATATTTGGCATTCCTTATATTCGCAGGACTAAGTTCCTGTATTGATGCTCAGACAGTCAAAGAGACTGTCCGTGGCAAGTATGGCGAGAACCTAGGTACTGCTGAAACTACGGTAAGAGGTGGCAAGCGTGTGATTGTGTATAAAGACAAGTATGGACAAATTACTGGAACATCAGAAAGTAAGACCCACTCTTTCGGCAAGACCACTACGGTTTACAAGGATAAGTATGGGCAGGTTACTCGCAAGGGCAAGGTTAAGGGTAGGTTGCCAAACAAAAGTAGCAATTATTATTATGGATGGAGCAGTTCAAAGTCAAAAGGTAAATAATCCGAAAAAGCTTCTCCACGTTGCGCAACTTCTTGAGGTTTCAAAGCTTTTGACCTTACAGGTAGGGTGTTCAGTATTCAGTATTCAGTTTTTTTCGCGATAGTTACCCTTTCTATGGTTACAAATTGTAAGTAATTATTTTATATTATATATTAATATATATATATAATATATAATATACTATCTATATAGAGGATGAAAACAACAGCGAAAAAAACTGAATACTGAATACTGAATACGTTTCAAAATCGTAAGCTGCTGAAAATCGACCCTTATCACATGCCTAAATTTGTCGGATACCAAAAATCTTTGTATCTTTGCACCGGCAATCGAAAGAACAGCCTTTTGTGCCTCAGGGCGGTCATCATAGAAGACCGCAGCGGGTCTTAAATGATGGCAGGCGCCGGTCATCTATTAAGACCCAAAAAGCACAGAAACGGGGCTTTCTGGGTAATTGTGATTTACAAGAACTCATTAAACACAAAACGAGTATGATTAACTACA
The DNA here is from genome assembly GCF_019249655.2 of Segatella copri. Classification (NCBI taxonomy): domain Bacteria; kingdom Pseudomonadati; phylum Bacteroidota; class Bacteroidia; order Bacteroidales; family Prevotellaceae; genus Segatella; species Segatella copri. Next base: position 1,054,999 of record NZ_CP137557.1, read on the forward strand.
GCATCGTAATGCGCAGCGTGAACGCAAACCTTTTGGAGATCAACCAGGCAAAGTCACGCATCAACCAGGCTAAGCAGGAGGGTAAGAATCCTGAGAAGAAGGACCTTGACCTCGTGAAGACCGAGAAGCAGAATGCGTTCGCCATCTCGCAGTACACCGATGTGATGACCATCGAGAAGTTTGCCAAGCACATCACTTCTCACGGCAGTGTGTATTCTAGAGCTGACATCAGCGCCATCCTCTACATGGCAGTGGACTGCATGAGAGAGATGCTGCTCGAGGGCAAGAAGATTCGTCTGGGTGATTTGGGCGATTTCTCTCTCCTGCTCGGCTCCAAGGGCGCAGAGACTGCCGACAAGTTTACGGCGCAGAACATCACCCAGGTGAAGGTTCAGTGGGAGCCTGGCAAGGAGTTCAAGAACCTGATCGACGACGCCGAGTTCAACCTCGTGGCTAGCCGCAGCGCTCAGGCTGCCGTGCTCAAGGCCATCAAGGAGGGCAAGACCAACGTTGACCTCAACCTGCCTATCGACCCTGATGGCGGCGACGACGGCAACGGCGGAAGTACCACTACTGGCGGCGGAAGCAATGCAGGCGGCAGCGGAACCACCGGCTCCGAGGGCGGAGGAACCACCGGTTCTGAAGGCGACAACAAGGGTGACACGGGTACTTCCGGCGGCAATACCGATGCCGGTTCTAACGGCGACAACGTGCAAATTACTCTCTAGCCTATAGGAGGGTGTGTCATAAGTATCTTGCCTAGGGTATAGATAAAAAACTAAAGATGATGAAAAAGGAAACCTGGAAAATGGTGATTCAGATAGCCATCAGCATCCTGACGGCCATCGCTACCTCGCTCGGCGTTACGAGCTGCATGTAAGCAGCAATCAGCTGCATGTGATTAGTTTTGAGATGATTCCATAAACGACAAGAGGAGGGTGTGTCAAAAGTCCAAGACACACCCTCCTCTTTTTAAAATACCTAGAATATGTGAAAAATAGCATGAAAAACATGATTTTTGCTTTTGTATCCCCATAAATGAGGATGACGATTTCCTAATTTTTAGGTATTGCATACCTTCTTAAAAATATGTACCTTTGCAGCCTAATTCAAGATAGTATTTAATTTTAATTATAAACATTTTAAAAGTTCAAAAAACAATGAAGATTTTTAAGAATTTCATCGGTCTCGCTGCCCTGGCACTCTGCCTCGGCTTTGCTTCTTGCGGCAGTGACGACGATGCACCTTCTTACAGCAATGTGGCTGTAAGCAACTCTGAGTTGATGACTATCCTCAAGGGTAAGGGATACCAGTTTGATGAAAATGGCAAAATGCTCCTTGACGACAAAGCCAACAGCACCACATCTCTCGACCTTTCAGGCACAAAGGTTGATACCGCTGCCTTGAAGGAACTTTCTGTTTTTCCTAATTTGAAAGAGTTGAACCTTAGCAACAATGGCTATGGTCCAGTTTTCCATATCGCTTCACTTCCTTCACAGATTACAGGTCTTGATTTGCAAGGCAATGACATCTACGACTTCGACGGCTTGGTAACAGCCAAGGTTGAGAATGATGAGGTGAAAGCTACTATCCTTCATGAGTTTACAAAACTTTATCTCCCTGCTTCCTGCAAGTATAATGTAGAGGATTTGATGCCTTTCTATACCCAGAATGAGGCAGAGAACAAGACTGTTGATATGCAAATGGTAAATGATAAGGGTTCTTTGGAGAAGTATAATACATTGAGAGAAGTTCCTGACGAGTATTTCCGTACATTTTTGAAGCAAACACTTCCTAGAATTTTCACAGCAGATGATAAAATAGATATTAGCATACCTATGGCTAAGATGGATATGGCTAGTTTCCAATTAATGTTTGAAAACCAATATGCAGATATTGACAAAATTCAATCTATAGAAGGTTTGGAATATGTTATAAATAATCCATATTATCCAAGTAACCATATTGCTTTTGGCTATGAAGGTGGTGAGCATCAATATACTTTGGGGTATTTGATGCCAAGAAATAATATTACAGCACTTTGGTTGACACAAACAACTACTTTAGGATTGGATCTGAGTGGAGCAACAAGTATTACTAATTTGAAGTTGACAAAGAATCAAAATATAAGTGTTTTAGATTTGTCAAATACTATCATTGCCAACCAGAATCCAGCTGATTTTGATGCTAATATTGGCAACGCTCTTCATTGTGTAGATTGTCCAAAACTTGAAACGATAGTATTACCAACTCCAAATAAGGGCGTTATAGAATCTATTGAATTAAGAGATTTGCCTGCACTCAAAAAAGTAGATTTAAGTTCTATTTATGCAACATATGAAATAATACTGCTCAACTTGGGTAATGGTGATATTGTTTTCCCAACTTTGACTCATTACTATTATAATAAAGCAGGAGTTTCAACATTGGAATCTTTTGATAATACAGAAAATCAGATAGGGTTAGCTGTTTCTCAAGACGTTTTTGACAAAGAGGTAACAAAGACTTTCATAACAAGCTATAAAAATCACCTGAAAAGTTTGTGGGCTTCATACAGAAAAGTTGGTGCAATAAAGTGGGATAGATTAATTTAGCATATTATTATTTTCAAATTTTAAACAACATGAAAAAAATATTAATGGTAATCGTTGCAATGTTTGGAATCGTTGCAATGTCAAATGCCGCAACAACAGCGGCTACAGAGATGGGTATTAGCACATTGGCAGCTACTACAGTTGACTATGTTGGTGACTTTACAAAAGTTGACATGAATGGCAGCACTAAAGCCCCTGTGAAAGACAAGGTAACTACTGTTGTTTCAGATGGAGCAACTATTAGCAGCCTTGTTTCTGAGGCTTTTCAGGTTGGTAAGATGCCAGGTACTATTAAAATTACAGCATCTAATTTGACAATTGATCCTTCTACAGGTAATTTCTCGGGAGCTTGCACTGTTACCTTGAAGATTTGGGGGTCAACTGACTATGCAGGAACAATTAGTGGTACTATAGCAAATGGCAAGTTGGTTTATGACGTAAAATGCCTTGCTACTTGGTTAGGTATTGCATTCGATACTGCTGTAACTTTCGAAGGTAATGAGTAATATATTCTTGTCATATCACTTGGCTGTAAAAATACAGCCAAGCGATTATCATGCAAAAGAGTTTTAATAAATGAAAATCAAAAAGTATTTTATTGCTTTCTTCTTGGTCTTAACAGGTTTTATTGTCCTTTCTTCTTGCTCTTCTGATCAAGAAATTACAGAAGGTAATGCTGACGAGGCTTTGGTCGAAAGTGCCAAAAACTATCTGAATGGAGACATTGTTCTTAGCACAAAAGCGACAATGAGCGGTGTCGATAAAACGTTGCTTGCAACTGGCTGTCCTACGAAATTTAAGTTTCAATGGAGTGGAACTGACAAACAAACTTTCAACATATCGTTGTTAGGCTTTACTGTAGGTGCCATGGGTATGACCATCAATTTTAAGTGTGATGTTAAGTGTACAGAACTGAATTCATGGGAACAAAAAGAATATTCCGGAAGCGGTTGGATTAAGTTCAAAGGTGAGAATGGTTCTTGCTGGGGACAAAATGAAGATGGCTCAGATTTCGATGGTGATGGTTCAAATGGCTCTGTTGTCAAAGGTAGTTTTATACAAGGCTATTATAATGTTAACACGCATCAAATTCAGTTTGTTGTAAGCTATAACATGATGAATGTACGTTCAGAATGTTTCTTGCAAACAATAGACAAGAATCGCATCAACAATTATGCAGCTGAATTTAAACAGTACGAAAAAGACTTGGCTGCGTATAAAAAGGAGCACGGAATCAAATAAGAGACTGTAGCTTATATATAAAAGGAAAGAGGGATATGCCCAGACATATCTCTCTTTCCTTTGCAAGTAAAAAATGAAGGGAAGAGAAACAAGCCATAGCGAGGCTGAAATCGTGTAAGAAATTGGAAAAAATAGAATGACAATATAAATGAAGACAATTAGAAATGTAATGCTTATCGGCTTACTGCTGATACTCGCCCTCCCTGTCGCTGCGCAGCGAAAGGTGAAGTTCGGTATCTTCGACAAAGCCACTGAGCAACCAGTCATCGGCGCAGTCATCACCTACGCCGACAACGAGAAATTGAAATCGCCACAGCGTGTTGTTACCAACATGGATGGTGAGGCTACCATCTCGGTGCCTCAGAGTGACAAGTGTTATTACCAGGTGGTATCCGTGGGCTATAACCCTCTGAATGGAACCATCGGAAGCGACAGCTCCCTCAAGCTCTTCATGACCGAGGACGTGATGAAGGTGAACGAGGTGGTGGTTACAGGTTCCCGTACCGCCCGACCTATCAAGCTCTCGCCAGTGAGCACGCAGGTGCTCGGCGGTAAGGAACTGGTAGATGCAGGCTATGCCGACCTGACCAAGGCTCTGCAGCAGGAGACACCGGGTATGAACATCCAGAAGGTGGGTTTCGGCAACGAAATCTCCATGCAGGGCTTGGATGCCCGCCACGTGCTCTTCCTGCAGGATGGCGAGCGATTGACGGGCGACATGGCGGGTAACCTCGATTACGAGCGTTTCAACCTCCATGCCATCGACCGCATCGAAATCGTGAAGGGTGCCAGCAGTACCCTCTACGGAAGCCGTGCATCGGGTGCCGTCATCAACCTCATCACCAAGAAGACTACCAAGCCTATCGATATTCAGGCTGGTGTACGCTGGGGACAGATGAACGAGACCAACTACAAGAATCCTTCCCAAAAGGATTTCCTGTATATGTTTGAGAAAAACGCCGACCGCCCGAACCTGCAAAGCTGGGTGTCGGCAGGATTCAATGCAGGCAAGGTAACTTCGCAGACCGACGTGTGGTATTCTTCGAGCGATGCCTTCTACATGTACCAGGCAGAGAACGACAAGAAGGTCTATACCCAAGAGGCGAACCCTTGGCTCGACCACGACGTGACCATTACCAGCGTGGCTTCCCGTCCGCCAATGGGCATCGAGGGTACAGAGCATATCTCGGTATCGCAGAAGGTATTCTACGACCCTTTCAAGAACCTGGAGATTCTTGCCTACGGTAGTGCGTTCTATATGAACACCTACGACCTCATTCAGGACATGACCTTCAGTCAGGCGCGTGACTGGACAGCTGGAACCAAGATTAAGTACTCCTTCAAGGATTGGTTCAAGATTACCGCCTCCCTTCATGGCGACTTCTACGACCGCTTCAAGCGCCACGAGCGTATCGACGAGCGTACCAAAGTGTATAAAAGCCGTATCTTCCAGCCTCGCCTCTCCATCACCTCGCAGAAGTTCGAGGGCCACGACCTCATCCTCGGTATCGAGCACCTGAGCGATGACCTGACGAGCGACCGATTCAACGGCGATGCCTCCCACATCATGCGCACCCGTTCATTAAAAGAGACGGAGGCTTTCCTGCAGGACGAGTGGACGATGAACGACCACTGGATGGTTTCGGCAGGTGTGAGAACCAACTTCAGCCGTGCCTTCGGACTGATGGCGATGCCTAAGATTGCCTTCAAGTGGAGTCCTTCGGATCACTGGGCATGGAGAGCCAACTATTCGATGGGCTACCGTTCGCCAAGCATCAAGGAGCTGTTCTTCAACTGGGACCACCTCGGCATGTTCATGATTAAGGGTAACGAGGACCTGAAGCCTGAGAAGAACAACTACGTGAGTCTGGGCACAGAGTACTCGAATGATAACTTCTTCATCTCGGGCAATGTGTATGGCAACTTCTTCCGCAAGAAGATTGAGGGCGTATGGCGCATCTACGACATGCAGTATAACTTTGAATATACCAACCTCGCCAAGCAGAACCTCATCGGACTGGAGACCATCATGCGCTGGCACTTCCTCAACCACTTCACGATGAATGCCACCTACAGCTACGTGAACGTGAGCAAGACGGATGGCATCCAGGTGAACACCACTTCGCCTCATGCTGCTACGGCGAGCCTCGACTATAAGTACAACAAGAAGAACTACCGACTGGGTGCCACCTTCTCGGCAAGCTACATGGGTGAGAAGAAGTTTGATGTGCAGGACCGCCTCTCTGTAAACGGCGAGAGCCACGATGCCTACTTCCGCTGCCAGTTGCCTCAGTATGTTTTGTGCAACCTGTCGGTGATTCAGACCTTCTATAATAAGGTGAAGGTGACGGTGGGTGTGGATAACATCTTTAACTATGTGCCAAAGACCCTGGGTTCGGGCATCACCATGTTTAACGTGCCAGCCACGGCAGGAGCCAAGGCGCATGTGCAGGTGGAAGTGTTGGTAGATGAATTGGTAAAAGCATTTAGAAAGAAAAAATAATGAAGAAAGCATTACTATATATAATAGGTATGGCAGCCGCAATGACGAGCTGCGTATCTTATGAGGCAGAGGACTTCACAGGTCATACCTTGCCCCGAAAAACAGGTTATAGCACGGGTGTTACCAACGACTGGCTCTATTTTGACCTGAAGACGGGACATCGCTATAATGTGCTGAATCCTAACCAGAGTGTCATCGCCTTTATAGACGGCAAACCAATAGAGGAGTATTTCCATTATAAAGGTACTGCCAAACTCGTAAAGTATTGGAGCGAAGGTGTGCAGAAGAACATCTTCGAGGATGCAGAGCGTGATGAGAACGGCGATACCATCTTTACCAAGAATCAAGCTACAGGCAAGTTAACCTATAAGACGGTAAAAAGACAGGCCAGCAGCATTATGGTGATGGAGAACATGGAGGATGACCCCAATACGATGGCTTATCCTGCTACGGAGTGGGACCTCGCCTTCAATGGTTATCAGCTCCGCACCAACAGTGGAACGAGCGGACCAGGCAAGGGCGGAGCTGCCGACCTGGGCTATGGCGAATATGACAAGTGGACGAGCAAGGCGCAGGTAGATGCTTATCTGGCAGAACACAATATGACCTTCGCCGTGGATGATTCAGCAAGCGTCTATGTCACCATGTCACAGAACGACTGGAACAAGTATTGCATCGCCAACAAACTGGATATGAACGAGAACCCTTGGTTCGACCCGAACAATGGTCCTGCCAAGCAGTTGGTAAGCGGCAATCCGGTGCTCGAAAAGGCAATGAGTTTCTCGGGGCCACCTCCAGTATATACTCCTTCTTTCCATACCTACGTAATCCGTTCGTGGGATGGCGAGAGATATTACAAGCTCCAGATTATCTCCTGGTATGATGCCAATGTGCAGATAGGTGACGAGGGAGGAAGAATCAGTTATTACCTAGACGAACTGAAATAATTCAACTGTTCATGATAGGGCAGATGCCTCTTCTTACCTATAAATAGGTATTTTCGGGCGAATACCTCTTTTTATGATGCCAAAAATTTGGTGGTTTGCCAGATAATACTTAAATTTGCACTCAGAAATCAGATCGGAAATAAGATCAGAAATAAGAAATGTTTAATGTAATTAAAAGTATTATAGTATTATGATTATCGAAAATGTTCATGCAAGAGAAATCTTGGATTCTCGTGGCAATCCTACAGTAGAGGTTGAAGTTTCATTGAAGTCAGGTGTCGTAGGTCGTGCATCGGTTCCTTCTGGTGCATCCACTGGCGAGAACGAGGCTTTGGAACTTCGTGATGGCGACAAGAACCGCTATGGCGGCAAGGGCGTCTTGAAGGCTGTGGAGAACGTGAATCAGGTGATTGCTCCGGCTTTGGTAGGTTTTTCTGCCTTGGAGCAGCGTGCCATCGATTATAAGATGTTGGAGCTCGACGGTACCAAAACCAAGTCTAATCTGGGTGCCAATGCCATCCTCGGTGTTTCTCTGGCTGTGGCTCATGCTGCTGCAGAGTATCTCCACATCCCATTGTATCGCTACATCGGCGGTTGCAATACTTACACCCTTCCAGTTCCTATGATGAACATCATCAATGGTGGTGCTCACTCTGATGCGCCTATCGCCTTCCAGGAGTTCATGATCCGTCCTGTGGGTGCTCCTTCCGAGAAGGAGGCCATCCGTATGGGTGCTGAGGTGTTCCATGCCTTGGCTAAGCTTCTGAAGAGCCGCGGCCTTTCTACTGCCGTTGGTGATGAGGGCGGTTTTGCTCCTGCACTCGATGGTATTGAGGATGCGCTCGACAGTATCTGCCAGGCTATCAAGGATGCCGGTTATGAGCCAGGTAAGGACGTGAAGATTGCCATGGACTGTGCAGCCAGTGAGTTTGCCGTTCAGGAGAATGGTGAGTGGTTCTATGATTACCGCCAGTTGAAGGATGGCAAGAAGAAGGATCCTAATGGCAAGAAACTGACTGCTGCTGAGCAGATCAAGTTCCTGGAGGAGTTGATTACCAAATATCCTATCGATTCTATTGAGGATGGTTTGGATGAGAACGATTGGGATAACTGGGTGAAGTTGACCGCTGCCATCGGCGACCGTTGCCAGTTGGTAGGTGACGACCTCTTTGTTACCAACGTGAAGTTCCTGGAAAAGGGTATCAAGATGGGTGCAGCTAACTCTATCCTCATCAAGGTAAACCAGATTGGTTCTCTCACCGAGACTCTGGATGCTATCGAGATGGCTCATCGTCATGGTTACACCACCGTAACTTCCCATCGTTCTGGTGAAACCGAGGATACTACAATTGCTGATATTGCCGTAGCAACTAACTCCGGTCAGATTAAGACGGGTTCTATGAGTCGTACCGACCGTATGGCCAAGTACAACCAGCTTATCCGCATTGAAGAGCAGTTGGGCAATAATGCAGCTTACGGTTATAAGAAGTTGAAATAGTTTCGATGATAAGAAGTTGAAATAAAAAACAATTTCACCATGACTATACACATTAATATAGAATAGATCAGATACGAAATAGATGGGCATGGATAGCCGTGAGGTTGTCCATGCTTTTTTTATCTTCTATCAAGTATCTGCATCTTCACATACATTACTGATAACTTCGATATATTTTATAGTTTAAAAACAAAAAAATGCAATGACAAACGTATTGATAAGTGCTTCCGGACTCTGTGGTGCCACCATTATTGGTGCCATTCTGGGATTCTTTGTCAAGGAGTTGCCCCATAAATGGAACGATGCCGTATTGGGATATTGTGCCGGAATCATGTTGGCGGCTTCCACGTTGGGACTGATAGTGCCAGCCTTCGAGCAGACCAGTCTTTGGTGGCTGGTAGTAATCGGCGTGATGGCAGGAGCCTTGTTTCTAAATGTACTAGATCTGGTAACTCCCCATCTTCATCATATCACGGGACTAGACCCCGAGGAGCATCGCAACAATGACAGACTCAGCCATGTGATGCTTTTCGTGATGGCGATAGCCCTGCACAAACTGCCAGAGGGAATGGCGGCAGGTGTGAGCGTCTGCTCTGCAGAAGGTGCCACGGAGTGGGGCGTTTCTTTCGGTATCGCCCTGCAGAACATCCCCGAGGGAATGGTCATCATCGCTCCTTTGATGATGGCTGGCGTTTCAGCGCCCCGCACCTTCTTCATTTCCATCTTCATCGCCCTGCTCGAAGTGGCAGGCATTCTGTTGGGTTTCGGTTTGGGTTCAGCCTCTTCCACCTTCCTCCCCGTGATGCTGGGTTTTGCCGGTGGTGCCATGCTTTATGTAACGAGCGACGAGATGATTCCCGAAACCCATGCCCATGGCTTTCAGAAGCAAGCCACTTACGCTCTTCTCCTGGGCTTCATCACCTTTGTGTTGATGGAGAAATGTGTGTAGTCAGATTCTGATACCGAGGCAGGTAGTATTTCCTAAATACAGAGTGTACTTAGGTGTAGGCTTTTTTCCCAAAAATTCTTCTATAATCTGCTGAATAGCTTAAAATGAGCGATTTATAAGTGTTCAACCTCAATAGAGGTAATGATTTGGCAATAGTCACAACTTCTGCAATATGCATATGTTTGCTTTGCCTAACAACTCTTTACAGTTGCAAAAATACAAAATAAAAATGAAACCACACTATGTTGGTGCAAAAAAACAATAGTCATAAAACAAAGATTAACTTCGCCTTATGACTATTGTTGTCCACATTAAACTTATTTATCATTTAATTGGTTCCGCATGCACATAGTATTCACTGTTTATAGGGTCTTCCCCGTCAGTTTTAAGTATCAGTACCATGCGAGAATGTTTTGTACGCCAATATGCTTTAATATCAGCATCTTCGGGTAGTGCCTTAAACGTTTTACACAGCGAAGCCTTTTCTGTTTCTTTTATAGTACTATGTGCTTCATAGTACTGGTCCATAATCTTCAACAGACCTTCTCTTTCACGTTCAAGCACGCCTAACATATATTCCTTGTCGTTTTTGTCTTTTGCTCCTTTCAGTACAATACGTAACTCTGCATACGGTTTTGTAATGTCTTCTTTGTAGGCAGTAGGTGGAGTTAGGATAAACTCACGGCTCTTGTCCAGCAAGCAATATTCTGTTAGTTCGGGGTTCTTGGAATTATACCTTACGTTATCCCAATCGTAACCAAAGAATCCATCATTCACCAAATAGAGCCTCTTTCGGGCTTGATAGACAATACGGCCATCTTTATAGCCATTGGCATAGACAATAGTATTGTCATGAGGCGTGAAGAAGTATGTGCTCCACCAATAGGAAGTATTCAAACAGTTTGTCTTACGTTCCATGATTCCAAAGCTATCTGGCATATCACGACAATCACTCGTCCAAGTAATTGAATCGTAGTAGTTGTAATAGGCATTATCTGAAGAGTTGAAACCATATTCATCGGTAAGCTCAAATGTTACAAGGCAGAAGGTCTGAAACACAGGGTCTGTGTTGTCTTTGTCGTCTTCTGCATAGTATGCCTTAATCTTAAACTTGCAGTTGTCGGGAACAGAACGGTCAATATCCGTATCATACGTGTAACTTTTCTTCATCATTTCCAAATCGGTTTCGGTCATGCGTTTATATACAATCATGCCATATATAGACTTGTAACCATTGCTGCCATCACTCGTCGCTCCCAATTTTTGTATGGTGTACATTAAGGTTTTGCCATTCGACTCGTCAAGCTTAAGAATCTGCATGTATCTGCTGTCTGTTGTCTGCTTGTTGCTGCCAAACAGTATGAAGCCTTTGTCCATGTCATAAGTCCATGATACACGACTGAAACAAAAGGCTGGCAAGGCATCACTATAAAAATAACTAAAAGCTTGCTGTGATGTCTCAAACCAAAAGTGTGTAGGGCTGCCACCAAATCTGTCTTTCCAAAATTCCTCCTTGCTCAACTTTCCGTTTTCCTGTACCTCATAAGTGGCAATACTCTCCCAACCATAGCCCTTGACCTTACTCTGTATTTCTTCTGCTGCTATTGGCTTTCTCCCTTTTAGCACACAGCACCCCTCATCATTAACAGTATAGGTTTGGTTGAATAGATTCATATCCAACTTACATTGCTCAACACTCAATTCCTCAGACTTATCGCAACTGCCAAATACAACAGTGCAAGCTACGATGAGTGCTATTAACCAAAACTTCTTAGTCATAATAATCCAAATTTAAAGATTTTACATATAGACAGATTACGGATTTTCAGTGTTTCAAATTCTGCTGTCCAAGATAACTGAGTGCAAAAATACAAAAATATCAACGTAATAGTGCATTTTTTTATTTTTTATAACACTCAAAACATACTTTTGTGCAAATAAAGGAAGAATAAACTACACCTGACAAATCTATTTACATATTTCTATGCACTGCCTACAGTTGGTACACTCACTTTCTGCAACCGTTGGGAGCAAAATTTCTCCGCCCTCATGGTGGAGCGAGGCGTTTTGGGGTTCCCAAAACATAACCTCGCTTCCTCCTCTAAGAACAAAAGACGAGATATTTGCCTTTCGGCTTTCCATGCCCAAGGTTGCAGACCTTAATTCTCTCAATTTACGCCAAACATCAAAGCTGCCACATTGAAAGAACAAGGTCACAGACACAAGCTACTTTGTACATGGAGTTTGCAAAGGAAAAGGTGATATTTTCAGTGTGAAACTTGCCAAGTGTTTCAGTTGTGTGTTGTTGATTTCCTTTGTGAACTATGCCGAGTATGTTATGTGTGCTGTGTGTCCTCGGTATAGTCTGCATAAATCTAATGCCATGCTAAAACACTGCGGAGGTTCGCCCAAGTGGCTGGAGGCGCAAAGCCTCCAAGGAACGTTGCTGCAACCATTTCGGAGAATAGAGCGGTTGCCAATTAATCCACAAGCACATTTTACAGCGTACCAAGTGAGGGCATGTAAAACGTTGAATTGTTGAAGATAGGTATTATCTTTATGAGAACCAACCACTTATACCCTCAACAAACTCTCAACAAATAGCTCTACACAACAAATTACTGGGCAAAAAAGAAAGAAAGGAATGGTGTTCATGGTTTTCTCTTTTCAACATTATCTTTCTTTTGTTGAGAGATTTGTTGAGAATATGTTGAGCCGTAAATGCCTGATGTTCAATACTTCTTTCATCATATTCAACAATTCAACAAAAATAAGGGGTGTTTTGTCCGTCATTTTTATGAACAGAACTCATCCCCCTACAAGTAAGAATGTCATGCTTATGCTTCAGTACTTATTCACGACAGTACGACAGCGCCAAGCCAACAAACAAGCAAGAGGACATTCAACTAAAGGCGGTTGTTCCTCCACTGAATTGTAGGACAATGACACTACTTTTCTCTTTTGCCCCGTACAACTTCTTCATGATGGTGTCCCGAAACCGAACAGCACCATAAGAGCCTATACGGAAACAAAGGGCAACAACCATCGGGAAACCATACATCGTTTGCCAAATGCCCTTGGAGGTTTCCTGTTTCTGTTGTACCTCCGACATGGGCAACAAACCTTCCTCGTATATCGACCTTATCACAGCATGGAGTTTCGGGGCGGTGACATGGAGCATATCAACCAATTCACCCTCACTCATCCACAAGTCTTGCAAGTTGGACGGAATGGATAACATTCCATTTCCGTCCACGGTGATTACAGTCCTTTTCATGCCATTCCCCCCATTGTCGGCATATGCCCCTTGATTCGACTTTCAAAAGCTGATATGTCATGCTCCAATTTAGTACTTGTCACCTTTGCGTAAATTTGTGTTGTGGCGATGTCCGTATGTCCCAGTATCTTGCTTACACTCTCTATCGGCATACCGTAGTTTAAAGCCAAAACTGCGAACGAATGCCGGCTTACATGAAATGAAATTCGCTTCTTGATGCCACACATTTTTGCCACTTTCTTTATACGCTTGTTTACCATGTCAAGTGAGCCAATATTAAACAAGTGCATATCTTTTCTCAATGGCTTGTAACGTTCAATTATCTGTATGGCTGCATCTATCAGTTTAATTTTGAATGGTACGCCTGTCTTTTGACGCTGAGAAACTATCCATGGAGACCCACTTATAATGGCAACATTGTCCTCTGTAAGATTCTTGATGTCAACGAAAGAGATACCTGTCCAACAACCAAACATAAATAAGTCTCTCGCAAAAGCAAAGTTGGGATTTTCCAACTCTATTCCTGCAAATATGTCCAATTCTTCCTCTGTCAAGAACTCACGCTCCTTGTGGTCTGGGTCAACGTGGTACATGGCAAACGGATTTCTCTGTATCTTGCCGTTGTAGTGTGCTGCCGTGACGATATGCTTCAATGGTATGGAGTATATCCAAATGGTAGATTGCGTGAGTCCAATGACATTCTTCAAATACAGACAAAAATCACGGATGAACTCCTCGGTAAGCTCATTCATGGACATATCGCTGCGCTTGTACTGAAATTTGATGAACTCGGCAACGTACTTTCTTACCGTCAGATACTTGCGGTAGGTTCGGACAGCTCGGTCTTTTCCCACGCGTTGGGCAAAGGCTGCGTTCTCCTTGTCAAAAGCTCTGAGTAATGTCTCATACTCCGTACCTATGCCTTGATATGCGTTTCTCACCATTTCAGCGGTAACGAACGCCTCACGGTCGGAAAGCCGTTGGTAATGCTTAGCGATTTGAGCCTTGATGTTATCAAGCGCAAAGTTCACCTCATTGGCTTCCTTGCTTCTGCCTTTGGCTCTGTTGCCCTTGGCATCCCATATCGCTTTGGTCACGCTCAGCTTGCAACTGAACTGTGCGATAGTTCCGTTGATTGTCACACGTCCCATGATAGGGACAATTCCGTTTCTCTCCTTGCTTCCGTTTACATAGAAGACTGTCTTGAATGTACTTCTCATAATTCCTTGCTTTTTGTTCTGTGCAAAATTAAATCATGAGAGTTGCATGGCAAATTCACAACCTGCGCAGAATTGAGAAGTAAAAACCGAAGCCGTTAAAAATGCTTATTAGAGCGTTTCTTTGAGGTAATGACTTGAAAGCGTTTCTACTTCTCAAATCCGCCATTTTCGCATTTCCTCACGAATGCCACAAAAAGCCAACGACTGCCACAACCACTTGAAACTCAAAACAAAAGCTCAAATCTGCTATTTTTTGCTTTTTTAGTCCTTCTTTTTTTGAAAAATAACGCCTAAAAAAGCAAAATATAGCAGAATGATGCTTTTATTTTGAGTTTCAAGTGGTTGTGGCTGTTGTTGGCATTAAGTGGCATAGACGAGGAATAGCGAAAAACGCAGATTGGAGAAATAGAAACGCTTTCAAATCATTACCTCGCAGAAACGCCCTAATAAGCATTTTTAACGGTGACGGTTCAAATTTCCCCATTCTGCGTAAGTTTTGATTTTGCCATGCAGCTCTCATAGTTTAATTTTGCACCGAACAAAAAAGTAAGAATTATGAGATGCACTTTCAAGACAGTCTTCTATGTAAATGGAAGCAAGGAGAGAAACGGAATTGTCCCTATCATGGGACGTGTGACAATCAACGGAACTATCGCACAGTTCAGTTGCAAGCAGAGCGTTACCAAGGCTATCTGGGATGCCAAGGGCAACAGAGCCATAGGCAAGAGTAAGGAAGCCAAGGAGGTGAATTTTGCGCTCGACAACATCAAGGCTCAAATCGCCAAGCATTACCAACGACTTTCCGACCGTGAGGCGTTCGTTACCGCTGAAATGGTGAGAAACGCCTATCAAGGCATAGGCACCGAATACGAGACCTTGCTCAGAGCTTTCGACAAGGAGAACGCAGCCTTTGCCAAGCGTGTAGGCAAGGACAGAGCCAAGAACACTTACAACAAGTATCTTGTGGTGAGAAAGTACGTTGCCGAGTTCATCAAGTATCAGTACAAGCGCAGCGATATGTCCATGAATGAGCTTACCGAGGAGTTTATCCGTGACTATTGCCTTTACTTGAAAAATGTGGTAGGGCTTGCGCAGTCCTCCATTTGGATTTACTCCATACCTCTGAAACATATCGTTACGGCGGCACACTACAACGGCAAGATACCGAGAAATCCGTTTGCCATGTACCACGTTGACCCAGACCACAAGGAACGTGAGTTCTTGACCTTGGATGAGCTTACTGCCATGACTGATATAAAGTTGGAAGACCCCAATATGGCATTTGCAAGAGACCTCTTTATCTTTGGTTGTTGGACAGGTATATCATTCATTGACATCAAGAACTTGACTGAGGACAATATCAGCATGGTAAACAGTGCTCCTTGGATTGTGTCCAAACGTCAGAAGACAGGCGTGCCGTTTCAAATCAAGCTGATGGATATTCCTATGCAGATTGTTGAGCGATACAAATCTTTCAGAAAGGGCAACCACTTGTTCAACATTGGTAATCTTGACGGCATCAACAAGCGCATCAAAAAAGTAGCTGTAATGTGTGGCATCAAGAAGCGGGTTTCGTTCCATGTGTCCCGTCATAGTTGGGCTGTTTTAGCCTTGGAGTATGGTATGCCGATAGAAAGTGTGAGTAAGATTCTTGGTCACACGAACATCACCACAACGCAGATATACGCTAAGGTGACAAGCACCAAGCTTGACCATGACATATCTGTCTTTGAAAGTCGAATCAAGGGGCATTTGCCTGCAATGGGAGGGATGGCATGAAAAGGACTGTAATCACCGTGGACGGAAATGGAATGTTATCCATTCCGTCCAACTTGGAGAACTTGTGGATGAGTGAGGGCGAGTTGGTGGATATGCTTCATGTTACCGCCCCGAAACTCAACTCTGTGATACGAGCCATATATAAAGAAGGTATGTTGTTGATGTCGGAAGTCCAACAGAGGCAAGAACTTTCCAAAGGTATTTGGCAAACATTGTATGGATTCCCTATGGTTGTTGCCATTTGCTTCCGTCTCACCTCTAATGGTGCAGCGCAACTTCGTGATGCCATCTTCAAGAGGTTGTACGGAGCAAAAGAGAAAACAGCCATTGTCCTGCAACTCTACGGAGGGACAAATGCTTTTAGTTGAGAATGGTCGCATCTTTGACGCTTGGATATTCACTGTCGTATTGACTTATTGATTTACTGTCGTATAGATTTATTGATTCACAAAATTCTTGATAGGGTGATTTATATTGCACATGAAGAAAAATATGAAATCTCATGCAAGTTTTTGATACGGTCTGCGTTTATTAGATATAAGTGTAACCCTTTAATATTGAAGAAATGTATGAAAATTAAAATGATTCTTATTGCATTAACCGCTTTGCTATCTTTGGCAAGCTGCGGTGATGATGACTCTGGTATTCAACTCACACAAGACGAAATCATTGGTGACATAAATACTGGTAAAAAGATTGTGATTACCTCTCTTACCACCTATACGGAAAGTAGCAGCAAAGTTAATGTAAATGGAGCTAAAGGCAAAATATCAGCAACATCTTCCGATGAAAGTATAGCCAAAGTCTCGTGCTCAACAAATGAAGCAGAGAAAGAAATCTATGTAAGTGGTGTTTCTGTAGGAAATACCACTATCACCATAACCGATTCCGATGGAAATACTGCTGTATTAAAGGTTGAAGTAAAAGATTGGACGGCTCTTTGGGAACTTAGTAGAACAATGTATGTGGTAGATAGAAAATGTTTTGTTGAAGGTGTTTCTTCTGAGGATTCTGCAACTATTGCAGCTGATGCCATAGAGAAAGACTCATACAATAAATATTATACAATACGTACTCGTGATTATATTCCTTTCGGCTCTTATGTAACCAAGAGACTAACCATTACAGATGATAAAGGAAATGTCCGCATGGATGGAATTCTTAAGATTCAGCCAAATGCCGATAACTCCGAAGTTTGGCATTTATTACCTATTGGTAATTATACGGAAGTCGTTTTGGCTACATTTTACTATGACCAAGAAAGTATAGTCAAAGATGTGACAGATTATTATAAAACGGCATATCCTAAGATTAAGAAAGTTGAACTACATGCCATTTATGCAGTAGAAGAATTAGAACCAGACAAGTAAAAGTATAATGTAAAATTACTTTTTGTTCATCCCGAGGAAAGGTTTACAAGGAAGCCTTTCTTTGGGATTTTTTCGTTTTATTTTATCCCGAAAGCCTACATCAAGCACCTTGATTTCCAATCTTTTAACATTGCCGGTGCAAACTTCTCCATTCTGCGCAAGTTTGTGTTTTGCGTTTTGATTTTCCACCCTTACCTTTGCAACTTTAATTTTATCAACTCACAAAGGTTAGATTATGAGCAAGACAAACAACAACAAACAACCTGTAGCTGTGGAAAGAAAACAGCCACAGGCAGCACCTCCGCCAAACGAGGTGTTCATCCGTGTTGGCACTACCTTGTACAAGGTGGTTGACCAACCTAACATCAGTGGTGAAAAGGTAAGAAAGCGCATTCCTTGGAACATGGAAACCTTGCGTCAGGACTACGGCAAGGAGTTCATCAAGAAGCCTTTTTATATATCCTAACACGCTGAGCCACAGTACTCTCTTGAAAACAACAAATTCAAAACGGTACAAATTTTGAACAGGGGAAAATCTATAGTTCAAGGCACTCGGCAAAGAGAAAAAACTATGACAGGGGCAAAAAGCAATTTTAAGATTATTTATGAAAATATTTTGGGCAATTTTGGCTGGTTGCTATCCAAAGAGCGCATTTTTGATGAAAAGTCCCACTTTCATCAGCCATAAAGAGTGAGACAATCGAAAAAGAAAAGGAGGGGTGAGAGAGCCTTGTTTGTGGCTTCTACATAGGGCGAAAATGGATGTCTTGTACCTCGGTTGTATCTCAGTCGGCATATAATGCTGAAAGACAATGCAGGTTAATAATTCGGCGGCAATAGAATAGCGTTTGAAAGACGTATTCATTGTTTAGTAGTTTTCCTGATAAAATGTTAAATTTAGGGTAGTTAGATTAGTTTTTCTTCCAATTGTTTGGTTTTTTGGAATTGAATGCCTACCTTTGCATTGACAAATCCCGCTCGCTTCCCATAAGAACAGCGTACCCAGCGGGACATTTTTTAAATTGTAGGTATATGAAAGTTATAAAGAACAAGACAATAGATTTTGCAACCGCAGTTCAGGCTCCCGTCATTAACGGAAATAGAGCTGCACGGACAGGTTATGTCCGTTTGGTTCGCCTTATCACTGACGAGCCTGTTCCTCAACAAACTTCATATACGGGAAAAATTGAGTTGAGGTAGGAATGGCTGTATATACAAAAGAATACGAATCCCAGCCAGAGGCTATTCTTACAAACGTCATTATCTGTCCAGCCGTAGATTTGTCGGCAAACGTGGCTGTTCCTGTTCATTGCCAAGTTGAAAATGTATTGTGGGACACAGGAGCGACCAATACATTGATTTCACAGGAAGTTGTAAATGCTTTAGGGTTACAACCGAAGAACAAGGCTCTTATTTCGAGTGCAGGAGGTGATGTCGAATCCTGGACTTACCTTGTTCATGTTATCCTTCCAACAGGAACAGCAGAGTTGAATGTTCAGGCTCTGCTTAACGACAATTCAGACTATGATGTGGTGATTGGCATGGATATTATAAATTCATGCGACTTCTGCTATACAAACAAAGACGGCAAAAGTACATTCTCCTTATGTCATCCAGCAAAGGAGAAAATCATTCTGAAATAAACCAGCCATAGGCTTTCTTTCAAGAAAGACATGTGCGACAACAATAATGACAGATGTGACATTCGCATCTGTCTTTTGCTTTTTACGCCAATAAGAGGCCATTTCCTTACACAAAATATACGAGATTTGAGCAAGAATTAGTTAATTATGGTTAAATTTAAGGTTTATACATACTTTTCCATAACAAAATGAGGTTGTATTGAGATTTTCTTTGTACTTTTGCAGCGGACTATTATCGCCATGTTTATAGCCATTGAGGTTAGACGTGTTCTTTCGTGATGGCATACAAGGCAGCCTACGCCGTGCTGAGTATGGCGGAGTCATAATGACAAAGCGGTACAAAGCGGGCATTGGGTGGGAAAGATAGTCCAGACATAATGAAGGCGTTTACTAACGCTCTGTTTAAGACAGTCTGTAATCTAGCAAATTAACAGTTATCATAGTCTTGAGCAAAGCCAACGGTAGATGTCCCGGGTGTGATAATATCGCTCCTGCGGAGACCTGTAAGCACGGATTGTACCTTTTCGGGCACAACAATTGTTTATTATGGTCTCCTAATGGAAATGATTATTCATATCGGCGTGGGCTCTGACGTTGTCTGTTCAACTATGATAGGCAATTGCTAGAGCCTCAGACTGTGGAATAGACAACAGACGTTTCCACGCTCTTTTTATGTCTATATTGCTATTAACGAGCAACGACATATAAGCCGATATGAACGCATTGCTTAATGCGCATACCAAACGAGGTTGCGATTCACCTCCTCACATTGGATTTGCCTCCAATGTCTCCCCCGAAGCCCAAAGCTCACAAACAGGGGTGTCCTCGGAATATGTCCAGCAGGAAGGTTACAACTGGTTTGTTCTTCGTGCTACTTATAACAGGGTAAATGCAGCCGTAGAGAAAGCAAAGAAGAATGATATTAAGACATACGTGCCGATGCACTATGTACTAAAAGTGATTGCTGGGAAGAAGAAGCGAATACAACAGCCTCTTCTTCCCAACTTTCTTTTTATATACGCCACAAGGGAACAATCAGACAGTTTTGTGAAAAAGACAGTTGATGCCCCAATCTCTTTTATAAAATATTATTTGGATAAGACGCTTCCTCCAGAGGCAAACGGTAAAAATCCTCCGCTTATTATACCATACAATGCAATGATAAATTTTATCAAAGCAACAAGTACTGATAGTGAGCATGTACGCATTGTTACAGCGGAACAGTGTCACTATAAAAGTGGAGATAAAGTACGAGTAATAGCTGGTGACTTCAAGGGAGTGGTTGGAAAAGTTGCCAGAATAGCAGGACAACAAAGAATTGTTGTTGAGATCTCGGGATTGTGCCTTGTCGCTACTGCGTATATTCCTACTGATTTTATTGAGATTGTCAAATAATGCCGAAAGGCATATTGTTTAATTTAAATTTTTTATTTTATGAAGACAAAAAAGAAATTGCCCGTTCGTTTTACGGGTCAGCACTTTACTATTGATAAAGTGCTAATAAAAGATGCAATAAGACAAGCAAATATAAGTAATCAGGATACGGTTTTAGATATTGGGGCAGGCAAGGGGTTTCTTACTGTTCATTTATTAAAAATCGCCAACAATGTTGTTGCTATTGAAAACGACACAGCTTTGGTTGAACATTTACGAAAATTATTTTCTGATGCCCGAAATGTTCAAGTTGTCGGTTGTGATTTTAGGAATTTTGCAGTTCCGAAATTTCCTTTCAAAGTGGTGTCAAATATTCCTTATGGCATTACTTCCGATATTTTCAAAATCCTGATGTTTGAGAGTCTTGGAAATTTTCTGGGAGGTTCCATTGTCCTTCAATTAGAACCTACACAAAAGTTATTTTCGAGGAAGCTTTACAATCCATATACCGTTTTCTATCATACTTTTTTTGATTTGAAACTTGTCTATGAGGTAGGTCCTGAAAGTTTCTTGCCACCGCCAACTGTCAAATCAGCCCTGTTAAACATTAAAAGAAAACACTTATTTTTTGATTTTAAGTTTAAAGCCAAATACTTAGCATTTATTTCCTGTCTGTTAGAGAAACCTGATTTATCTGTAAAAACAGCTTTAAAGTCGATTTTCAGGAAAAGTCAGGTCAGGTCAATTTCGGAAAAATTCGGTTTAAACCTTAATGCTCAAATTGTTTGTTTGTCTCCAAGTCAATGGTTAAACTGTTTTTTGGAAATGCTGGAAGTTGTCCCTGAAAAATTTCATCCTTCGTAGTTCAAAGTCGGGTGGTTGTCAAGATGATTTTTTTGGTTTGGTGTCGTCTTTTTTTAAGCTGCCGCATAACGGCTGGCAAATTGGCGATGGAGCCGACTTTTAGCACAAATGTTGAATAGAATTACTAATCTTCAACATTGCACAAAAGTTCAACCTCAAATCCGCAACCGCCCTCATAAGATGACACAGAGGTCAAAAAGGTAGCGACACTGTGGCAAAAGAGGGTGCAACGCAGCAAAAATCGCCACAAAGACGCATTAAATCCCCTTACCCCACCATGCGACTTGAGGCAATACGCAAAATCACGACCATAAGTTGTCGGTGTCATCCAAAGTCATTCTGGAACACATCAGCATAAGCGTTGTTGCATGAATAGATATTCAGCACATACTGCCTTGATGTCCTGACCCATTTGGCTGGCACAGAGATGAACTTGAAGACAAACGCCTTGATGCGGCTTGTTGCTTTGAGTCCGAACCTCTTCACGTCAAGCCTCGCCATGATGAATTTATAGAAGTTGCGTATGAGTGCCGTAAGCAGAAGAAACACCGTGTTTTCTCCCATGAAGGATTTTGGAAGCCTGTTCCAGCCGAATCCGTTATTCATTTCATCGAAGATGCGTTCCTTCCCTCCACGGAGGTTATAGAATTTGACAATCTCTTTCTCGGAAGACTCGTAGTCATTTGTAAGGATGCAGCGGTAGGTGTATTCGCCTTCCCACAGGTCAATCTCACCGTCAATTCGCTTCTGCCTTTGGATTACAAGACGGTATGCCCTCCCTTTCCATTTCTCAACAAGAATGGAGTTCAGTTCAAACTCAATGCCGCCCAGTTCCTCTCTCTTCCACCCTCTGAGTGCAAAGATGTCATCGTAGAGCGAACCGCAGCGGTTGGCGCGGATATAGAAAGTCATGCAATGCTTTCCGACCTCTTCCACAATTTCCTCTGAGCAGGATCCGCAATCTGCCCTGAAACGATTGACTGTCAATCCTTTCTGTTCAATCCTCTCAAAGAATCTCCTCAACGTGTCCTTCTGGTGGAAACGAACGTTAGTGTTGCCGTCGCTGTTCTCTATGCCGACAATCATGTCGCCAATGACAGCCACACCTGGACGGTACCCGAGAAACTTCTTGTATGTGGGTTTCGCATCAAACTTCTCAGCCTCTATGAACTGGTGGTCGAAGTCAACGTCATACCCCTCGCCCTCTTTCAGCTGCCCTGTGGACAATAGGCAATTGAGGAGCAGTGTATTCAGCATGTCTGCCGTGTTGAAGTCGTAGGTCTTGCCAGTGTCGGATGTGTAGGAAATGTTATCCTGGGTCAGTTCCTTTATGGCTCTGAGAATCGTGTCGGCACTGCATGTGCGAAGTGTCGGATGAAGCGAGAGGTGATACATCAGATGAGTGGTGACATCCTCTATGCATGAGCCGCCACAGAAATAAACGCTCATAAGCGAACGGATGATTTCGCTGTATTGATAACCATACAGCCTACATCTCATACCGAGGGTTGAGTCGATTACAGATGAGAGATTGGAGTCAAATTGCTCCATTATTGAAAAAATTCCTCCAAAAGGAGAGAGTTTCTCAGATTTTATTGCTACCTTTGCCATGTCTGTCGGGTTTGATACATATTTTGATTTGCAACACTAAGATAGGTGAAAAATCTGACATGGCAAAATCCTGAGCAACTTTTTGTTGCTCAGGTACTTATAAAATAAGTTAAACTAAAATGCTGCGGAATTTAGGATATCTTGAAGAAGAACGTAATGAACAAATTAGAAAAGAAAATGAGAGACGATTCCAACAAGAGCAACAAAGGATAAACAATCAACGTCTTCATGAGATTAATGAACGTAATCGCATTGCTTTAGAACGGGAAAATGCGAGGAGAAGAGCAGAGGAAAAAAGAAAAGCGGAACAAAAGCGAAAAGAAACCAGTCGCACAAACACAAATGTTCCTCCGTCGCAACCGAAGAATAATCGTTGGTCAATAGGCTCTAATCCAACTCTTCTTCCACGAGCAACCTCATCAAAAACAGCAACTACAAAAACAAACTCATCTAATAAAACCGATGGAAAAGAGGGAAAGTAAGTAATCTTATTGCAAAATGAATTGTATATGCAGTCAATCGCCAGTCGGTTGGCTGCATTTTTTCTGTGTGCAAGGATGGTCTATTCGCCACCGATGGAGGGGCGGTTAGCACCGCTCGCCTCCAGATAGTCGTTTACTGCGTCACGCATGGTGAACTCTCTCATGCCTGTCTTTGCCCAGTAGATAAGGGCATCAACAGCGGCTTTTCTTGCCTTGCTGTATTCGTTGTCTGTCATGATTCTGATGTTTTGAGTTTTCTAAAAAAGTGTGATGCATATCCAAATGGTGATTTCAACAAAGATGATAGACCAACTTAGGAAAGCCAAGCCGAACATCCAGGCATAGGTGCTACCGTTGAAGTATGCACCCTCCTCGATATTGCGGATTCGTTTAAGCTCTTTCTGCTGGTGAGTGAACAGGTCGTTTATCCGCTTCTCATGCTCGTCAAGGGCTTGCTTGAAAGCAGAAATGGCGGTGTTGTTCCGCTTATCCAACTGGGCAACTCCTTCATCGTTGATGCCGACTTTGAGGTTGCTCTGCTCTGCCTTGACTATGGCATGGCATATACTATCCACGATGTTGTCCGTGCTCCTGTGGGCAGCCATAAGTGCCACTTTCGTTGATTCCAACCTCCGATAGGCATTGCCCAGTTCCTCCTTTGCCTCATAGAGTGCTTTCTTGGCTGATTCAATCTCTTTCAGGGTCACTTTGATTTCTTCCTTGCCACTCTCGATGTTCTCGTCCTCCTGCATCTGATTGTACAGGTTAAGCACATCCTGTGTGGCATCTTTCTTGTTTCTTCCCATACCGTTCTTGTTTGAAAAGTTATCGTTTCATGCCTCTCTTTATCGGCTTGCAGAGTGTGTTTGCTTGCATTGCGCAACGTCTTGCCCATTCACGGTCATCATCGTCCTTATCACGTCCCCAGCCACTGCCAGGACTGCCACCGCCACCACATGACTCAGACATCGATGTGGCAGCATCAAGGTAGTTCATGAAGAGCAGCATGGCTACATTCAGAATGTCAGTGTGGCTTGCGGATCCATTCTCGGGAACTTCGATACAACTGTTCATCGTGTCGTAAGCAGTTCTCGGCATGACTATGCTGAAACGCTCACCATCGACTTCAATAATCTTTCTCAATCCGGCAGGAAGGTCAGGTTTGGCAACATTGCTTGTACGAGACAGACCACCTTGCGATGCCGTATTTCTGCTGTCCAATGTGGTAGCGTTTGAAACAGAAGGAGAAGGTCTTTGACCAACTGCAACAGGTGTTGGCTGAGGGTGCAGCTTGCGGAAGGTATTCCCGATTTTCGATGCGGTGAGATTCCTTCCTACACCCAGTTCGGAAGCCTTGATGGTAGTTTTTCCGAACTTGAAGCGGTAGCCATGCACCCTGCCTTGACCATTCTTGTCACGGATAAGCTCGATGTCATATCCCTTTGCCCTCAATCGGTCGGCATATTCATCCCAATCAAAGAACGGCATTGAACGCAGCACATCCATACAGGCTTTGGTCACCTCTGCAATGCGTTCCTGACGAATATCCATGGCATCCTTCCAACCATGACGCTGATTGATGGCTTTCGCAGCCATCACGGCACGCTCACCGATGAACTTCACATCATTGAGATTACCGTCCATGTCGATGCGGTTCACCACCAGATGCAGGTGGGGAATGCCACTCTTGGAGTCACGGTGAAGGGCGGCAAAATATTGTGAGTTGGCTATGTTGGTCGGCTTGACCGAAGTTGCAGCCTTGCCTTTCTTCTTGCCGATGTGGTTCACCTTGGAGATACCATCCATCTCACGAATGAACTCGTCAAGGAATCTTCTCCAGTCCTCCATAGTCCAGTTACGTGCCTCCTCCTCAGATGGGGAAAGCTCAAAGCGGATGGACGTCAGTTCGATGGGCTTCTTGGCATACCTCTGCTTGAACATGGACTGATGCAGCACCATCTCGTCCCACATGCCCATCGGCGGCAGACCCTCGCTGAGATGGTTGGTCTTGACGATGTCCGCGCGATTGTTTTTGGTTGCGTAATTGGTCATTGCCTGACCATGCTGAATTGCTGACGCTTTTGCTATCATAACATATCCAAGAATTTGTCTCTAATGCGGCTCAATTCCTCTATCAGGGTGTTGATGCCTTGAAGCCAACGTTCCATGAAGTCGGCTCTCTTGAAGAGTTTTAGTCTCTCGGTCTGTGGCAGGGCATGAAGCGCATTGCGCACATAAACCAGTTCAGACCTTGCCCCGATTAAGCCCTTCAAGGCTTCCTCCTGCTCTGCGGTCATGGGTAGGGATGGCTTGTGTCCGATGCCTAAGTCATGAAGATATGTGCTCTTGCTCCTGCCTGACAGTCGGGCATTATGTACTACCAAGTCGTAGTGTTCTTCTGTGAAACGAACGTCAATGTGTCTGGTCTTCGGAGGTCTCTTCCTTGAGGTTTTCTCCGTGTTGTTATTCTTGTCTTTTGTCATTGTAGATGGGGTTTATAAAGTTTATACTTGATATAACAGGACAGCCAATGTGAGCCTGCGAACATTCAAGAATGCCAGTAGGAAGCGGTGGGCGAAGCGAAACCGTCTGACACTGGTACTTCTTGTTTAGACCTCCGAAAAAAAACTACGGCTAATAGAGGTAGCGGCTTCTGGATAGCTTGCCTGTCGGGAACGTCAATAGTCGAAATAAGGGAAAAGTAGAGATGACATCATGAGTGACTTGGGGTGATATGCGCGCCATGTCTCTCCGTGTGATCCTCGCATCGTCCTTCATGGGGCGGTGGCTGCAAGAGGTTGCCCTCGTCATCATAGACAGGAGACGGCAGCAACTCAATGGGTGATGCCCCTTCTCCTTGATTGCAGTCATCTTCTGACGGCTGTCCAACCTCATACTCAAAATGGTCATCACCTTCCTTTTCCCTTTGTTTGAAGTCTTGTGGTATCGGAGAAGGATCTGAAAGTCCATCCCCGATAACATGAGAATTAACGAAAGGGGAAGAGGTATTATAAGAGGCAGGAACATGGGGCTGCAGAATGTCAGTAGTGGCAGGATTGACGCTGCTGTCTTTCTGCTGACCTATGCCATTGGAAAGATTGCCTTCCGAAGAGCAAGCGGTATCGGATGGGACATTGGACACCGATTCCTCTTGGGTGGCGGAAGTCACGGATTGACGGTTGTAGAAGGGGTTCTTGATGGCTTCCTTGATGCCGTCAACGTACCAGAAGGCGATGCATAGTATCGTATGTATGGAGGTGCGGTTGTTCCTCTCGGTTGAGAGGATGCCCACCTGATTGAACAGTTCCACCACCTTTGCCGCTGTCTTGCGGTCACACTTCCAAAGGGCAGACAGCTCAACGGTAGAGATGGCAAACTGCCCGATGGAGAGAGAAGCGGAGAAGCCTGTCTTCAGATAAACACTTGGCTTGGTGGATGCCATTGATACAAAAGTGCCGAAGGCGGTCATGCGGTGGAAGCCCTGCCTGTCATCCTTCAAGAAATCGAGCTGTTCCTTGGTCAGCAGGATTCCGTATTTTATGCTTTGGTTACTCATCTTGAAAAACTGATTATTAGTGAAACGGATTACTCAGCAAAGAAAGAATGAATAGTTTCTCTTTCCCCTTTCGTAAAAAGTAGATTACATGATTCTCTTATCCGTCATGCCATTCTTCCCCATCAGGATTTTTCTCGCCCTTGACCCTCTTCATGGAGGCAGGCTTGTTCTTCTTGCTTTTCTGCAACATTGCCAGATGAGCCTCGAAGTCTGCCTGTTCCTCCTGGGTCGATTCGTAAGGCTTGTCCCATGAGCCACCTGCCTCAATCCATTTTATCAGCTGGTCTTTGAAGAAGTAGAGCGTGTTCCCTCTCTTGTAGAAAGGAATGCGCCTTTCAGATGTGTAAGCATAAAGCGATGAGACTTTCTTTCGGACGAAGGCACTTGCCTCTCTGATGTCCATAAGAACATGGTCATTCTCGCTCGGAGCATTGCCTATTCTCTGACCAATGTCATCAAGACGAGTCATCATCGTATTGACCTTTGTCAGAAGTTCGCCAACTGCACTGGGCAGTTGGTCGAACGATAATGATTTGTTTTCTTCCATTTGTTATCCTGATTATGTTTTTCACTTATGTCTGGTCACTCTCTTCCTTTGTTGGTATTTTGAGCGAGATACGTTCTGCCGCATCACGTTTGAGTTCGTCCACCACATCGGCATACACCTGAGTAGTGGCAAGATTGCTATGGGTAAGCAGCTTGCTCACGGTGTAGATGTCCGTTCCCTCTGCCAACTGCAAGGTGGCAAAGGTATGACGGAAGCAGTGGAAGGTGATGTGTTTCTCGATGCCGGAAGCCTTTATCCACGGTTTGAGATACAATGCCACTGTACTGTTCGTGAGATTCTTGAACACCTGTCCAGTGCTTCGCTCGCCACAGAGCTGCAAAGCCTCTTCGCTGATAGGCAGGATTGCAGCGGTGGAAGTCTTCTTTGTGATAATGTCCATTCCCCAGCCGCCATCAGCCAACTTGACGATATTCTCCCACTGGAGTCTGATGCAGTCAGAAAGGCGAAGACCTGTAAGGCAGGAGAAGAGACCTGCACGGCGAAGGACATCACTCTTGCAAGGAGTCTGAGACAACTGCAACAACTCTTCCTTGGTGAGGAACTGCCGCTTGTTGCCATGAGCCTTGGCACGCACAAGTTTCTTGGCGATATTCTCTTTGAGCAGTCCGTCCTCGTATGCGATGGCAAGGATGCACTTCAACTTGGTAAGGTTGTTGTTGGCTGTTGTTCCCATCATGCGCTTGCCGTTGTGCATACAGGCATCCGACAACAGGTAGTCGAGGAATCCCTGGCAGTACGGAACGGTAAGGTCGCAGAAGCGGCACTCGCCATGCGTGTAATTGTGGAAGTGCATGTAGGCGGTTGCCCAGTTCTGGCTGCTGCCACGCTCAATCATGAGGTTCTTGAAATATTCCAAGAAGCTCTCCTTGCCCTTGTTGCGGTCGAGGAAGCCATACTCCTCATTGATGATGGACTCAGTCCTGCGGCACTTGATGATTTCCGCTTTCTGAATCATACTTTTGTTGTACTCCTGCTGAAAGCGTTCAACAGGGTTGGTGTAGATGTAAAGACCAAGGTACTCCCTGCGTGAGAGCTTGCCTGTCTTCGGGTTGCGGATTGGAGGATAGAAATCCAGATAGAGGGAAGTCTGTCCGTTCTTGATAGGTCGTTTCCGCACGGTGACCTTTGTACAAATGTTCGTCATATTGTTATTCTTTTATTATTCTTACCGATGTGTATCTGTGGATGCGAATAGCCATGGTCGCAACGCTTTAACTCTCAAATCCGATGCAAAGTTAGATTGCCGTGAAAAGAGAAAAGCAAAGATGGCTTCAAATACAGCCAGAATTTAACCTGAATTTGCTTTTGAGTATGATTTTACGCTCAAAATCAGACTAAAAGCAGGTATTGGATGCGTTTTTTGTCTTATATCCGTTACTCTGCGTTGTGGGTTTGTTTCGACCGACATGGATGGGTGCTGCATAGCAATTGCAACGGCATGGGTCGTATATGAGTTTGTTTGAACCATCTCTTGACTTGTGTCTCACTTCCGTTTTGCCTTGGTCGTAGTACTGCTTTTCTCTGCCTTCTTGCGTGCAGCCTCCCAGTCTGCTTTCAGATAGTAGTTGGCTCTTCCGCCTTTGAACTTTCGGATTCTCACTCCATGGGTCTCCGCAAATCTGCGTACCTGTGTCTTGCCTAATCCGTAGAGTTTCATGATGTCGAAGCAGGTGTACCAGTCATCGGAAATGTTCTTACCCTGTTCTTCATTATAAAGCCCGATAACCCTTTCCACGTCTTCTTTCTTGAAGCAGGTCGTTCCCCATGCGTGAACTGACTGGAGTTGGTAACGATTGCGGACTTCATAGAATCTTCCATACTTGATATTAAAGGTGCTCAACACCTCTGCCATTGTGTAATGGGTGTCGTGGGTTACTCCATCAGGTGCTCTTTCACCAGCCCTGGGAGTCTTGCGACACTTTGCCAACTTGTTGACTGAGCCAGTCTCGGCATCTTTTAGCCTCTGTGCTTTCTTGGACGTTGCTCCTTCTAACGATAGGGAAGAAGGGAGAACCACCTGATAACCTTGTCCCTTGGCTATTTCAAGAAGGTCTTGCAAATAGATCCTGGTCATGCGTGTACCGAAATTTACGGCTCTTAGCCTGCCTTGACGAATAAGACTGCGTACTGTCTTGACGCTGATGCTTACTGCCTGCGCTGTTTCCTCTACGGACATCAGCACGATTGGAATGCGAGTTGTAGTATTCATTTTTACCGTTATTTTTGAATTTTGCAGTGACTCATGGGGGATGGTCCTTGACGGAAACTTTTAAGAGGAAACAAGGGGAAATAAGAGGAAATAAGAACCCTCATTAAGAACCGTGTGTCCCTCTGCCCATGGTACAACCGTGGTACAAAATTACTATAAACGGATGAAACTCGCAATAGGCGGTTGGAGCGTTATGTTAATGAATATGTATTGAAAATGAGCTATTTATGACGTTTCTCTAAGTTTTGTTTGGAGTTCTTTTCGATGCGTTTTAGTCCATATGACATGCATGTGTACGTTCACAAGTATGACGGCTTCTGTACCGTTCCAGAACATGTGAACCATCGCACGGTGATAGATGGTTTCCTCAATCTATACGAGCCGATAGGTCACAAGCCAATGCAAGGGGACTTTCCGAACATCAAGAAGTTGCTAAGTCACATCTTTGGTGAGCAATACGAGCTTGGCATGGACTACCTGCAACTACTCTATCTCAAACCTGTGCAAAAGTTGCCCATTCTGTTGCTTGTATCAGAGGAAAGAAACACTGGCAAGACCACATTCTTGAACTTTCTGAAAGCGTTGTTTCAAGACAACGTAACATTCAACACCAACGAGGACTTCCGCAGTCAGTTCAACTCCGATTGGGCTGGCAAGCTGCTCATTGTCGTGGACGAGGTGTTGCTCAGCCGCAGGGAGGATTCCGAGCGGTTGAAGAACCTCAGCACCACACTCTCGTATAAGGTGGAAGCCAAGGGCAAGGACAGAAATGAAATTTCTTTCTTTGCCAAGTTCGTGCTATGTTCCAACAACGAGTCCTTGCCTGTCATCATTGACGAGGGAGAGACCCGATATTGGGTGAGGAAGATTTCATCATTGCAAGCGGATGATACCAACTTCTTGGAGAAACTAAAGGCTGAGATACCTGCTTTTCTGTTCCAGCTGCAAGGCAGAACGCTATCCACAGAGCACAAGAGCCGAATGTGGTTCGCCCCCGAACAGATAGCGACCGATGCTCTGAGGAGAATCATACGCTGCAACCGCAACCGACTTGAGGTGGAAATGTCGGAGCTGTTCCTTGAGGTCATGGAGAACACCCAAACCGACAGTTTGCAATTCTGCCTCAATGATGCAATCGCCTTGTTGCAATGCAACCACGTGAAAGCGGAGAAGCACCTTGTGCGAAAGATAGTGCAGGACTGTTGGAAGCTGCAACCTTCAGAGAACGCCCTCACCTACACCTCATACGAGTACAACTACAACAGCAGCGGTCACTACTCGCCAACAAAACGTGTGGGCAGGTTCTACACTGTAACGAGGGACAAGCTAAATAGCATATAATTTTGTTGAATTGTTGAATATGACGAAAGAAGTGTTGGATATCAAGTATTTAAGGCTCAACATTTTCTCAACAAATCTCTCAACAAAAGAAAGAGACTGTTGAAAAGAGAAAACATGACCGCTAATGCCTGTCTTTCTCTTTTGCCCAGTGATTTTGTTGAAAAGAACCATTTGTTGAGAGTTTGTTGAGAAGATAAGCCTTTGGTTATCATACCAATACATACTATTTTCAACAATTCATCAGAAATACATACACCACTTAATCCACAGTAAGACATGAATATTCAAGAAGCAAAGCAAATCAAGATTGCAGATTATCTGCTAAGTTTGGGACACCACCCTGTCAAACAGCAGGGTGCAAACCTTTGGTACAAGTCACCGCTGAGAAACGAGAGCGAGCCATCTTTCAAGGTGAACACCACGATGAACAGTTGGTTCGATTTCGGAATGGGCAAGGGCGGCAACATCATCACCCTTGCGTCATACCTTTACGCATCAGACAACTTGCCATATCTCTTGGACAAGATGGAGAAGCAAGCGCCCCATGTACGCCCGACCGACTTTTCTTTCCCTCAGCAAGCTTCCGAGCCGAGTTTTGAGAGATTGGAGGTTAGGGAGCTCAACCACCCTGCACTCCTGCGCTATCTGAGCGAGCGGAATATTGACCTGTGCATAGCCCGAAAGGAATGTGTGGAACTCCACTTCTCGCATAATGGCAAGAACTACTTCGCCATCGGCTTCAAGAACAAGTCGGGCGGTTACGAGGTTCGTAACCGATTCTTCAAGGGTTGCATGTCCCCCAAGGACATCACACATATCCGACAGCAAGGCGAGCCAAGATACTCTTGCTATGTTTTCGAGGGCATGATGGACTATCTTTCCTTTCTCTCGTTACGCATGGAGAAGTTTCCGTCTTGTCCGTCATTGGAAGCGCAGGACTACGTGATACTCAACTCCACAAGCAATGTGGACAAGGCTGTTGACGCACTCCACGGCTACGAGCGCATCAGTTGTCTGCTCGACAACGACGAGGCAGGGCGGAAGGCAACGCTTGCCATCGAGAACGCCCTCAGCTACCGTGTGAGGGATGCATCCCACTTGTACAGCGAGTACAACGACTTGAACGACTATCTGTGCGGAGTGAAATCCAAACAGTCGGTACACCAAGTACAGCCTGTTAAGCGGACTGCTCCACCTCGGAAGAAAGGCGCAGCCTTAGGTATGTAGGCGGTTCCTGCTCCAATGGCTATTCTGAACGGAAAAGCCATAGCTCAATAGGGCGTTTTCTTGACGCAGTGGCACGCCACCGCTAAAAACACCCATTTGAGCAAAGGGGCATCCCCTTTTGAAACCCCGTGAGCCATGCGCAGGGCGCAATGCGGCAAGCGGATTTGTACAACTCAAAAACAAGTTTATTATGGGACATTTCAGTTTGGATTTCAAGAAGGCAAAGGGCAGCTCTGACGCAAGGGAGTCAGACCACATAGAGCGCAAGGTGATACCCGACAACGCTGACCCTACGAGAACTCACCTCAACCGTGAGCTTGTCAAGATGCCGAGCGGTGTGTATGGTCGTGACGAAGCCATCGCCCACCGCATCAAGACGGCAGGCATCAAGCGCAAGATAACCAATGACCAGGTGAGGGTGATTAGAACCGTGCTGTCTGGAACGCACGAGGACATGATGAACATCGCAGCCAATGATCAGCTTGACGATTGGTGCAACGACAGCTTGAAGTGGTTGCAGGACACGTTCGGCAAGGAGAATGTCGTGTCGGTGGTTCTCCACATGGACGAGCACACGCCACATCTCCACGCCTCCATCGTTCCGATAGTGACTGGCGAACGGAGAAAGGCGAAGAACAAGACAACGGAAGAGGGCAAGCGGACATACCGCAAGAAAGCCAATGTCGTGAGGTTGTGTGCCGATGATGTGCTCAACCGTGACAAGATGGTTGGCTATCACGACAGCTATGCTGAAGCCATGGGCAAGTATGGCTTGATGAGAGGTATCCGTGGATCGGATGCGAGGCATACCACCACGGCACAGTATTACCGCAACATCAAGCGAGAGACGGAGAGACTTCAAAACTGCATGAAACTATTGCAATCCGATGTAGAGGAAGCAGAACAACTTCTACAACAAACCAAGAGTGAAATCAGCACGGAGAAGCTACAGGCTGCTAAGATGGAAGCCAAGACCGCCCTTGTTTCAAAGATTGGTTCTCTTTTGGGCAGTGGAAAATTGAAGGAGGTGGAACAACACAACCGAAAGTTGTGTGAGCTTGTAACAGACCGAGAGCAATACATAGACGAACTCCATGAGAAGGTGCAGCGAATGGAGGACAGCCACAGTAAACAGCTTGGCGAGATGCGGCAGAAGCACCAATCGGAGGTTGCGAATTTAGAGAGCAAGCACACAGAAGAGGTTTCTTTACTCAACGACATCATCCGCAAAGCCAAGCCTTGGTTCCCTATGTTGGATGCACGCTTGCAAATGGAAGACCTGTGCAGGAAGATTGGCTTCTCCATCGAGCAAATCGGAGTGCTTCTGACCGGAAAGGCACTCAACTTTAGCGGTTCACTCTATTCCGAGGAACACAGAAGAAAGTTCAAAGTGGAGAATGCAGAAATCAAGGTGTTCGCTGATTCTACCAAGCCTAACCAATTGTTTTTATATGTCAATAGACAGCCTATTGTTGAATGGTTCAAAGAGCAATGGAATAACCTAAAGTTACATTTGTTTTCAATGGAGAAAAGTCTAAGATTATAAAAATCTATGAGGGTACGCTTAGCGCCCTCATGGATTATCAAGTTTTACGATATAACTTTCCTTTAAAATTTCTCTTTATTACCGATGCTTAATACATACCAGCATGAAGTGGTGAAGAAATTTCTGATATACTTCACTCTCCAGACCCAATGAGGCAAGAGCCGTGGGGTAAGATGGAACTTCTGCTTGTAATGAGGATTGATGAACCAAAGTTTTTGGTCAGTTACCGAAAAGCCACATTGGTGTATGAGTCTTTCAAACAACTCTATACTTGTTCGGCAATCTTTTATGCTCATAAGTTCATTTATTGTTCCTTTCTCTTCATTGCATGCTTTTAGCAACAACTTGTATAAAGGGTTTGACAACAAGTGAATGAATGGAAGATGGGAGCAAAGTTTGCTTCTGCAAATCTGTTGATGTCCCCCAAAAGGCATCTGCCATGCTGGAAATCCGACAAACAGCACACCTTTTGTTTTCAGAAATTTTCTTAGGTGTACAAGAAAAAGTTCTTTTGTCGGAACGTGTTCTATCACATCATGCAATAGTATTACATCATATTTATCCTCTTCATTACATGGAACAGGATATTGCATGAAATCACAGCATACAAATGTTGCATGATTACAGATCTCAGAAAAGTATGCCTTAGCATCTTTGATTCTGCATTCCGCAACATCTATGCCTGTCACCTTGCAGCCCAACTGTGCAAAGGGAACTAAGTTTCCTCCTTCGCCACAGCCAACCTCCAAGATTCTACTCTTTGATGTCAGTTCCGTGAAATCTGACAAGTAACTGATGTAAAACTCCTTAGATGTTATCTCCAAGTCACGGAAATACATCTTCCTGTCTGTATGTCTTTTTTGCATGTATCTTATTTTTTGAACTTTCTGTAAATATAGATACAGAAAGTTCATAAAGACTGCACGCAAAATGAGACTTTTTTACCAAGAGAACCTAATGCCGAAAGGCACAGTCAAGGTAAATGGACGTTCTGTCCAAGCATTCTTGACAGCACTTCCATTCGGAATATACCAATTCAGCGTAGGCTCAACAAATAAAGTCAGCTTTGGTGCAAATTGATATTGTATTCCAATGTTTGTGTTAACAGTCCACTGCATTGAAGATGTTGTCTTCCAATCCGTTGTATAGCCAGACTTTCCTCCTACTATATAATCTGCATAAGTCTTTCCATATAATGGTATCTGAATGCTTGCTCCTGCTGAACCATAAGCTGACAGCCTCTTGTACCTCATGAATTGGTATGAGAGCTTGACAGGAATACCGATGTAATGTAACTTTTGTTCCTTGTCAACACGGTAATCGCCTGTACCTAAGGTGAAGTATGATTTCAAGTAAGAGTATTGGAGTCCTGTTTCCAAACTCCAATGCTTTCCAATATTCTTGTTCACAGCCAATCCTAATGTTATAGGTTTGTCATGATGTTCTGCCTCTTCAATTTTACCCTTGTTGTTATCGGCAATATCCATCATGGCAACATTTTCAGCCGTATGGTCTGTTGGAGTTAAGCGATGTAGATATTCCGCATACTCTTCCCATGTCGTAAAGCTCTTTTCTGATGGTTGTTCACTCGTTATATCATCACCGCTGCCTGCTATAATCTTATAGACGTTTTGTGCAAGAGTAGTACCCAAAGAACCTGCTGCAAGCAATTGCCATTTACTTTTCTTGTGCGTCCTTGTATCACCTGCAATCCATTTTTCCTCATTTGGAATAGGTGTATAGACAGAATCTTTTATGATGATACTATCTCGCTTGTTATCTGCCAAAAAATGTTGGCTCTCCTGCAAAGAATCGGATATTTCGACAATAACATTTTGACCAGCCTTAATAGAATCACTAACAGTTATTACAGTGTTCTTTCCATGTTGAACACTTAGATAATTAGAGCATAAAACAGCATTTTGCGCACTACTAACAGAAACATTAGGTTTCTTTTGCATAGGCGTAATGCCTTTACTTGGCTTTCGGGTTCTAACTATATTCACATCATTTTTAGAAACGAGTTTCTTCTTTGCTGTAAAATATCTATATACAGGAATGACTATCAACGCCAATGCGATGAGAAGCATAGCCCTTGGAAACAATGTATTTCGCAACATTGCCTTTGCCCTTGCCAATTGTGAGGAAGAACTATGTGGGGCAATATCAAGCAATTCTCCGATTTCTCGATGTGATAAGCCATCCAATACGGACATATTGAATATTTTCTTATACCCTTCTGGCAAATTGTCTATTGCCGACATGATTTCCTCATACTGAATTGATTGCTGGGAAGCACTGTCATTTTCCAACACGATACTAAAATCTTCCTCTATTTCAGACAAGGAAATGAAATTGTACTTCTTACCTTTCTCCTGATATTTCAAGACAAGGTTAGTGGTGATACTTGTAAGCCATTGACTAAACCTATGAGTATTTTTCAAGTCTTTCAACGAAACAAACGCAAGTACAAAAGCATCTTGGACAAGGTCATCAACGACAGCCTTGTCCTCTCTAAGAATATTGATGCATATCCCTTTCATCTTAGGATAATACATCTGGTATAATGTGCTGAAAGCGTCAGCGTCACCTAGTTTTGCTTTTTCTACTAATGTTGTTATATTCGAAGCCATGAGCGAATTGTTTCGTACTATCTATTTTGATATAGATACACCAATGGCTTGATGACTGCACGAAATTTGGTTAAAGAATGTAAATATGCCTTATTTTAAGGCATTGATTTTGGAACAGACACTCTGCACATGGTCGAGCCCATACAACATTGAGCGAGAATCTATTCCCATCCAAGAGAATAAAGTCTGAATTTTCTGGTATTCATTGACGATGTAACTTGTGTCAATTTCCGATGCATGAAGTCTGAAACAGATAGGTTCATGGTGTGCAATTCTGTTTCTCAAACTGTTCACCTTGTCAAGTTCATTGAATATGTATGTGTTGTTGTATTGAATCGCAGCTGACGAACGAGGTTTGTTAGGGAATGCCCTTAGCAGACATTGTCCTGTCACACGATATTGTAGTGAGGAATACATATATTTCCAAACACCAAATTCCATTTCTGCAATCAGTTTGGAATGAGAGTATATGCCTTGTCTATTCAATCGGTTGTATGCCTTTTCTATGATTTTCCTTGTCTCGTTCATGCGTCCATTGGAGAATATTCCATTGTCTTGAACAGAATCTTTCAGCCAATTCTCTCCCAAGGTCGGCACCAAAAGACTATCAATCGCATTACGCAATGCCACTTCAAAGCAGCTAACTATCGTAAACATCTCCTGCGACAAACGTAAGTTGTAGCGATACAAAGCCATAGCCTTGCGAGTGTCACCATTCGCAGCATCCTTATATCTCTGCATTCGTTTGGCAGACAAGATTCGCTCAAATTCTAAATATTCCATAAAAAATCGTCCATTTACTTGGTTGTAACAAGAAAAAACACTATCTTTGTAGCGTTGATTCCCGGTAGCCTCTGATTCGTCAAGCTATCGGGTCTTGTTTTTATATGATTCTTGCCTACAAAAATACATTTTTTTCTGTGATTACGATTATGCCACATTATATAATTACAGAAATTTAACTGTAAAAGTTGCAAAAATCCCTTGCGGTTTCGTGTTATTGTTGTAATTTTGCAGTTAATAAGAGTTGTTAGGTAAGCAAACGTATGCAGATTGCAGAAATTAGAACCGTTGCTAAATCATTACCTCCATTGAGGTGAAACACTCATAAATCGCTCATTTTAAGCTATTCAGCAGATTTTAGCGTAATTTTTGGGAAAAAAAGCGGAGCGTGATTTCACAACCACACTCCGCGCAAACTTAAACAACCAATAAAAGAAATAGATTGATCGTTCAATTGTTATATCTGATGAAGAGTAGCCCTTTTTAGAGCTTTTTTTATTTCGATTTGAAGATAATGACCTTAGCGGATGAACAGGAGCTCACGATACTTAGGCAAGGTCCAGAGCTCATCGGCTACTGCCAACTCCAACTTGTCAATCTGATAACGGATCTCCTCCATCTTTGGAGCTACCGTGTCATGATAAGCTATCGCCTTATCGTGCTCATTCTCAATCTTGTTGGCTACCTTGCGGGCATTAACCAACTCCTCAACACCGGTCTCGATAATCTGAGTGCGCTCGGCAATCTTCTTGATGATATTGATGTTGCGGGCTGTCAATTTCTTGCCTTCCTCGTCGCCGAAGATATCAATCATGTTCTCCACATTCTTAGCCAACTGACTCTGATAGTGAGTAGCCACTGGGATGATGTGGTTCATGCTCAAGTCGCCCATTACACGAGCCTCAATCTGAATCTTCTTGGTGTAGGTCTCCCATTTCACCTCGTTACGGGCTTCCAGCTCGTTCTTCTTCATGACACCCATATCCTCGAACATCTTGATAGATGCAGGGTCGAGATAACGCTCGAAAATCTTTGGACAGCTCTTCTCGCAGTCCAGACCACGCTTGGCAGCTTCCTCTACCCACTCATCTGAATAACCATTACCGTCGAAACGGATAGGCTTGCAGGTCTTCAAATCCTGACGAACGATATCGATGATGGCAGATGTCTTATCCTCACCCTTGGCAATCAACTCATCCACACGCTTCTTGAAGTCGGTCAAAGCCTCGGCTACGGCGGTGTTCAATACAATCATTGCTGATGCACAGTTAGCCTCAGAACCTACGGCACGGAACTCGAAACGGTTGCCGGTGAAGGCGAATGGTGATGTACGGTTACGGTCGGTGTTATCAATCATCAACTCTGGAATCTCAGGGATATCCAGCTTCATGCCCTGCTTGCCAGCCACGGTGAAGAGGTCCTTCTTGTCGGCTTTCTCAATGTGCTCGAGAAGGTCGGTCAACTGCTTGCCGAGGAATGAAGAGATGATTGCTGGAGGTGCCTCGTTGGCGCCCAGACGATGTGCATTGGTAGCACTCATGATAGAAGCCTTGAGCAAGCCATTGTGTTTATATACACCCATCAAAGTTTCTGTGATGAAGACTACGAAACGGAGGTTGTCCTCTGGTGTCTTGCCAGGACCATGGAGCAGAATGCCGGTATCTGTAGCCAGACTCCAGTTGTTGTGCTTACCTGAACCGTTGATGCCTGCGAATGGCTTCTCATGGAGAAGTACGCGGAAACCGTGATGGCGAGCCACCTTCTTCATCAAGCTCATCAGGAGCATGTTGTGGTCAACGGCAAGGTTGGTCTCCTCGAAGATAGGTGCCAACTCAAACTGGTTTGGTGCTACCTCGTTGTGGCGGGTCTTGCAAGGAATACCGAGCTCAAGAGCCTGGATTTCCAAATCCTTCATGAATGCCTGAACACGCTCAGGGATGGCGCCGAAGTAGTGGTCGTCCATCTGCTGGTTCTTTGCCGAATCATGACCCATCAGGGTGCGGCCTGTCAGCATCAGGTCAGGACGTGCAGCATACAAGCTCTCATCTACCAGGAAGTACTCCTGCTCCCAACCGAGATTGGAAATAACTTTCTTGACATCAGGGTTGAAGTAGTGGCAAACCTCTGTGGCTGCTACGTTTACAGCGTGCAATGAACGGAGCAACGGAGCTTTATAGTCGAGAGCCTCACCTGTATAAGAGATGAAGACAGTAGGGATACAGAGTGTATCGTCGATGATGAACACAGGAGATGTTGGATCCCATGCAGAGTAACCGCGAGCCTCGAAGGTAGAGCGGATACCGCCAGATGGGAATGAAGAAGCATCAGGCTCCTGCTGAACGAGCAACTTACCTGAAAATTCCTCGATCATACCACCCTTGCCGTCGTGCTCGATGAAGGCATCGTGCTTCTCGGCAGTACCTTCTGTCAATGGCTGGAACCAGTGGGTGTAGTGGGTTACGCCATTCTCGTCAGCCCACTGCTTGATGCCTTTGGCTACGGCGTTGGCGATGTTACGGTCGAGACGAGCTCCGTTGTCGATGACATCTACCAGTTTCTCATAGACATCTGCAGGGAGATACTTGTACATCTTCTGTCGGTTGAATACCTTCTTTCCGAAGAATTCACTTGGTCGCTCGCTAGGAGCGGTTACCTCAACAGGCTTTCTCTTGGAAGCCTCTGAAACAGCTTCAAATCTTAAGTTGCTCATACCTTATATATTTTAAAATTTTTGATATTCAATGTTTAATAATCTGTTGGAATGTTTATTTTCCCAGCCACTTGGCAATTCTCTCCATGGCTTCCTTGCAGTCTTCGTGTTCGCCGAAGGCGGTGAGACGGATGTAGCCTTCGCCTGATGGACCGAAGCCGACACCTGGGGTGCAGACTACGCTGGCACCATAAAGCATCTCTTCGAAGAATTTCCAGCTTGGTGTGTTGTTTGGCGTCTTCACCCAGAGATATGGGGCATTCTCGCCACCATAAACTTTCAAGCCGAGCTTCTGGAGTTCAGCTCTCATCAAGTGGGCATTCTCCATATAGTAATTGATGGTTGCCTTCACCTGCTCCTTGCCCTCAGGAGTGTAGATGGCTTCGGCAGCACGCTGGCTGATATAGCTGGTACCATTGAACTTGGTGCACTGGCGGCGGTCCCAGATAGGGTTCAGTGCCACTTCCTCGCCCGTCAAAGTCTTAGCCTTCAACTCCTTAGGAACAATGGTGTATCCGCAGCGTACACCGGTGAAACCGGCTGTCTTTGAATAACTGTGGAATTCTATCGCCACCTTTCTGGCTCCACGAATTTCGTAGATAGAATGAGGAATTTCCGGGTCGGTGATATATGCCTCGTAGGCTGCATCATAGAGGATGATACTCTCGTTTCTGATGGCATAGTTTACCCATTTTCTGAGTTCTTCTTTCGAGATGACCGTACCCGTAGGGTTGTTTGGATAACAGAGATAAATCATATCCACACGGTGGTCTGGAATCTGAGGGATGAAGTCGTCGCTCTCATCACATGGCATGTAGGTTACGTTGCTCCATTTGCCGTTCTCAAAGACTCCCGCTCTGCCAATCATCACGTTAGAGTCGATGTAAACCGGATAAATCGGGTCGGTGACACCGATGTTGTTATCCCATCTCAGAATCTCCTGAATATTTCCAGTGTCGCTCTTGGCTCCATCGTTTACGAACACCTCGTTGGCGTCGAGGTGGATGCCACGAGGCAGAAAGTCGTTTTTGATGATAGCTTCGCGAAGGAAGTCGTAGCCACGCTCCGGACCATAGCCTCTGAAGGAAGCCTGTTCTGCCATCTCATCCACTGCCTTGTGCATCGCCTTGATGACGGCAGGGCAGAGAGGCTGGGTTACGTCACCGATGCCCAGACTGATTACTCGCTGCTTAGGGTGGGCAATCTTGTAGGCTTTCACCTTCTTTGCGATGTCGGCAAACAGATAGTTGTTTGCCAGTTTCAGGAAATGTTCATTAACTAATGCCATATTTTTGTTCTCCTTTTATTGCGGTCTCTTCAGATATCTCTTTTTCTGATGTATCTTCATCAACCTTATTATTATTTAAGTTTGCTCTTATTTATTCTGGAATCTCAATTTCTCCTTCAAAGGCGAAGGCGGCAGGTCCCGTCATGTATACATGGTCGTCTGCCTCGCTGTATTCAATGTGGAGCGTTC
This sequence comes from Segatella copri, assembly GCF_019249655.2. Lineage (NCBI taxonomy): Bacteria > Pseudomonadati > Bacteroidota > Bacteroidia > Bacteroidales > Prevotellaceae > Segatella > Segatella copri. Next base: position 1,096,402 of record NZ_CP137557.1, read on the forward strand.
CGCCATCCATTACGATACTGCTTTTTCTGCCAGCACGCTTGGTCAGGGCTGCGGCTACGGCAGTGGCACAGGCTCCTGTTCCACAGGCCATTGTAATTCCGCTTCCCCTTTCCCAAACTCGTGTTCTTATGATGTCAGAATCAGTAACCTGCGCGAATTCGATGTTGCAGCGCTGCGGAAAAGCCTGGTCTCTTTCCAGTATCTTGCCGTAATGGGCAATGTCGATGGAGTCGATGTCATCAACGAAGGTAACGAAATGTGGATTGCCCATGCAAACGTAAGTGCCTTCGAAGATTCTTCCGTCGGCTTCGAGTACAGAAGGACCGATAAACTGCTCTGGATTTTCCAATCTTGGTTTCAGCATATCCACTGTTACTGAATCCACAACTTTCTTGTTATCCTGAAGATGCAATTTCAAGATTTTGATGCCCGATAGCGTTTCCAGTCGGATGGTTTCCTTTCGAGTTAGTCCTTTTTCATAAAGGTACTTTCCGATGCATCGGCTAGCGTTGCCGCACATCATCGCTTCTGAACCATCGGCGTTGAAGATGCGCATCGAGTAGTCTGCTCTTCTGCCATCCTGCGGTTTTCCGATGAGAACCAGTCCATCGCTTCCAATGCCTGTGTGATAAGCACTCCAGGCTATGGCAGCCTTTTCTGGGTCGGGGATGTCGTACAGCTGGGTATCTACATAAATGTAGTCATTTCCAGCACCCTGCATTTTTGTGAAATGAACTGTTTCTTTCATTTTGCGTTGTCCTTAAAGTTTGAATACTCTTCTTCTATCTCTCACGCCTTGTCTCTATCTTGAGATTCGACATTCTTTCCAGTCTTGCCTCTTTCGAAACTTGACTTTTTGATAGTCTTTCGAATATTTCGATGACTATTTGCTTGATTTTGGTTGCAAAGGTACGACTATTTGTTGAGATGTGCAAGAAAAGATATGCAGAAAATGATGGTTGTTTTTTAGTATCTTACAATTTGTAATGCAGAAAAGTAGGATAGATTACAAATTGTAAGCAGAATATAGGATAGCCGGATAAATTTATAATATCAGTAGAAAAGTAGAAACGAAATGCTTTTAATATCTTTGAAATTCTGACAAAATGTATTAATTTTGCAGCCGAAAACGAACAATATGTAAAAGGATGACTTGATTTGCGTGACAATCAATGAAAGTCCGTTTTTCGTTGGAGACAATCAATAAAAGTATTAACACATTATTAATTATTAAAGGATTATGAAGAAGATTGAGGCAATTATCCGTAAGTCTAGATTCGAGGATGTCAAGAAGGCACTTTTAGCTGCCGACATCGAGTGGTTCTCTTATTATAATGTAAGGGGTGAGGGAAAGATGCGCCAGGCACGCATTTATCGTGGCGTGATGTACGATACGAGCAGTATAGAGCGTGTGCTCCTGAACATCGTGGTTCGCGACAAGAACGTGGAGCCAACCATCGCAGCCATCCAGGGAGCTGCCCAGACAGGCGAGGTAGGAGATGGCAGAATCTTCGTGATTCCGGTGCTGGATACCGTTAGAATCAGAACTGGCGAGCGAGGCGATATCGCATTGTATAACGCTGAGAAAGAGGAATAAAGATACTTTGAATTTTGAGGTTTGAACATTGAAGTTTTAACATTGAACTTTATGATTGGTATTGAAGTTTATATTTGAGAGACTATATTATAATATTGTATTCTAATTTAACTATAAGATATAAATATGAGCAGTTTATTATTAACTACGCTTGATACGGGTAACACAGCGTGGATGATCATGGCCACCATCTTGGTGCTCTTGATGTCAATCCCAGGTATAGCACTTTTTTATGGTGGTTTGGTTCGCCAGAAGAATATCCTGAGCATTCTGATGCAGACGGTATTCATTGTGGCAGTGGTCAGTTTGATATGGGTAGCCTTCGGATATTCCTGGGCATTCTCCACAGAATATGCGGATAGCGGCAATCCTCTGGCTTGCGTTATCGGAGGTTTCGACAAGTGTTTCCAATGCCGGTGTAGCTGCTTTGGTCATGGCACTCTGTGTAGGCAAGCGTGATGATTACCGTGCGGGTCATCCTATCACACCTCACAACATCACCTTCGTGTTCATGGGAATGTCGTTCCTCTGGTTGGGATGGTTCGGCTTCAATGCCGGTAGCGGATTGGCAGCTGATGGTCTGGCAGCCAATGCCTTCCTTGTAACCCATATCGCCACAGCTGCTGCAGCCACCACCTGGATGCTCATCGACTGGATTGTCAACAAGAAGCCAACCACGGTGGGTGCTTGTACCGGTGCCGTAGCCGGATTGGTAGCCATCACTCCAGCCGCAGGCAGTACCGATATATTGGGTGCTTTCTGCATCGGAATCATTTCCACCATCGTCTGCTTCTTCATGGTAGCAGTGGTGAAGGAGAAGTTTAAGTATGATGATGCCCTCGATGCCTTTGGTGTTCATGGCATGGGTGGTATCCTGGGATCTGTCCTCACCGGTGTTTTCGCCACAAGATATGTAACAGGAGCCGAAGGCGTGCAGGGTGCCCTTTATGGCGACTGGCATCAGCTTTGGATTCAGGTAGTAGCCACCGTGGTAAGCATCATCTACAGCATCGTAGTTACCTATATTATCTTCAAGGTAGTAGATAAGAGTGTAGGTGTACGTGTTGACAAGCGAGTAGAGGAGGAAGGTCTCGACATCTACGAGCATGGTGAGAGTGCTTATAGCAACTAAAAGACATTTATAAGGATTTGTATGTAGAATAGGCAAGAAAGTATCATATTTTCTTGCCCATATTTCTCCTTCTCTACTTACTTATTATGGATATAGCCACCTGCTATTATCGTTTATATTCTTTTGAAGAAGCCTTCGTATTCATCGTCCAAGATTTTCCAAATGCCATTTTTGCGACTACCTTCTCTTACAATTAGGTTTTGGTCGGAAAGTTGCTTGAGGTATCGTTGCACTTGTCGCAAAGAAATCCCCATGTTCTCTGACATTTGCGCAGCACTGATTTGGGGCATCTGCGAAATCAACTTATAAATTTGCCGTTGTGCTTTAACAAATTCTTTTGTAGCATTTGCTTTTTCTTTTACGACATCTTTTACGACATCTTTTACGACATCATCCGTCTCTTTTACGACATGAAGGTTGTCTTTTACGACATCCTCCCCATAATTGAGGTTCCATAGAGTAACATGAAATTCTGTTGCATTGGAACTAAACTCTGGTGCGTGATAATTTTCCAAGTTTTCAAAACGCTTATACTCACCAATTATCTTTTTCATGCCACTACCTCTACGCTCCATCAGTTTCAAGCGATGAAAGAAATCTGCCAATAAAGGATTGCGACGTTTCGATGGCACAGTCAGAGGATTAAGTTGTTGTATCAATCGTCCATCAAACATGCCACCAGGGGAATACACTTCCATGCGGTCGTCATACATATCTATGTGTATCTCACTGCCAAGTTCCATATAATCTCTATGAATGATGGCATTGCATATCACTTCGGTTACGGCACGCTCAGGATAATCTGGCAGTTCTTCTCGATACTCAGCTTCTTTCCACCATCTTCTGTGAGAGTTGTTTCTCACAAAAGCAACTGCATCTTGCAATTGACTGATGACACTACCTTCCAATTCGGCATCATCCAAAGCCTCCCCCAAACCACTCGTCATGTCAAGTCCATTCCAACGTGTGCAGAAGATACGAGAATGGCGTATAGGGGAATCATCTGCCAATAATGCACCGGCATTGGTTAGTTTCCCGTCAATGTCAACTATTCCCCATGAAACGAAATCACTATCATCAAACGATTGGTTCAATCGCTTAAAATGAACAGATTTGAGTTTGGAGAAAGACATATCCTCAAACTTGTATGGTGATGGGATAGCATCAAACGAACGACCAGCACCTCTCATAACAAGGTTCTTCAATTGAAGTCTGTCAGCTACCACTGACTCGTTACCGACTCTCACAAATGCCAATCGTTGTTTGTCACCTATATAATAATATGGTGTCTCTTGTCCTTTATAGACATGAAGCAGCACAAGCTTCTTGCCGTCCACCTCCTTAAATTCGAGGTTGACGGCAGGTATAGGGTCAAGTTTGGTCTTTATCTCCTCACTTATTCTCTCTGCATCACTTTCTGCATCAGCAAGTCCTACCACTTGGTCGTCGTCACTGATACCAAACACCAATGTTCCGCCCTCACCATTGGCAAAGGCTGAAACACTTTTTAGCCAGCTCTTAGGTCTCTTGACTTCGAGTTGTTGCTTCTTATCGTAGGTGGTTGTTTCGCCTATTAACTCATTTATGTTCATTTTAAATTCTTTTCTTGTTATTATTACGATAAATCCTCATGTGCCATTTTAGACCTTATTCTTGTCTTTTGTTCTTTCATGAGTACACCACAAAAACTCAACCAATGTTATTGAACTGCCCACAGCTAATTTGGCATGACGTTCTTCTAACCCTTTATATGAAGCAGCACGTCCATGTCCGCTTCCATATGAATTTCTCAAAGTAGCCATTCCTTCAGCTATTGCGCTTAGATTTTATATCCATTCTTAGGAAGGTTATGTTGCGGAAATTTTATTTCTTTATCACCTTCAGAACCTGGTCGGCAAGGCTTCTCATTCCCTTGATAGTTGGGTGACCGTTCTTCTTGTCTATGTCATGAAGGGCGATGACCGGAACCTGATAGGTCTTGCAGATCTTTTTTACTGACTCGTTGATTTCATCCTTCAGCTCAGAATTTAGAATGAAGTAGATATCTACATTCGGATGGCGCTGACGGAGATCGGAAAGCAACTTCGCCAGGGCAGGACGGAAACAGTAGAGATCGGCACGCTTCCAGTTGCTGTACTGGTAATTGCCGATAGGGGCATTTGCCCAACTGTCGTTCGTTCCGCCGCAAATCAAGATGATGTCCGGATTGCCCAGCAGGGTGGTGCGGTTGATGAATGAACGGTCGCTGTAATCCTCATCGCTGTAGCCGGTGTTGCAGATGGTGGAACCAGAATAGGAATTGATATTGCCCATCTTGTAACCACCTTCCTTGATAACCTGCCACCACCAGGTTTGTTCCACCTTGTTGACATCGGTTACTTTTTGAACTGCAGTGGTGTACCAGGTGGCATATCCCTTTGGAATGAAACCCTCGAATGTTGAATACGAGTCGCCGAGAACGGCAACGGTCTGCTTCACCTGTGCCAGAAGAGGCATCAGAGCGAACATAAAGAGGCAGACGATAACTGATAATCTTTTCATGACGTTTATTTGTTTATAGTTTGATTTTTTTATATGATCCTCTTTTTGGGATAGAGTCTGAAATCCGATTGCAAAGATACGATATTATTTATGGATATACAAATGTTTTGGGCAATAATTTTATATGAAATTTTCCTATGGATTCCTATATATAATAATGTGTAATCCCCGTTTCTCCTTAAATCTTCTAGTTCTTCCTATATTCAAGTGCTTTTTTATGTTAAATCTATCTGTAGTTTAGTGACAATATCAGACATTCTTATTATATTTGTCAACAAATTAAAGAGCTGACAATTATGACTAATGACTCATTTTCAATAAGATTGCGGGAAGCGCGACAGATGATGGGACTCAGTATGGATAAACTCGTAGAGCGAACCCATGGAGCCATCACCAAGCAGAGCATATCCCGTTATGAAAAAGGCATCATGCGCCCCAAGCGTGATGCCCTGCAAGCCATAGCCAAAGCCCTCAATATCAGCGAGGCATATTTCGATGGTACCAATATCAAGATAGATGTTCCGATGCTCCGCACCACCTCCAATGGTAAGTTATCCGAAGACGAGTTGCAAGCCCTTGAAGCAAAACTCTCTTTTTGGGCGGAGCAGTATCTTGCCAAGGAGAAAGAAGCGGGTTTTCCTACCCAGTTCAAGAATCCGATAAAAGAAACCAGGATATCAACGCAGGAAGATGCCATCCAGGCATCCAGTCTTCTTCGTGAAAAGTGGCATTGCGGTGATGGTCCCATCGCCAGCATTCTGAGACTCTTGGAAAGAAAAGGCATCATGATACTTGCTGCTACTCTCCCGGATTATGTTTTCGGAATGAGTACCTGGGCAGATAAGAAGCATCCGCTGATGATTCTCGATTTTAATCCAGAAAAGAGTAGCGTAGAGAAACTTCGTTTCACGGCAGTTCATGAGTTAGCCCATCTGCTTCTCCTCTTCCCGGAAGACAGTCCGTTGAAACTGGAGAAGCGCTGTGATCTCTTTGCCAGTTTCTTCCTTCTTCCCAAATTGGCGCTTATTGAAGAGTTGGGTTCCAGGAAACGAGAGTTGATAACGCTGGAAGAGATGATAGACATCAAGGAGCTATATGGTGCCTCTCTCGCCGCTTCCATCATTGCCGCCAGAGATTACGGCATTATCACCACCGAGTATAAACGTGCATGGTATGCCGAGCATATAGAGCCTAATCCTCGTGAAATAGGTAATGGCCACTATGCATTTCCTGAGACATTGGGAAGGGAGAAGAGAGTCAACTCAATCATCAAAAGTATGGAGGAATAAAATATGCAGAATGAAAGTCAAAATATAGAATATAAGGAATCATGGCGTGATGAATATCTGAAATGGATATGTGGTTTCGCCAATGCGCAAGGTGGACGTATTTATATCGGTGTAAACGACCGGAAAGAAGTAATCGGTTTATCTGATGCCAAACGGTTGTTGGAAGATATTCCTAACAAGATAGTTAATTATCTGGGCATCGTAGAAGATGTAAACCTTCTTATGGAAGGTGATAAAGAGTACATAGAGATTGTGGTCTCACCAAGTAATATGCCGATAGCCTATAAAGGTACGTATCATTATCGTAGTGGTTCTACCAAGCAAGAACTCAAAGGGCTTGCTTTGCAGCAATTCATTATGGAGAAGATGGGGCATTCATGGGACGATATTCCTGTTTATGGTGCAACTCTTGATGATATTGACCGCAATGCGATTGACTATTTCTTGCAATGTAGCATCAAGGCAGGTCGTATGGATGAATCAGAGGGCAATTCGTCCACAGAGGATGTATTGCGTAATCTTGGCTTGTTTACCAGGGAAGGTGAATTGAAGAATGCTGCCATTTTGCTTTTCGGAAAGCATGTTGGTCAGTTCTTTCCATCTGCGGTATTCAAGATTGGACGTTTTCATACAGATGAGAGTGATTTGATTATTCAAGATGTGATAGAAGGCAACCTGATTCAAATGGCAAGTCGAGTGATGGAAGTACTCCGAACCAAGTATCTGCTTTCGCCTATTCACTACGAGGGATTGCAGCGCATAGAGCAGCTGGAGATTCCTGATAAAGCATTACGAGAGTTGATATACAATGCCATTTCGCATAAGGCTTATAATGGTCCTGCCATCCAAATGCGCATCTACGATCGCAGTATAGAATTGTGGAACTACGGTTTGTTGCCGAAAGAGTTGACTCCTGCAGCCTTAATGCAGAAGCATTCTTCTTATCCTCGTAATCACAATATTGCTAATGTTTTTTACAAAGCAGGCTTTGTGGAGTCATGGGGACGTGGTTTCAAGAAGATTGCCGAGGAGTTTGAACGTGCCAGCTTACCATTGCCAACGATAGAAGAAAATGGAGGTGGTGTGATGGCGATTGTTCAGCGTAAGACGATAGACGAAGTTATCGCAGAGCGTGATGGGAATGTCGGTGTAAATGTCGGAGACATGTCGGAAACAAATGTCGGAAACATGTCGGAAAGCGAACTATCTGAGCGCCAGTTAAATATCATTTCTATGATTAAGGAAAATCCCTTTGTTACGGGTAAGGAAATGTCGGAAACAATGTCGGTAACGCAACGTACCATAGAACGTGACTTATCTGTATTACAAAAAGCGGGAATAATTAGACATGAAGGAAGAGTGAATGCTGGTGTTTGGGTGATACTCGAACATGGAAATACGAATTCTTAATAGTGTTAGATATGAAGCAAAATAATAATGAACAAATTGTCTTCGATATGTTCGAAGAGGTTGCAACCGAAAGCATCGCTGAGGCTCGAAATGCATACACCTATGAAGAAATTGATGGGTGCTATCAGGAGGCGAAAGAGATTGCTGATAATGCAAGGATGAACTTGCTGGAGAAAATGGGAGGTACATAATAATAACTCCTACCGGAAAATCGGAAATTCAATTTTGTTTTTTCGTAGTAGTAATTAGTTAGTGAACATTTTAAAAGAGAATTATATGAAAGAAATTAAAGAACTAACAGGCTTGTATTCTTTAACTAAGACTATTGGGGTAGAATTAAAGCCAGTGGGTAAGACGCAAGAGCTCATTGAAGCTAAAAAGCTTATTGAGCAGGATGATCAGCGTGCCGAAGATTACAAAATAGTAAAGGATATTATAGATCGTTATCATAAGGATTTTATCGATAAGTGTCTTAACTGTGTTAAAATCAAAAAAGATGATTTAGAGAAATATGTGTCATTGGCAGAAAACTCTAATAGAGATGCTGAGGATTTTGACAATATCAAGACCAAAATGCGTAATCAGATAACTGAAGCATTCAGAAAGAATTCTTTATTTACTAATTTATTCAAGAAAAATCTTATTAAGGAGTATCTTCCAGCTTTTGTAAGTGAGGAAGAGAAGAGTGTGGTGAACAAATTTAGCAAATTTACCACTTACTTTGATGCGTTTAATGACAATCGTAAAAATTTATATTCAGGAGATGCCAAATCCGGTACGATAGCTTATCGACTTATTCATGAGAATTTGCCGATGTTTCTTGATAATATAGCATCCTTTAATGCAATTTCTGGGACAGGAGTAAATGAGTACTTTTCTAGTATAGAGACAGAATTTACTGATACTCTTGAAGGAAAGCGTCTGACTGAGTTTTTTCAGATTGACTTTTTTAATAATACATTGACTCAGAAAAAGATAGACAACTATAACTATATTGTAGGGGCAGTCAATAAAGCTGTAAATCTTTATAAGCAACAGCACAAAACAGTTCGTGTTCCATTGCTCAAACCATTATATAAAATGATCTTGAGTGATAGAATTGCCCCGTCATGGTTACCGGAATGTTTTAAAAGCGATAACGACATGTTGACTGCCATCAAAGCTGCTTACGAATCTTTGAGAGAAGTTTTAGTAGGTGATAATGATGAAAGTCTTCGCAACTTATTGCTCAATATAGAGCATTATGATCTTGAACATATTTACATTGCAAATGATTCCGGATTGACTTCCATTTCACAGAAAATATTTGGATGTTATGATACTTATACTTTGGCAATCAAAGACCAACTACAAAGGGATTATCCTGCAACAAAGAAGCAAAGAGAAACTCCTGATTTGTATGATGAACGTATAGATAAATTGTATAAAAAAGTGAGTAGTTTTTCTATTGCTTATCTTAATCGATTAGTCGATGCGAAAGGGCATTTTACTATTAATGAATATTATAAGCAGTTGGGAGCTTATTGTCGTGAAGAAGTAAAAGAAAAAGATGATTTCTTTAAGAGTATTGATGGTGCTTATTGTGCTATATCACATCTTTTCTTTGGGGAACATGGCGAAATAGCCCAGTCAGACTCAGATGTTGAGCTTGTCCAAAAGTTGCTCGAAGCCTATAAGGGGTTACAACGCTTTATCAAGCCTTTATTAGGTCATGGTGATGAAGCTGATAAAGACAATGAGTTTGATGCAAAACTTCGTAAAGTATGGGATGAACTCGACATCATTACACCGCTTTATGATAAGGTACGCAATTGGCTCTCTCGTAAGATATATAACCCTGAGAAGATAAAGCTATGTTTTGAGAATAATGGCAAGTTGTTATCTGGATGGGTTGACAGCAGAACTAAATCCGATAATGGTACTCAATATGGTGGGTATATCTTCAGAAAGAAGAATGAGATTGGTGAATACGATTTCTATTTGGGTATTTCTGCTGATACAAAACTGTTTCGTCGTGATGCTGCCATCAGTTATGATGATGGCATGTACGAGAGATTAGATTACTATCAACTGAAATCAAAAACTTTACTCGGAAATAGTTATGCTGGAGATTATGGACAGGATTCGATGGATTTGCTTTCTGCATTTAAAAATGCTGCAGCTAAGTTCCAATTTGAAAAGGAAGTGGTTCCTAAAGATAAAGAGAATGTGCCAAAATATCTCAAGCGCCTAAAACTGGATTATGCAGGATTTTATCAAATTTTGATGAATGATGATAAGGTTGTAGATGCTTACAAGGGTATGAAGCAGCATATTCTTGCGACATTGGCTTCTTCGATTCGTGTACCTGCGGCAATAGAGTTAGCTACTCAAACAGAATTGGGTATTGACGAATTGATTGATGAAATAATGAATTTACCGTCCAAGTCATTCGGCTATTTCCCTATTGTCACTGCAGCAATAGAAGAAGCTAACAAGAGAGAGAATAAACCTTTGTTCCTTTTTAAGATGAGTAACAAGGATCTTTCTTATGCAGCAACAGCTTCTAAAGGGTTAAGAAAAGGTCGAGGAACAGAGAATCTTCATACAATGTATCTCAAAGCTCTTTTGGGGATGACACAGAGTGTTTTTGATATTGGAAGTGGAATGGTATTCTTTCGTCACCAGACTAAAGGTTTGGCAGAAACAACGGCAAGACATAAAGCTAATGAGTTTGTTGCTAATAAGAACAAGCTTAATGACAAGAAAAAGAGTATTTTTGGCTATGAGATAGTGAAGAATAAACGTTTTACGGTAGATAAGTACCTTTTTAAGTTGTCTATGAATTTGAATTATTCACAACCAAATAAATTTGATGTAAATTCTGAAGTTCGTGAAATAATTAGTAATGGAGGTATAAAGCATATTATCGGCATAGATCGTGGTGAACGTAATTTACTTTATCTGTCTTTAATAGATCTGAAGGGAAATATTGTCATGCAGAAATCTCTCAATATTCTCAAGAACGATCATAATGTAAAGGGAACTGATTATAAAGGCTTGCTGACAGAACGAGAGGGAGAACGTAAAGATGCTCGCCATAATTGGAAGAAGATTGCGAATATCAAAGATCTTAAACGAGGTTATTTGAGTCAAGTAGTGCATGTCATTAGTAAAATGATGGTAGAATACAATGCAATTGTTGTACTTGAAGATTTGAATCCTGGTTTTATTAGAGGAAGACAAAAAATCGAGCGTAACGTATACGATCAATTCGAAAAAATGCTGATTGACAAGTTGAATTTTTATGTTGACAAGCATAAAGATATCAATGAAGTAGGAGGATTATTGCATGCACTTCAGCTTACTTCTGAATTTAAAAATTTCAAAAAAAGTGAGCATCAGAATGGGTGTCTTTTCTATATTCCAGCATGGAATACTAGTAAAATAGATCCTGCAACAGGTTTTGTCAATCTCTTTAATACGAAATATTCGAATGCAGTTGAGGCACATGAATTCTTTAGTAAATTTGATGCAATTCGTTATAACGAGGAAAAAGACTGGTTTGAGTTTGAATTTGATTACGATAACTTCACTCAGAAGGCTCATGGTACTCGTACCAGGTGGACACTCTGTACTTATGGTATGCGTTTGCGTTCATTTAAAAATCCAGCAAAACAATATAATTGGGATTCAGAGGTAGTAGCGCTTACCGATGAATTCAAAAAAATACTTGGAGAAGCTGGCATTGATATTCATGAGAATCTAAAAGATGCAATCTGTAATTTGGAAGGTAAAAGCCAAAAGTATCTCGAACCTTTGATGCAGTTTATGAAATTGCTGCTACAATTGCGTAATAGTAAGGCTGGTACTGACGAAGATTATATCCTTTCTCCAGTTGCCGATGAGAACGGAATATTCTACGATAGCCGTTCTTGTGGTGATGAACTTCCTGAGAATGCGGATGCTAATGGTGCTTATAACATCGCCCGCAAGGGACTGATGATGATTGAGCAGATAAAAGATGCTAAGGATTTGGATAACTTGAAGTTTGATATTTCCAACAAGTCTTGGCTCAATTTTGCACAACAAAAGCCATATAAGAATGAATGATTATATTCAGCTTTCAACGTTGAATGACTTTATTTTCTGTCCGTACTCCATATACTTGCATAGCGTGTATATGGAGTCGGATGGAGATTTATATAAAGCCGCTCCACAGACCAAAGGTACTCTGGCGCACCAAGGCGTGGATGAAAAAAAAGGGAGTACTCGAAAGAGTGATATTATGTCGCTCCCAGTCTATTGCGATGAGTTAGGCATATCTGGCAAGATTGATGTCTATAAACAGGACAAGCGTTTGTTGATAGAACGTAAGAACAATCTCAAACGCATCTTTCGTGGTCAGATTTATCAACTTTGGGGACAATGATTATGGTTCAAGCGCAAATCATTGGTATGTGACTTGATGGAACCTTTCAGATGCATCATAGACCATGCTGTATTGTTGGCGTTTAATAGAAAGCAGTTCTCTGAAAAAGACTTTACTTTGATAAAGCAGGAGTATCATTTGAAGTATGAGAAGTGTGCTGACTATTATAGGGTATTTTATGACGAGTTGATTGCTCGTAAGATGGACATATTCAAGTTCGTTCAGCAGTATTATCGTTGTTTCATGGGATGTAAGTCAGTAAAAGAATATCCAATATTTGAGTTTTAAATGATAATAGTTAGTTATGATATTTCAGATGACAAGATGCGTACCAACTTCTCTAAAATGCTCAAAAGCAATGGGGCTATCCGTCTTCAGTTTTCTGTATATGAAGTAAGAAACACAAAGAGAATTATGGATAATCTTGTTGCAAAGATAGAGGCTTATGCCAAACATTTTACAGCTGATGATAGTGTAATTCTCTTTGGTGTAGATTCTGATAAGCTTACTAAGTATGGTAATGCTATTCATAGAGATCAGGCTATAGTCTATTTTTGATTGTGCAAAAATCTGTTTTTGATATTGCAAACCTTGGTCTTTATATTTTTGTGATAAAGTATATAAGTTGCTTATTTACAGGTCGTTCTTTGAAATATTTGATTAAACCTTAATGGGAGGGGTGGATAAAATCTCCAAAATATTCAAGCAAAAAAGCCTTTGCTTCAAGGATTTTTTGTATCTTTGCAGTCGATAAGGGGCTAGTAAGCTTCAATAATTTCTACTATTGTAGATTTAAGGCACGTAAGAAGTTGGAGTTTTAGGGCTAGTAAGCTTCAATAATTTCTACTATTGTAGATATGATGGTACGGGCAGTTATGAAACTAATAGGGCTAGTAAGCTTCAATAATTTCTACTATTGTAGATAAAAGAGCCAAAACTTCCACCTGTTGCCGTGGCTAGTAAGCTTCAATAATTTCTACTATTGTAGATTTGTTGAACCATTTAAAGCAGATTTGATGGCTAGTAAGCTTCAATAATTTCTACTATTGTAGATGTGAGAAAGCAGAATTTAGATATTTTGCAGGCTAGTAAGCTTCAATAATTTCTACTATTGTAGATTGGTGTATGTTCTGCCAATGGTTTTGATGGCTAGTAAGCTTCAATAATTTCTACTATTGTAGATTTAATATCGTGACTGGAATACGATCAAATGGCTAGTAAGCTTCAATAATTTCTACTATTGTAGATATATAGATTTCTACTTCTGCTCCGTTATCGGCTAGTAAGCTTCAATAATTTCTACTATTGTAGATTGGTACGAAACGAAGTAGGTTCTCTTTAGGCTAGTAAGCTTCAATAATTTCTACTATTGTAGATCCAACCAATTTCGCCCAACACCTTATTAAGGCTAGTAAGCTTCAATAATTTCTACTATTGTAGATATCGGAAACGTCCATTGCTTGTTACGCATCACGGCTAGTAAGCTTCAATAATTTCTACTATTGTAGATGAGATTACTACAGAGCAAAAACAAGAAGAGGCTAGTAAGCTTCAATAATTTCTACTATTGTAGATATTGCTCAAAAAGAATCAGGCTTTAAAGGGGCTAGTAAGCTTCAATAATTTCTACTATTGTAGATAGAACGAGCAGGGAGCATTGACAGAGATATAGGCTAGTAAGCTTCAATAATTTCTACTATTGTAGATTCAGCGACTTGGAAAAGAAAGTCTACACGGCTAGTAAGCTTCAATAATTTCTACTATTGTAGATGTGACCCTGTAGAGTTCCCAGCCAACAGCGGCTAGTAAGCTTCAATAATTTCTACTATTGTAGATAACACTCGGGTACCGGTCAATGGTTACACGGGCTAGTAAGCTTCAATAATTTCTACTATTGTAGATCGGGGGCGAAGGGGGTTGATGTGTGATATGGGCTAGTAAGCTTCAATAATTTCTACTATTGTAGATAATCCACGCACCCACATAGGATGAGGATTAATATTAGTAAGTTTTCATAATTTCTACTGTTGTAGATAATTCCATAAAGGTGCGATTAAGTATGTTTGTTGCTTGGAGATGTAAAGTTATGCGAAAATATGGTGTAAGGATGAAAAAATAATTCGAATACAAGGGAGACGCCCGACAAGAAATCAGAATAATTTCTTGCTGGGCGGATTCCTTATATTTCAATAATCATAAGAAGTTCATTCTCACACCACCTTCACAATCCTTCTGCTGTCGCCGGCAAAAAAACTTAGCATAGTCTTTTTGCTCAATTTGCTTTATCGCAGCCTTTGTCTTTCATACTATACTATCAAGGTATAGTGAATTGATTCCAACCTTTAAAAACATCAAGGAATCGGCCAATCAATTAGGTTTGGAGTTTGATGTAGAGTATGGCTATTATATTTTGTACCGGAGTGGTTGTTCGGAAATTCCGAATAACCACTCCGAATTACAAGAGTAGATGATGTGGATTCAACAAGCGAAACTTAAATCTTGGTATCGTTTGCAGTGATAGTATGGTATCGGTACGGCGCTATCGTCAAGTATCTTCGCCTACTACTTCAATGCTAACGATTTCTACCTTAATTTCATGTTCGGGCTTGTTCGATTCTTCGTTGTTGTTTGCTGTGTCTGATAATAGACCTTGTAAGAAAAAAGTGGTTTGTCGGAATTTCCGACAGACCACTCAACATGGTACCTTAGAGGGGAAAACGCAGAGCCTCCAATCTGCTTCGCAAAAAGTGCAGAAATTGAGTGAGATTCAGGAATGTTTAGCAAAGAAATTGGCAAAATCAGTCTATTTTTCTTTATTTAACTCCGAAATTGAGTGGAATATCAGAGAAAATCTTTAAATTTGCATTTAAATACAATATTTTGCAAAGAATGGAAGATAGAGAACTATTACAGAAAAGTGCTCCAGAGTTCGAACGCCTCGCCTTTACGGTGTTGGCTATCGAGGCTTCGGCACAAAAAATGGGTATATCGCCGTCTGAAATGAGAAAGCGATTGGATAAGGTGGGGCTAATCAAGAGTCTCATTCAAGATTGCTATGACACTCTACATAACGAGAGTCGGGACGCTGTGGCAAATGATGTGGTCGAAGCTCTTAAAAATTGGGAAAGAAAAGAATAATGGAAAAGCAAATATTATATCAAGGTTCATATTAAGCCAAGAGATAGTAGATAAGTATTTGCAATTCAAATCATACGAAAGGATATAATTATGTTGGATTTTTTATTATGGAACAAAATCGCTCGTGTCATAAAGCAGTTAGCCGACACGCTGCATATATCAACCGACAGGGCATTACAGATATTCTATGACTCTGATCATAAGACAAAAGACGCCATAGCCTTGTAGCGTGGTAACTACTATAAATAAGGTTCTTCTCAAATTTTGGTACATTTATGTATCTAAGTTTGAGGAGACCTTTATCTGCAAAAGAGAAATCGATGCTCTTCCACCCATAATTCGCTTTGCGGTCTTTATCTTGTTGACCGAACCTTCAAGGATTCCATTGTTCAATTTGCTAGCAATAGAATTATTGATGGCGGAATAGTCCTTAATCAGTCCTTTGGCAAACTTTTCCATTTTCTCATTACCACATCCTATGACCATGTTAATCCATTTGTACAAGTTCATTTTGACCTCTCCGCTCAAAATGCCTTGAAATGTTGTTATATAATAGGCTAAATCGGTAATATGCAAGTCCTGCAGAAACAATCTGACTGTATCAGTCTTGGTTTTCCAGTTGAAGTGAACTATTGAATTCCAAAGGTCATACTCTTCGCTCCTGATAGTTGCCTTTGCAAGAAATGCCTTGTAGGCATCATCGTATGCCTTCCAGTCTTCCTTCCATTTTTCTCTCAGTAGAAAAAGAAGTCTTTTCAGTATTTCTTTCTTCTCTGTAGAATGTAACCCCTTGGTAACCACAGAGTAATCCAATGACTTTTTACAGAGAATCCTGTTTGTAATAGATTCTATGGCTTTGTAAGCCCTTAGTTGCGTTGGGTTGAGCAAGTCCTCATATTTGGTGTTCCTTAGCTTTCCCATCTTAAATCCATCAAACCCTGTTTTGTCATGGATTTCACTCAAAGTCAGTCCTTGCCTTGCATAAAGATCCATGAAAGTGTTCCATTCAGCCATTTTCTTGATTCTTCTTGTATCCTTGCACATCGATTCCAAGACTGCATATATGCTGGTATAAAGCCAACCTCTACTTATTTGTGGCTTAATGGGACCAACTAGACCTTGAGTCAGCAACTCCATTCTCTTATGCAAAAACTCCTGCAGAATCTTTGGAAAGACTGCGCTCGTCAAGTCTTCAATGACATGGAATTTGTCTGTGATAGCATGTGCTGATGGGGCTCCTTGCTTGATAGCCTTAATGAAGCATCGTCCCCTATCACGAGTGATAGTATCGACTTTCTTGTATTGTTTCAAGACATTTGCCACAATCGAAGAATCTCTAGAGTCTATCAGTTCCAAAATCTCGCCTGTGTCATGGTCTACGATAACACTGCCATAGGTATGTCCCTTTCTCTTGGCAAAGTCATCTATGCCTATATTCCTGGCAGTCCTGTCTGGAAGTCTTTGGATCTTTTTCAAATGATTTATGCAAGTATTTGGACAGCAGGTGATTCCCATCTTTCTCATGACCTTGGAGGTCGACACAGATGACATATGTATATGAAGCTGGTTCATCAACTCTATGCATCTTACACTGAATCTTGCATATTTGTTTAGCCACTTCGTCTGTTGCTCTACAAATATATGTTTATCAGACTGGCAGTAAAAACGGCGCATGTAAAGGGTGAGAACAAACCGTTTACACCCTAAAGGACACATCGTGACCGTTCTCTTTTGCCAGCCACGGGTATGAGTGGTTTTCTGGCCACAACGGTCGCAGAAGGCATGGGTAGCCGTACTCACGAGAACCATTTTGAGTTCCGTGGAAGAGAAGTCACAACTTGTGATAAAAAAGCCATCTATGGCAGGAAAAATGTCCATAAGAAGTTTTTCTCCGGCCATAGAAGCATTTATATCGGATTTTATTTGGTTGTTCCTTATCTTTTTTATAATTTTGCATCTGTTAGCGATTGTATCCATTGTAAGTCATATTTTATGATCACTTTAAACTTACATATTTTTGGAGACAATCGCTAATTTTTTATATTAAACTTTCTCAAAAATATTGCTCCTTCATATAAAAATTGGGGCTTTGTACTAAAATTTGAGAAGAACCATAAATAATTTCCTCTTTTTTATTACCACTATTACCACGCACAATTTAACCATCTGATAATAAGGATGATAAGGCGTGGTAATAAGCGGATTTTTATTATCACCTGTTACCACTATTACCACGCCTTGCCAATCGTCTTTACGCTTTCTATAAAAGAAAACTATTTTCTAACTACCAGATACTCAGTTCCAAATCTCGTCCTTCGATTCTCCAGTCCCTCGATATTCTGAAGCTCTCTGCCCAATCTCTGCAGACTCGAAACCTGCAGGGAGGAGCCGAATTTCTGCTTCAAAATGTCGAAAATGGCGGCTGCCATCATGTATTCTCCCTTTTCTGGGTCATTTGTTGGCTCAAAAACCTCCAGAAAACATTGTTTTATTGGCGAAATCTGCTCAAATTGCCTGTTGTATTGCATGATGATGGCAGTTTCCTGGGCATTGAAATAGGATTTTTCTCCCTGCTCCAGGGCTTGCATCGCCTGCGCATAAAGCTGCTCATAGTTCAATCTGCCGCTCACATCGATAGGACCCGTCAGCTCCACACCCAGAAAACGGCGGTTGCCGGATGGGTCGGCTAGAATATCCGTCATGTTGCTCGTGGCTATGAAGGAGGCTAGGCGGGGGAACTCCTCTACATGACTTCCGTACGGCGGCTTGATCTTCACCGTGGGCAGTTGCAGCAGATTCTTCAGAAAACCCTGTTGTATCTGGGGCGAAATCTGATTGAACTCATCCAGGTTGATGAGCAGAAACTGTACCATGCCCTGTAACACCTGGCGCTTCTCCGAAAGAAGCATGTTGTCGGTGAAACCCCACGATAGTTCGCCCGGTATCAGACGGCGGCAGAAGGTGCTCTTGTTGTAGCCCTGCTTGGAAATGAGCAGCGGCATCGTGCTGTTGCCGTATTGGCGGCGATAGGAACCTCGCCACTGATCTACCATGCCCAGAAACCAGGTGTAGAACCAGTCTTCCCAATGCGGATTTTGGGTAGGAACGGTGCGGGCGAGGGCACGGATGCGATCCTTGCCGTCCCATTTTCCTACGCAGTCGTAAAGAAAAGTCTCTATCGGATTGTAACTCTTGATATGACTGGAGCCTAGAAAGTTCTTGACATCGTTGATGGTTATGTGGATGTCGGCAAGCTGGGTGTCGATGGTCATGCTTTTCAGCATGCGGCCATCCACGGGGTTGAAATCTCCCACCCACGAGTTGTTGGGGCGATATTCCGTGTATTTCATCACGGCATTATAGCGAAACTGGTATCTGCTTTGCAGAAAATTCTTCATCTGCAGAATATCGGCTCTGCCTTTTCTTCCCGATGAGGCTTTCTCGGTTTTCCTATCCTTGGAATGGGTGGCGTAGGCGCTGCTCACAATCTGACGGAACTCTTCCTCGGTGGCATCATTCCAGTTGTTTCTTCGGATATGGATGAATGCCTCCTCTTCGCTTATGCCCATGCGGCAGAGCTTGGCAGCAACGGCTGAAAGGAAGGCGAAAAACTGGTCGTTCTCATTAGCCCACTTCATGTTGGCTTCTGTCATTTCTGCCTGCGTCTCCTGGACGGCCTTACTGTAAAGAAACTCGTTGTCCTGGAATGCCTTCAGGTCATCCACTCGCTTGGGTGCGGCTGCTGATAGTTGGCAGTTTCTGGCGATGCGTTCCCAAAAACGGTCGATGCTTTTCTGGCTGACCATCAGTTGGTTCTGCCTGTTGATTCTAGTGATGGTAAACTTCATGTTCAAGCTAATTATATGATATAACGATATTTAGAATAGCTTATGACGTATATGTTAAGCTGTAAATGACGTTCTGAACGGTGCTTCCAGGCATCGAGGAATGTTACCCGAGGCGTTGCCCAACTTTGCCCGAGGCTTTGGGCACTTATGACCGAGGTAGTCGGTTATTAGTACCCGTGTTCTCGGGCATGAGTGCTCATGTTCATGGGCACGAATCCTCATGTACGCGGGTGCTTAGTAGTTAACCTCTTCCGTATACTTATCGAATTTCAGGTTGGTGTATCCACGTGCCTTGCACCAGTTAAGAACATACTGCTGCTGTTCTGGCAAGAGGCCCGTCTGTCCTAACTTATATCTGTAATATGAAGTGTTGCTTCCGAAGTAGGAAGTCATGTGGGTTCTGAAACTGCCTCCGTCTTTGCGCTTCAGTTCGTCAAGAAGTTTCTCAAAACCGTATGCCATTTTCATCAGTCGTAGTTGCAGGAAGTGTTCGCACTTATCGTCGTGATAAGCGTCGGGATAGACGGCGTAGCCGATGGTGTGCTCCGGATCTTTATAGGTTACGGATAGATAGCGTGCGCATTGCTGGGCTAGGGGACATTGCTGGTTGAAGCAATAGGTCCATGTGCTGTGACTTTCGCCGTTGGCGAAATAGAGTCTTACTAAATCTGCTTGAGTCATAGGCTCATCTTGTTTTTAAGTTTGAGTTGTGGTTTCACAGGAGTCTTGAGCTTCTAGGTGGAATCGGCAAGAACTTTTCTTGCTGGTTGCAAAGATACAAAAAAATGGGTCTGAATGCAAGCTTTTTCTCATTTTATTTGCTTAAATGATTTTTTTTCCGTACTTTTGCCCTAGGCAGAAGAAAGTTCTGTTAATATATAAATATTTAGATTATGCAATACAAGAATATTATATTCGATTTAGGTAATGTCTTGGTGAAGCTCAATCCGGAAGGATGCATCGGGGCTTTCAAGGCGATAGGAATGGGGGAGTTGGTTGATTCAAATCCTCAGAGTGAGGGGATGAAGCTGATGAGCAAGCTGGGTGTGGGAATGATGACCACCGAAGCGTTCTGCGATGCAGCCCGTAAGTTGACAGGAGCTGATGTGACGAATGAAGAAATCATCGCTGCTGCCAACAAGATGCTGGTGGAGATTCCTGATGAGAAGAAGGAGCGACTCTTGCAGTTGAAGAAGGCTGGCTATCGCCTCTTCCTCCTGAGCAATACCATTGATATTCATTGGGATTATTGTGTGGAGCATCTCTTTCCTTATCAGAACCATGGGGTAGAGGATTATTTCGAGCAGTGCTTCCTCTCTCAGCGAATGCATCTGGCTAAGCCTAATGCCCGCATCTATGAGGAGGTAATCAGGCTGGCGAACATCCATCCCGACGAAACCCTCTTCATCGATGACCTGAAGGAAAACTGCGAAGCTGCCGAGAAACTGGGCATCCATACCTTCCAAAACGTGAAGTTCGATGACTGGCTTGCACTTCGATTCTGACGGAAATGTCAGAATCGAAGTTTTTATTCGTTAAATAATTTTGTGTTAATTTGCATTTTTTCTGATGAATAATCGCAATAACTCCACACTTTTTCTGACGAATATCTGTAGAAGTCCACACTTTTTCTAACGAATAATCAACAAATTCCCACACTTTTTCTGACGAATAACTAAGGAAAAGGCTGATTTATTCTCTTTTTCCAATAAAATGTTATACCTTTGCCAACTCATAATAACTAACATACAATATCGAAATGAATTTTTACAAGACATTAGGATTGAAAAACAGCCGTATTGATGTGGCTGATGCCTTGCGAGGATTGGCAGTGGCAGGTATTATTCTCTATCATTCCGTGGAGCATTTTAATATGTACGATGGAAGCATAGAGCATGCTTATACGCTGGGGTGTGATGATTGGATGGCAGATGTGCTGGCTTTGCTGCTGTCGGGAAAGATGTATGGCATCTTTGCCCTGCTCTTCGGATTGAGTTTCTTCATCATGAACGATAACCAGCAGCAGCGGGGAAATTGTTTTTCCGGAAGATTTGCCTGGCGAATGTTCCTTCTGGCGATGCTCGGTATCGTGAACACCGCCTTCTTCGATGGCGACATCCTTTTCTCCTATGCCATCTATGGACTGGTTCTCATCCCATTGAGCTATCTTCCTACCAAATGGCTCTGGTGGGTGGTTGCCTTCCTCTTTATCCAACCGGTAGAAATCTACTCCCTCATTTCGGGATGGCAGGTGGATGCATCGGCGTTGAGAGAGGTGTATGGAAACATGTATAATGGTCATCAGCATGGCTCCTTCCTGGAGAATGCCTATGGTAACCTGCGATACGGACAGGTGGCTACCTATTACTGGTGCATGATGAAGGGAAGACATACGCAGACCATCTGCCTCTTCATTCTCGGAATGCTGGTGGGCAGAAAGCGTTGGTTCTACAATGAGAACAACAACCTGGCTTTGTGGAAGAAGGTGCTTGTGGTTTCCCTCCTGGTATTGATTGTGGGTGGCATCGCAGATGTGCGCCACATGGAAACATGGAACAATTGGCTTTATCCTATCTACAATTTCTTTATCCTCTCGTTCGTAGTTTCAGGCTTCGTACTGTTGTGGTATGGTAAGGAATGGTTCAGAAAGGGATTGTCGTTCCTGCGTCAGTTTGGTAAGATGAGTCTGACCAACTATTTCCTCCAGTCTATCATCGGTTGCGGACTGTTTGCCTATTATGGTTTCAATCTCCAGACAAAGCTCGGCATTACCTATGCCTTTCTGGTAGGAATTGCAATGGTAGTGGTGCAATGTCTGTTTTCAAATATCTGGCTCAAGTATCATTCCCATGGTCCTTTTGAGGGAATATGGAAGAAGCTGACCTGGATTAAGTTCTAGAGATTCAAGTTTACATAAGAGAAAAAGGTGTGTCATAACTCCATGACACACCTTTTTCTCTTATTGATCCTTCCTGAATATCTTATCAACGACAACGGCGATGGCACCATCGCCCGTTACATTGCAGGCGGTGCCGAAACTGTCCATCGCAATATAGAGGGCTATCATAAGCGCCTGCATATCAGCATTGAAACCCAATACTGAGGCTAGCGGACCGAGTGCTGCCATCACAGCTCCTCCTGGAACTCCCGGAGCTGCTACCATGCAGATGGCGAGCACGAAGATGAAGTTGAGGAAGAGAGGCAGATTGCACGGCAAGCCATTGATGAGGCAGATGGTGAGTGCACAGCAGGTAATCTTCATCATTGAACCCGAGAGGTGGATGGTGGCACAGAGTGGAATGGTGAAGCCGGCAATGCCATCGGTAACGCCGTTTTTCAAGGTCTGCTTCAGTGTAACCGGAATGGTGGCTGCAGACGATGAGGTGCCCAGTGCCGTGAAGTAGGCTGGCAACATGTTGAGCAACAGCTTGAACGGATTCTTATGGGTTAAGCCTCCAGCCAATAGATATTCGTAAAGTAATATTACGATATGGAGCACGAGAATCACGAGGATAATCTGTGCGAAGACAAGCAGAATATGGTATGCTTCGCCCGAGAAAGTCATGCCCAGGAAGATGCCGAAGATGTAAAGGGGCAGGAGAGGGATGATGACTTTGGCGATGACACCGGAAACGATTTCCTTGAATTCCTGAAAGATGTTCTGCATGGTGCGGCTGCCTTTGTGGGCAATGCCCAGTCCGGCAATGAACGAGAAGACGAGTGCACTCATCACGTCTACCATGGCAGGTATCTTGATTTCGAAGAAGGGTTTGAGTTCTTCTGCCTTATCTACTGCCACATGGGCAGAGTTGGCAATCATGTGAGGGAAGAGCGCCGATCCTGTGCCATAGGCTAGCAGACCTGCCAGGATGGTGTCGGCAAAGGCGATGCCCACGGTGGCAAGGAGGAGTTTCCCGGCGCCATGACCGATGTCGGCAATGGCTGGTGTAACGAGACCGATGATGATGAGCGGTATCATAAAGCCCAGGAATTGGCTGAAGATACCATTGAAGGTGAGGAATGCTCTGACGGCCGCTTCATTGAAGAAATTGCCGAAAACTACACCCAAGATGATGGCAATGATGATTCTTGCCAAAAGTGGTGTTTTGACTTTTGCCAAAAGTGGCATTTTGATTCTTTTCATATTCGTAGCGTTGCTTTTTGATTGCAAAGGTACGCTTTTTCTTACTAAAATCCAAGGCTTTCATTGTTTTTTAGATGATGATAAGCAAAAAATGCCCCCTTGCTTCACAGCAAGAGGGCACAAATACCAATTTTTCTCGTACATTTAAATGCTTAAATGAATAGTTGATATAAAAGTTAGAGGATTAAATTCCTTGAATGTTTGTCAACTATAAATCATTTCGTATGCCTATAAAAGCTTATAGCGGAACATACTCCACGAAAGCCTCCATAGCCTCGTAGCAAGCCAGGCCTAACTCATCATAGAGCTGGGCGGTGCCACGGTTGCGGTCCTCGGCACGCTGCCAGAACAAACGCTCATCGTTGCCCAGGAATGGAGCACTCTCCATCTGTGACTGATGCTTCAGGATAGAGTTACGCTTTGCTCTTAACTCCTCTGGGCTCAATGGAACACACATCTCGATGTTCTCAATCTCCCATTCTGCCCATGCACCACGATACATCCAGATGCGGCAGTCCTTCAGCCACTCTGCACCAGCCTTCTTCTCCTCGTCGATGGCTGCGAGAACAGCGTCGGTACACTTCTTGTGGGTGCCGTGTGGGTCTGCTAAGTCGCCAGCTACATAAATCTGATGAGGCTTCACCTCCTGCAACAAAGCTCTAACAATCTCAACATCCTTCTCTGTCATCGGTAACTTCTCAATCTTACCGCTCTCATAGAATGGCAAGTCGAGGAAGTGAACACGGTTCAGAGGAATCTGGTTGTAGGTACATGCTGTGCGAGCCTCGCCACGACGAATCAAGCCCTTGATGGTCAGGATGTCGCGGGTGTCGAAGTCGCCCTCCTTCTTGTTGGCGAAGAATTCCTTAATCTCCTTGTACTTCTTAGAGATAACGCTGTCCTTAGAATCAGCGAAGATCTGGTTGAAGCCGTTGATGAAGTGCATGAATCTTGTCACCTCCTCGTCGCCTACTGCGATGTTACCCGATGTCTCGTAAGCCACGTGAACCTCGTGCTGTTGCTGAACCAATCGGCGGATAGTACCACCCATTGAGATTACATCATCGTCTGGGTGAGGAGAGAAGACAATCACCTTCTTAGGGAATGGCTTCGCACGCTCAGGGCGATAGGTGTCGTCAGCGTTTGGCTTGCCACCAGGCCAGCCTGTGATGGTGTGCTGCAAGTCGTTGAAGATCTTGATGTTGGCATTGTATGCAGAGCCGTAGAGAGCCAGAAGTTCGCTCAAGCCGTTCTCGTTGTAATCCTTGTTGGTCAACTTCAGGATAGGCTTGTGCAACTTCTGGCAGAGCCATACCAATGCAGAACGCACCTGCTTGTCGGTCCACTCGCAGTTGGTTACGAGCCATGGATGCTTGATGCGGGTGAGGTGAGAAGCAGCGCTCAGGTCGAGGATGACGTGTGCATTAGGATGAGTCTGGAGGAAGCTTGCTGGCAATGTGTCAGTGATGTTTCCTTCCACTACCTTCTGCATGATGTCAGCCTTTTCGTCGCCCCAAGCCGTGAGATATACTTTCTTGGCAGAGAGCAGGGTAGCGATACCCATGGTGAGCGAGCAAGGAGGAATCTGCTCCTTGGTGCCGAAACTGTTCTCCATCTCCTCGCGGGATGTGTTGCCGATGAGGATGAGACGGGTTATCGACTGGATGCCGGAACCAGGTTCGTTGGCAGCGATGTTACCCATTCTTCCGATGCCCAGCAGAGCCACGTCGAGACCG
Source organism: Segatella copri (assembly GCF_019249655.2). Taxonomy (NCBI): domain Bacteria; kingdom Pseudomonadati; phylum Bacteroidota; class Bacteroidia; order Bacteroidales; family Prevotellaceae; genus Segatella; species Segatella copri. The sequence goes on from NZ_CP137557.1 coordinate 1,121,648, forward strand.
CCGAAAGTCTTGATGCGCTGCTCGTAGAGGCGGCATGTATCCTGCACTGCGTCTTGAGCCACGCTGCCGTCGAGCGTGAAGATATTCTGTGGGTCGATGTCAATATGGTCGAGGAAGCGCTCCTTCAGCTGGTTGATGCTCTTCAGCGAGCTTTCCTTGGCAATAGGATAGTACTCGTAGGCGTTGAAAGCAACCACGTTTCTGAAACTGAGCTGCTTAGCCTCGCATCTTTTCTGCAATTCTTTGTAGATAGGTGTGAGCGAAAGACCTGTGCCCAATGCCATTACATAATACTTACCCTCATGCTGGGCTGCCTTGATTTCCTTCTCTATCTGGTCAGCTACGTGAGCTGCACCCTCCATGGAAGAGGCGAAGATGTCGGTGTGAATTTTCTCCATTCTGGAGATTTCTGAATACTCAACGGTAGTCTTTGGCTTGTAGTAAGCCAAAGGAACCTTGTTGAGTACAATCTGTGAACTTAGATTGAGTCTCATTATTCTGGTTTTTTAAAGGTTGTAGGGGTGTTCCTTATAATTCTGTAATTCTATTTTTTACAAGTTGTCCTTATAAATGTTACCATTTACAGGTTGTCCTTCTCGATGTCCTTGAAGTACTTGTAGGTGCTGACCTTCAACTCGTCGGTAGCGCTCTCATCGCAAACGATGATGCCGTGCTGGTGAGTCTGAAGCGCACTGATAGTCCAAGCCTGTGTAACAGGACCCTCGATAGCTGCCTGGAGTGCACGAGCCTTGTTGTGGCCGTTGCAGAGAATCATTACCTCTCTGGCTGCCATAACGGTACCTACGCCCACTGTGAGAGCAGTGGCAGGCACAGCGTTCATGTCGCCGCCGAAGAAGCGTGAGTTGGCGATACGGGTATCTGTGGTCAGAGTCTTAACTCGTGTACGTGATGTGAGAGAAGAGAAAGGCTCGTTGAAAGCGATGTGGCCGTCAGGACCGATACCGCCGATGAAGAGGTCGATGCCGCCTGCTTCCTCAATCATCTGCTCATAGTGAGCGCACTCTGCCTCGAGATCCTCTGCGTTTCCGTTGAGGATATGGATGTTCTCCTTAGGGCAGTCGATGTGGTCGAAGAGGTTGTGAGCCATGAAAGAATGGTAGCTCTCAGGGTGAGACTCTGGCAAGCCTACATACTCGTCCATATTGAAGGTGAGTACATGCTTGAACGAAATCTCGCCAGCCTTTACAGCCTTAACGATTTCTGCATACATGCCTACTGGTGATGAACCTGTTGGCAAACCCAAAACGAATGGTTTTTCTGCTGTTGGTTGGAAGGCTTTGATGGTCTCCACAACGTGACGAGCTGCCCAGCGGGCCAACTCCTCGTAATTCTTTTCGATGATTACACGCATAGTTGTTTATGTTTTTATTAATAAATAGTTGAAAAGTTTATATTCTATTTCTTTTTCTTTACTGAAAATCAGTTCCCTTGCAGCATCCTGCTTCTTGCCATGAGGCAGGCTCCTATCAGCCCAGCCTGACCTTTCAGCTGTGATGTCACAATCTGTGAGTCTTCGCTCACCAGATTCAGGGAGTACTTCTTGATACCCATGCAGATAGGTTGGGTGAGATAGTCTCCGGTCACCGAGAGGTCTCCACCGATGACGAGCATCTTAGGGTTGAAGATATTGATGATTCCTGCAAGATTGGTTCCCAGTTCCACAGCCATTTTCTGCAAGGCTTCGATGCTGAGCACGTCTTCTTTCCCGATGGCATCGAGAATGTCCTGCAGGGTGAGCGGCTGGTGCTGCTTCATCACTTTTTCGGTGAGTACCGATGTTTCTCCGTTCTTGAGCAGCTGGTTCATCTTTCTCAGCAGGGCTGAACCGGAAGCTTCGGTTTCCATGCATCCTGTTTTTCCGCAATGGCAGATGATGCCATTATTATAGATGTGCATGTGTCCGATTTCTCCCGAGAAGCCCGATTCTCCCAGATAGAGTCTGCCGTCGATGATGATGCCGATGCCGATACCCCAGCTGATGTTGACAAAGATAACGTTCTTCACGCCCTTGCTCACGCCTCTGAGGCTTTCGCCGTAGGTCATACATCGGGTGTCATTGTCGATGCATACGGATAATCCCAGTTTTTCCGACAGGATTTCTGCCAGTGGCTTCTGCACGCAGGTGAAGTAATTATAGGCGCAGCCTGTGTTAGGATTCACACGTCCGCCGATGCTCAGGCAGGTATTCTTAATCTGTTCCTTGGTGATGCCCGATTTTTCGATAAACTCGTTGGTGAGACTGATGAATTGCTCGAAGCATTCCATGCTGTCCTCGTAGATGAAGTCTATCTTCTGTGGTTCTGTCACCATGTTGCCGCAAAAATCGCAGATGCCGAAGGTTAGATTATCCTTTCCCGTGTCGATTCCAAGGAAGTAGCCCGAAGTAGCAATCAGGTCGTATATCTTGGGTGCTCTTTTCGAATAGTTGTCTTTCTTTCCTGTTACCTGTACCAGGCCGATGTCAATCAGCTCGTTTAGAGTCTTTGTGGTGTATGGCACGCTAACGCCTAGGCTTTTTGAGAGTTCGGCTATGGTCTGCCCGCCATATTCTATAAACTGGTTTAGGATAGCAGTCATAGAGGCCGACCATTTTGTTTGGTTGATGATGTTCTTTAACATAAGCGTTGCCTTAATGAATGATTTAACGGTGCAAAGTTAAATAAATAAATCCATTTTATTAATATTTGCTAGTTAATTAATCTAAATATTTTAAAGAAAGTGCCAATTTAAACATTTTTTGCTCTGATTTCCCCCGAATGTACCCTGGAAAGCGATAGCTGGGATACCCTTAGCCCCAAAAGCGGCTTTCTTTGTGCTATAAATGATGTATCGAGGTGCTCTATATAATATATAATAAGGTATAAGGGGTGAAACTGTCATAATAAATAAATAAACTAATTTATTTAATTATAATAATGAAAATAGTTTCTTTAAAATTTGGTTGATATTAAAAATAGTCGTATATTTGCAGCAGAATTTCTAACTAACAATAATTATATAGCAAACTAACAATAACAACAACAATGAGAAATAGAAAGTTTTACCCTTGGTTGGTTGTTGCGCTCCTGTGGGTGGTTGCACTTCTCAACTATATGGATCGCCAGATGCTTTCAACCATGCAGGCAGAAATGAAGGTTGACATCGTGGAATTGCAGCAGGCTGAGGCCTTCGGAGCTTTGATGGCTGTCTTCCTTTGGGTGTATGGAATCGTGAGCCCGTTCGCTGGTATCGTGGCTGATAGAATCAGCCGAAAGAAATTGGTGGTGGGCAGTCTCTTCGTCTGGTCGCTGGTTACTTACCTCATGGGTTATGCTTCCAGTTTCAACCAGCTCTACATGCTCAGAGCTTTGATGGGTATCAGTGAGGCACTCTACATCCCTTCTGCTCTCTCGCTCATTGCCGATTGGCATGAAGGCAAATCCCGCTCTCTCGCCATCGGCGTCCACATGACCGGTTTGTATGTGGGTCAGGCCATCGGCGGATTCGGTGCCACAGTGGCTGCAGCCTTCTCTTGGCATACCACTTTCCACTGGTTCGGTATCCTCGGAATCGCTTATTCCGTAGTATTGCTCCTCCTCTTGCATGATAAGGAAAAGGAGACCGTGAGTGTGGCGGCGCAGCAGGTGAAACCTGCGAAGGGCGGACTCTTCCAAGGCTTGTCGGTAGTGCTTTCTACGTGGGCTTTCTGGGTTATTCTTTTCTATTTTGCAGTACCTTCTCTCCCGGGTTGGGCAACCAAGAACTGGCTCCCTACCTTGTTTGCTGAGAATTTGGGCATCCCAATGTCGCAGGCGGGTCCGATGTCAACCATCACCATTGCCGTATCTTCATTGATTGGTGTACTCTTCGGAGGTGTGCTTTCTGACAAGTGGGTACAGAAGAACATCCGTGGCCGTGTCTATACCAGTGCCATTGGTTTGGGAATGACCATTCCTGCGCTCTTCCTCCTCGGCTTCGGTCACAGTCTGGTAGCCATCGTAGGTGCAGGCTTGCTCTTCGGTATCGGTTACGGTATGTTTGATGCCAACAATATGCCAATCCTCTGCCAGATTATCTCGGCAAAGTACAGAGCCACCGCATACGGTATCATGAACATGGTGGGCGTATTTGCCGGAGCCATGGTTACCCAGGTGATGGGTAAGTGCTCTGATGGCGGCAACCTGGGCTTTGCCTTCGCCGTACTCGGCATCGTGGTGATAGCTGCACTGACTCTCCAGTTGGTCTGCCTGAAGCCAAAGACAGATAATCTGGAATAAGATAAAGACAGATTTTCTTAAATAAGATAATCTGGAATAAGATAAAGAATTAAGAATCATATAATTAACGTAAAAAATATTTTTGATTATGGAAAAAATCATTGGACTCATTGATGCACCGTTCACTCCTTTTTATGCCAACGGTGATGTGAACTTGGAACCTATCGAGGCTTATGCCAAGATGCTTCAGAAAAACGGTCTGAAGGGCGTGTTTATCAATGGTTCCTCAGGCGAGGGCTATATGTTGACCACTGAGGAGAGAATGCTCCTTGCTGAGCGATGGGTTGCAGTGGCTCCTAAGGACTTCAAGATTATCGTTCATGTGGGCAGCTGCTGCCTCCGTGAGAGTCGTCGTTTGGCAGAGCATGCACAGAAGTTGGGTGTTTGGGGTATCGGTTCAATGGCTCCTCCATTCCCGCACATCGGTCGAATCGAGGAACTGGTGAAGTATTGCGAGGAGATTGCTTCTGCGGCTCCTGAGCTTCCTTTCTACTACTATCATATTCCTGCATTCAACGGTGCTTACCTGCCAATGCTCGATCTGTTGAAGGCTGTAGATGGACGCATTCCTAACTTCGCTGGTATCAAATATACCTTCGAGAGCTTGTATGAGTACAACCAGTGCCGTCTCTACAAGAACGGTAAGTACGATATGCTCCACGGTCAGGATGAGACCATCCTTCCTAGCCTGGCTCAGGGCGGTGCACAGGGTGGTATCGGTGGTACAACCAACTATAACGGTAAGGAGTTGGTAGGTATCATCGAGGCTTGGAAGAACGGCGATATCGAGACAGCACGCGAGAAGCAGAACTTCGCCCAGGAGGTTATCAACGTGATCTGTCACTACCGTGGCAACATCGTGGGCGGCAAGCGCATCATGAAACTGTTGGGCTTCGACCTGGGTCCTAACCGAACTCCATTCCGCAACATGACCGATGAGGAAGAGCAGGCTATGAAGAAAGAGTTGGAAGCTATCCACTTCTTCGAGCGTTGCAACCAATTTTAAAATTCAATAACAGTAATCTCCAGTAAATTGATAAGAATGAATATCAAGGAATATATCAAGCAGTGGGCTGAATCCTACAAGACAGATCTCACAGAGAACATCATGCCTTTCTGGATGGAGCATGGTTGGGACAAGGTGAACGGCGGTGTCTATACCTGTTTGAATAGAGACGGAAGTCTGATAGACTCCACCAAGTCTGTGTGGTTCCAGGGACGATTTGCCTTTGTATGTGCCTATGCATATAATAATGTAGAGAAGAATCCGATGTGGCTGGAGGCTGCGAAGAGCACCCTCGACTTCATCGAGAACCATTGTTTCGCCAAGAACGGAAGAATGTACTTCTCTGTCACAGCCGAGGGCAAGCCATTGCGCATGCGCCGCTACGTGTTCTCTGAGACTTTCGCAGCCATTGCGATGTCGGAGTATGCTTTGGCTACCGGCGACCAGAAGTATGCCGAGCGTGCCTTGCAGATCTTTAAGGACACCCAGCGTTTTCTCACTACTCCAGGTATCCTGCCTCCAAAGTTTGAAGAATCAGTGCAGTTGCAGAGCCACAGCATCATCATGATTCTCATCAATGTGGGTTCCTGCATCCGCAAGGTTATCAGCGACCCTAAGCTCACCGAGCAGATTGATGAGTCGATTGCTATGTTGAAGAAGTACTTCATCCACCCAGAGTTCAAGTGTCTCCTGGAGACCGTAGGAATGAACGGTGAGTTTGTGGATACCTGTATGGGTCGCACCATCAATCCTGGTCATTGCATCGAGACTTCTTGGTTTATCATGGAAGAGGCTAAGCTCAGAGGCTGGGACAAGGAGATAACCGATATGGCGCTGCAGATCTTCGACTGGTCATGGGACTGGGGATGGGACAAGCAGTATGGCGGCATCATTAACTTCAGAGACTGCAGGAATCTTCCTGCGCAGGATTATTCACAGGATATGAAGTTCTGGTGGCCACAGTGTGAAACCATCATCGCTTCTCTCTATGCTTACCTGGCTACGGGTGATGATGAGTACATCTACAAGCATCAGCGCATCAGCGAATGGACCTATGCCCACTTCCCGGATGCAGAGTTCGGCGAGTGGTATGGTTATCTTCACAGAGACGGTACCGTGGCACAGCCTGCCAAGGGTAATCTCTTCAAGGGTCCGTTCCACATTCCGAGAATGATGATCAAGGCATACTCTTTGTGCCAGGAGATTTTGAACAAGGAAGTATAAACGAACAAAAAATGAGAAATATGATTTTTTCAGCAAACATAGGCAAGGCATTGTGCCTCGCTACAATGGGTATTTCCTTGCTATCTACAGTACAGGTTGCTGTTGCTATCCCGGCTGTGGCTGCAGAGACACAGGTTGTTAACCGACAGGGCGGTATTACGGTCTTCCCTAACAGGGAAGCGCAGTATCGCATTCCTGCCATCGTAGAGTGTAAGTCGGGAAAGTTGATTGCGTTTACCGATCATCGTTACCACAATCAGGATATTGGTGGCGGCCGTCATCTCGACATTGTGATGAAGACCAGTATGGACAAGGGTGCTACCTGGAGTTCTCCTGAGCAGATGGTGGCAAAGGGTGGAAACGGTATCGCTACCAGTTTCGACTGCGCTCATGGCGATGCGGCTGTCGTAGTAGATAAGGAGAGCGGTAGAATTCTCCTGATGTGTGCATCGGGCGGCATCGGCTACTGGGAGTCTAAGCGTGGTCATCTCCTGATGATGGGTAGATACTACAGCGACGACGAGGGCAAGACATGGTATGGCGAAGAAGTGACCAAGCAGATTTACGATCTCATGCCAGAAGTGGAATCAGCCTTCTTTACCAGTGGTAGAATCTGCCAGAGTAAGCAGATTAAGGTAGGCAAGTACTATCGTGTATATACCGTGTTGTGTACCCGCAGCGGTAACCGCATTCTCTATAGTGACGATTTCGGTCAGACATGGAATGTTTTGGGCAAGAATGTAGCCGATGCTGCTCCTCGTGGAGATGAAGCTAAGATTGAAGAGTTGCCAGACGGCAATGTGTTGCTCAGCAGCCGTACAATGGGTGGACGCTACATCAATATCTATTCTTATGATGATGAGAAGACAGCTACAGGTTCCTGGGGCAAGGTAGTAGCTTCTGAAGCCCAGAATCTAGGTGTTGCTGCCCATAAGAACGCTTGTAATGGTGAGGTCCTCATAGTGGATGCCAAGAAAAACGGCAAGAAGGTGAAGCTGTTACTTCAGAGTGTTCCTGTAGGTCCAGGTCGTACAAACGTAGGTATCTACTACAAGGCATTGGAGACTCCTGCTGATTATGCCACTCCAGAGGCGATTGCCAAAAACTGGGAAGGCTGCTATCAGCTGAGCAATACTACATCGGCTTACTCAACTATGGTTCAGGGCAAGAATGGAAGCATCTACTTTCTTTTGGAGGAGAATGCCTTTAAGAATCCGAAGACACAGACAGATGACTATTACGACATCCGATTCTATAACCTGAGCATTGAGCAGATAACAAATAATAGATATAAATAATATTAACTAATTAATTATAATTTTACTACTTATGAAAATCAAAATCAAGCACCTTTTGATGATGCTGTTATGTATTTCAGTATCGTCGATGATGTTGGTTTCGTGCAGTGACGAAGACGAGAGCGTGATGGGCCCAGTTGCTATCAACTCATGTCAGTACACCGCTACGGAGGTGACACCTATTTGGACTTTGGTTCCTAATGACAATTGCGATGGCTACGTAATTAAGCTCTACAAGGGTACACGTGCCAACGTTGGTGACATGGTTGAGGAGAAGAAGCTCGACTATCGTACATGCAAGTGTACTTTCAGCGGTCTGACACCCAACACACAGTATGTCATTTCTACCCAGGCCATTCCAAGTGCAAAGAGTGGCTTCAGCAGTGCGCAGATTTACTGGAAGGAATTTACCACCAGTGCCCAGTAATGGTGTGATTAAAATCTAAACATGTGTAAACAGAGCAATATGAAAAATATTAACTTTAAACTCGGATTTGTGGCGATAGCTGTTACTGTATCTCCACTCGGCACATTTGCTACAACTGCCGGCAATCCAGCAGTTGTGAATTTATTACCCCCCCCTGCTGGTGTTACTTGCACTGGTGTAGTGCTCGATAATACGGGCGAGACCATTATTGGTGCCAGCGTACGTGTCGTAGGCACAAAACTTGGAACCGTCACCGACATTGACGGTAAATTTACCCTTGCTAATGTTGAAAAGGGATCAACACTCGTAATTTCTTATATAGGATATACTCCACAGCAGGTGAAGTTCAACGGCACTCCGTTGACTATTACTCTTAAGGAAGATGCCAAGGCACTTGACGAAGTTGTGGTAATGGGTTATGGTGTAGCTCAGAAGCGCACCAAGGTAACCAACTCTATCGCCAAGGTTAGTGAGAAAACCCTCACTGTAGGTGCCAACGCCAACCCTGCCCAGGCTCTTGCTGGTGCTGTATCGGGTGTTAAGGTGGACATCACTTCAGGTAGTCCTGCTGCAACTCCTTCTATCACCATCCGTGGTGGTTCTAACTACGACGGTGGTTCGAACGAACCTCTTATTATTGTAGACGGCGTAATCCGTAGTTCATTGTCTGATATCAACCCCAACGACATCGAGTCGATGGACGTGATGAAGGATGCTGGTGCCACTGCTCTTTATGGTGCCCGTGCTGGTAATGGTGTTATTATGATTACCACAAAGCAGGGTAAGAGTGGCAAGGCTAATGTGACATTCAACGCCAAGGTGGGCTTGAACTATTACAACCTTGGCTATAATATGTGCTCGGACGAGGATTACCTCTATTATTATCGTCTTGCTACACAGAACTGTGAATGGACATTGCCTGGCGGTAAGTATGCAGCCAACTATAACTCAAACCTTTATGGTACAAATACTCCCGGTGGTATTGGCCGTACAGAGTTGTCGCAGGGACAGTCGTACAACATTCTGCGCAAGACCGACGACAACGCTTATCTCTTGCAAAAAGGATGGAGCGAGATGCTTGACCCTGTAAGCGACAACTACATACTCTATCGCAACATCGACCCGCTGGAAGTTAACGGACGTTCTCCTTACATTACTCAGGACTATAATGCAAGCATCTCGGGTGGCAACGACCGTGGCCGCTACTACGCCAGCCTTGGTCTGTATGATGCCGATGGTTTCATCAAGGGCACATTCTACAAGCGCTATAACTTTGCGTTGACAGGCAGCTATAAGATTACAAAGTGGTTGGAGTCGAACTCAGTGTTCAACTACACCCGTGCCAACTGGCTGAATGACGATCCTTCTCTTAGCACTACATACTTCATGAACCGTGCTATGGCTTACAAGTTTGTACGTTATCGTGATGAGGATGGCAACGAATTGTATGGTACAAATAATCCTACAATCAACGTCAACGTAAACAAGGGCAACTTCGACCGTGACTATCAGAGCGACAAGTTCTCTATGACACAGTCGCTTACCGCTACGCTTTTGCCAGGACTTACATTGAAGGGTACTATGAGCTGGTTCTACAACGAGCAGTATGATGAGTCGTTCAACCACAAGTACATCACAAGTCAGGCTGGTGCTGTAAATCCTGACGGCAACAATGGCGTGAGCCGTAGCTATGATACAAGTGCTCAGTTCTTACGTTATTTCGACCAGACTTACAACCTTGTAGCTAACTTCAACCGTGTGTTCGCTGAGAAGCATACTGTAAACGTTATGGCAGGTACCGAGTTCTACAAGCGTCGCTATCGTGGATTCAACGCAAGTGGTTATAATGCTCCTACAGGCTACTTCCCAGGCCTTGGTCTTACTCAGAACGATGCTGATGTTCAGTCACGCAGTATGAGTTCGTGGCACAACGAAGAGGCTATCATGTCATATTTCGGCCGTGCAGAGTACGACTATATGGACAAGTATCTCTTTGCTGCTACATTCCGTGCCGACGGTTACTCACGACTGGTTAATAACAAGTGGGGTACATTCCCTGGTGTGTCAGGCGGTTGGGTGTTCAGCAAGGAGAACTTCTGGAACAAACTTGGTTTGGAGAACATCATCACCTATGGTAAGTTGCGTGCTTCTTACGGTATGAACGCCACTATCAACAGCTCATACCTTGGCTACTACACTCTTCAGGGTGCATATAGTGCCTACAAGTATGACGGTGCGTATGGCTACCGCATAAGCACACTGCCTAACCCGAACTTGAAGTGGGAGAAGACACGTACAGCTGAAGTAGGTCTTGACCTCGGTTTTCTCAACAACCGTTTCAACCTCGGTATGACTTACTACAACCGTCTGACAATGGACAAGTATTCAGCTCTGTCGTTGCCACGAACAACCGGCTTCTCTACCGTCACATATAACAACGGACAGTATCGCAATGCAGGTGTTGAGCTTGACTTCCAGGGAACATTGTTGCGCACACGTGATTTCCAGTGGACATTGAATGCCAACATCACCTACAACAAGAACACCATCGTGAAGTTGCCTGAGAACGGTTTGAAGAACAACCGTCAGGGCGGTTCAGAGGTGTACACAGGCAATGGCAACGAGACCCACTATGTAGGCGGCTATCAGGAAGGTCAGACTCCGGGCAGCTTCGTAGGTTACGGCGTTGTTAAGATGGCACGTTCGCAGGCTGATATTGATGCTCTTGGTGATTATGTTGATACAGGTACAACCAATGGTGCTGGAGTATATGCCAATGAGGCTGGTCGTCAGCGTCTTTTGGCTGCAGGCTACAAGAACATTGTGCAGCTTATGCCTGGTGACTTCATCTATGAGGATCGCAACGGCGATAACTGGGTTGAGTCAAAGGACCGCAAGGTGCTCGGTAACCTTACTCCGAAGTGGACAGGTGGTTTCAACACCACATTGACATGGAAGGGTCTGTCGCTCTATGCACGCTTCGATATGGGCTTCGACTTCCAGGTGTATGACTCTAACATAGCCTTCTGGCTTGGCGAGGGCCAGGGTGCAATGGCATTCAACGACGACGTACGCAACACATGGACACCAGACAACCCCGGTGCCAAGTATCCTCGCGTGGTATGGGCTTCGCAGTTCGGTACTGACAACTACATCCGTACCAACTCGTTCTTTACACAGAACGGTAGCTATTTGGCTTGCCGCGAGTTGCAGCTCTCATACGCTCTGCCAAAGAGCATCTGTGAGAAGTTGGCTTGTCAGGGTGTGACAGTATCTGTTACAGGACAGAATTTGGGTTACATCAAGTCGTGCACAATCCCATTGCCAGACCACACCACTTATACAAACGGTAACACAGCTGGTAATGGTGGTACATATAACGTGCCGCGTACACTGCTCTTCGGACTTAATGTCAAATTCTAAACAATGGTTATACACTATATTTAAATATTGATAAAGATATGAACAAATATATAAAGACATTGGCAATTGGCCTTATGACGGGAGCAAGCATGTTGACCACATCTTGCAATCTCGACTATAAGCCTATCGACAACTTCAGCGCCAACAATTTCTGGGGAAGCCAGACTGAGTTTGAAGGATTCATCACTGCCATTTCAAATCATTTCCGTTCCGCTGGTGCTTCTAACGTGTTGTTCAATGCAGGTGAGTTGCGTTCGGGAGTGTTCGAGATGGCAACAATCGACGGCTCAGGTATTATAAATAGTGAGCCTATACAGAACCTTTATGATGCCGACCATCCGCAGTTCAGCACTTTCGGTGGCTACTACGGCTTCATTGCTAATATCAACGAGCTTATCTATCGTTGCAACAATACCAACGTGCTCAGCGACAAGGTGAAGAACGGATTGCTCGGTATGGCATACGGCTATCGTGCTTTCTACTATTTCCAAATGTATCGTATGTATGGCGGCGTAGTATTGCGCATCGAGCCTGATGTGATTCTTGGCAACTATGAGGCAACTCTGCTCTACAAGGGTAGAAGTACTGCTGAACAGACATTGAAGCAGATAAAGGATGACATACAGAAGTCGTTGGAGTACTTCGCTCAGACCGACTATGTATATAAGAGCGCAAGCAAGGACTACTACTGGACAAAGGCTGCCACAGAGATGCTTGCCGGTGAGGTTTATCTTTGGTCGGGTAAGGTTGACACAGACGACCATCAGGCTAATCCTGCTGATGTGGCTACAGCTGCCACCTACTTCAACAACGTGATAAACAACTATGGTTTCGAGTTGCAGGATGATTTCTACAGCGTGTGGACAAAGCCTCATAACAAGGAGTCGATATTCAGCGTGTGCTATAGCAGCGAGAACGACGGTGTTTACTACACCAATCCTCCATATATGTTGCTTTGGGCAAGTACAACTGGTACCTCATACCTCAACTATTGGAGCAATATGGACCAGGAAGGCTGGGGACATGTTAAGGGTGTAGCCAACCGCTTTGGTCAGTGGTATGATAAGGAGACTGGCAAGTCGGCTAATATAGAGATTTGGGACAAGACTAAGTTTGGTCCTTGCCGTTACACTTACAAGAACTCACTCTACTATCAGTTTGACGAGAAAGACTCACGTGTGAATATGTTCTATCCGCAGTGGAATCTCACTAAGGAGGAGCGTGACAACAATGTTAAGTATCTTGAGAACTTCGACCCGAAGGACGGCAAGCATAAGTTGGCTGGTACATTCGTTTGCAAGTTCCGTCCATCAATACCTAACGGCAGCACATACTACACAATGGTTGTTGACATGCCTATCTATCGTTTGGCTATGGCTTATCTGTATGCCGCTGAATGTGCCAACTATGCTGGCGACAACACAGCCATGATGAAGTACATCAACAAGGTGCGCGAGCGTGCTTATGGCAGCAACTGGGATGAGAACGTTTATGGCTACAAGGCAGGCGACTTCAAGGCCAACGAGACCGCTCTGATGCGTGAGTGGGACAAGGAGTTCGTAGCTGAGGGCCAGCGCTGGTGGAACCTCCGTCGTCTGACCACCGTTAAGGGTGGTTCGCAGAAGGATCACTTCGTATTCCAGCCAGAGGGATGTCTCGGCTTCGGTCTTGACACAGCCAAAAATCCATGGATGGTTGACATCAACGGCAACCTTATAGAGACAAATGTTCCTGTACTGAATGGAACAACCCAGGATGAGCACCTGCTCCTCTGGCCTCTCGACAAGGGCTTGTTGGGTTCAGACGCGGAATTGGCTGACCAGCAGAACCCAGGCTACTAAGAAGCCTGCATAAAAGTAAAATAGGAATATAAATAAAAGACGCTTCTTTCTATGCCAACAACTCTTTCGTAGGCAGCGATGCAAATGTCATTGAGGCTGTGTTGAAGGAGAGATGCCGCGAGTTCCTTTTCGAGGGCAAGCGTTGGTACGACCTCCGACTGATGGGTGCTGAGTATGTTACCAAATATACCTCTGCTCAGGCAAGCAAATTGTTGTGGCCTATCGACGAGAATACACTTGGCTTGAATAGCAAGTTGCACCAGACTCCTGGTTATGAAAGATAAGACAGAAAATGGTAATGCCTTAAAGGCACATCATCTTGTTTGATTATATATAAAAAGGTAGAGGGGAGTCAAATCCCCTCTCCTTTATACCTTTTTCGGTATGCAGCTCTTCTCTCTATCATTGATATGATTTCATCCATTTAATTCAACCTAATTATGAATCGTTTCTTTCTATTTTTGTTATCTGTATTTTGGTGTATGGCTGGCATTAGTGCCAATCATCCATCTTCATTGTTGCCTCTGCCGCAGAAGTACAGCTTCAATGGCAAACAGGTTAACGCCAAAATGGCGGTAGAAGAAAGAATTGTAGCCCAAATTGATGGAGCGAAATTTCAAGAGGAGGCTTACCATCTGTCTATTACTCCTAAGAAGATCATTCTGGAGGCTACTACTCCTAAGGGTATGTATTGGGGACGGCAGACACTAGAACAATTGAAATACACTAAAAACAAAAAGACTTGGGTGCCACAGTGTGACATCACCGACTGGCCTGCCTTCCGCATCCGTGGCTTCATGCACGATGTGGGCAGAAGCTACATTCCTGTAGAGGAACTGAAGCGTGAAATCAGTCTCCTCAGCAGATACAAGATCAATGTCTTCCACTGGCATCTCACCGAAAACCAGGCTTGGCGACTGGAATGCAGGAAATATCCGCAGCTCAATGCGCCTGAAAACATGGAGCGTGAGAAGGGTAAGTTCTATACCCTGGATGAGGCTCGTCAGCTGGTGGAATTCTGCAAGCAGCACCAGGTGCTCCTGATTCCGGAAATCGATATGCCGGGCCACAGTGCTGCCTTTGAGCGTACCTTCAAGACCGATATGCAGAGCGAGAAGGGCACGCAGATTCTGAAAGACATCATCGATGAGGTATGCGCTACGTTTGATGTGCCTTATCTCCATATAGGAACCGACGAGGTTCAGTTTACCAATTCGGATTTCGTTCCGATGATGGTGAAATACATTCGCGACAAGGGCAAGAAGGTCATCTCCTATAACCCTGGCTGGAACTACAAGCCGGGTGAAATCGACATGACGCAGCTCTGGAGCTATCGTGGAAAGGCACAGAAGGGCATCCCTGCCATCGACTGCCGCTACCACTACGCCAACCATTTCGATACCTACGCCGACCTGGTGGCGATGTTCAACAGCCGCATCTACAACCAGCCTGAGGGCAGCGACGATCTGGCTGGCTGCATTGTAGCCTTCTGGAACGACCGCTTCATAGACAATACCTCTCAGCTGCTGGCTGAGAATAATTTCTATCCTTATATGCTCACCCTAGCAGAACGTGCCTGGCGTGGAGGCGGCAACTGCTATTTTGATGGCAAGGGCACCCTGCTGTGGGAAGACGAGCCTGAGCAGTTGGCTGCATTCAGGGAATTTGAACACCGCCTGCTGTGGCAGAAGAAGACCTGGCTGAAGGAGGTTCCCTTCCCATACGTTTGCCAGACCCAGAGCGAGTGGAAGATTACCGATGCCTTCCCTAACGGAGGCGACTTGACCAAGGTGTTCCCACCCGAGCAGCAGGAAGATTCCGTCTATCAGTATGAGGGCAAGACTTACAAGACCCGCAAGATCATCGGCAACGGCATCTATCTGCGCCATGTATGGGGCACGCTGGTTCCCGGCTTCTATGCCAATCCGCAGGAGAACCACACCGCTTACGCCACCCGCTGGATTTATTCTCCTAAGGAAAGAAAGGCGAAGCTGGCGCTGGAGTTCCAGAACTACAGCCGTTCTGAGAGCGACCTGGCTCCCCGTCAGGGCACCTGGGATTACAAGTGCAGCCGTGCATGGCTCAATGGTCAGGAAATCATGCCTCCTGTATGGGAAAACACGAACACCGAGCGCTCTAACGAGATTACGTTGAAGAATGAGAATTACATGTCTCGTCCGGCGATAGATATCACCCTGAAGAAGGGATGGAACAAGCTGATGCTGAAGCTTCCTGTAGGCAAGTTCTCCTCTAAGGAGACCCGCCTCGTAAAGTGGATGTTCACGGCTGCTATCCTCGACGAGTAATATCGAATTAGAAGGTTATAATTGGTTATATTTATATAGGTTATGTTGTATGATAAATTAATGAATCCAAAGGGAGTGTTGACGGCTTTGATGCTGTCGATGCTCCTCACGGGCTCCCTCTCTGTTGGGGCTGCCCGAAAGAAAACTGTGCAGAAAATCAAGGTGGCTTGCGTGGGCAACAGTATCACCTATGGCACGGGAATCGAGGATAGAGAGCATTTCTCCTATCCCGTACAACTGCAGAAAATGCTGGGCGACAAATATCTGGTAGGCAACTTCGGAAAGCCGGGTGCCACCCTGCTGAACCACGGCCACCGTCCGTATATGAAGCAGCAGGAATACAAGCAGGCGATGGCCTTCAAGGGCGACATCGCCGTCATCCACCTGGGCATCAACGATACCGACCCGAGAAACTGGCCTAACTATCGAGACGAATTCGTAAAGGATTATCTCTCGCTGATGGACTCTCTGCGTTCTGCCAATCCCAAGGTACGCTTTATCCTGGCTTGCATGACGCCGATAGCCCATCGCCATCCCCGATTCATTTCGGGCACCAAGCAGTGGCACGATGAGATACAGGAAGCCATCAAGGTGGTGGCTCGGGTGAGTGGGGCAGAACTCATCGATTTTCATGCGCCGCTCTATCCTTATCCTAACCTGTTGCCGGATGCCATCCATCCCAACCCGGAAGGGGCAGGCATCCTGGCAAAAACCGTTTATGGCGGCATCACCGGAAACTATGGCGGACTCCAGATGTCCTCTCTCTATACAGACCACATGGTGCTGCAGCGCAACCAGTCGCTGGATATTCATGGCATCGCCAACACGGGCGACCAGGTAACGGTGAGCATTGCCGGACAGAAGGCTTCTGCCGTTGCCAACAACCGGGGCGAATGGAGCGTAGTGCTGCAGCCGCTGCCTGTGGGCACCGACTATACGCTCACCATCCAGGCGGGCAAGCAGAAGAAGGAATACCACCATGTGGCAGTGGGCGAAGTGTGGCTGTGCTCAGGCCAGTCGAACATGGCGTTCCGACTCAACCAGGCTTCCACCGGCAAGCGTGACATCGCCCAGGCGAACGACCCCGACCTGCGCCTCTTTGACATGAAGGGTCGCTGGGAAACCTATGATGTGGCATGGCCGGCATCCTGTCTGGATTCGCTGAACCATCTGCAGTATTACAGGAATACCACTTGGCAGGGGGCTACCCCCGAGACGGCAGCCCAGTTCTCAGCCGTGGCTTATTACTACGGCAAGATGCTGCGCGATAGTTTGAAGGTGCCAGTGGGACTGATATGCAATGCCATCGGCGGTGCGCCTACCGAGGCTTGGGTAGATAGAAACACCTTGGAAACCCAGTTCCCTGCCATCCTGCGCAACTGGTTGCAGAACGACTTTATCCAGGATTGGGTGCGAGGTAGAGCAGCCAAGAACCTCACCAACGATGCCACCCATCTGGGCCGTCACCCTTATGAACCATGCTATCTCTACGAGAGCGGCATCCTGCCTCTGCAGCAGTATCCTATCAAGGGTGTCATCTGGTATCAGGGCGAATCGAATGCGCACAATATGGATGCCCACAGTCAGCTCTTCCGCCTGCTGGTAGACAGCTGGCGAGGCAACTGGAAGAATCCACAGATGCCGTTCTATTTCGTGCAGCTGTCTAGTTTGAACCGTCCTTCCTGGACTTGGTTCAGAGATAGTCAGCTCCGATTGATGAAGTCAATTCCAAATACCGGAATGGCGGTATCTTCTGATTATGGTGACTCTCTTGATGTGCATCCAACGAATAAGCAGCCTGTGGGCGAGCGCCTGGGTCGCTGGGCATTGAACCAGACCTATGGTCACGGTGTAACCCCATCAGGCCCTATATATAATAAGGTGGAAAGAGAAGGCAATACCCTGGTGGTATCCTTCGCCTATGGCGATGGACTCCGCACATCGGATGGGCAATCGCCTCGCTGCTTCGAGATAGCCGCAGAAGAGGGGCTGTTTTATCCGGCACAGGTGAAGATAGAGGGCGACCAGGTGAGATTGACATCTCCGGAAGTCAAGTACCCGAGATTCGTAAGATACGCCTGGCAGCCGTTTACCCGAGCCAATCTGGTGAACAGCGATGGGCTTCCGGCTTCTACCTTCCGTGGAGATACAGATTCTATCATTACAATCATAAATAGTTGTTGTACAATGAAATCAGATCCTAAAAAACAGTATTCTAACATCAAAACCATATCCGGCTTCCCTGCAGGGGAGGCTGGGTATGACCTGGGTGTATCAGCTTGCTATGGTGGTTTCATCGGCGACTACATGGTAGTAGCCGGTGGGTGTAATTTCCCTGAGCCTGGAAAGAAGAAGTATTATTCGGGCATTTATGCTGCGAAGGTGGGGGGCAATTCAGACGAAACCCCGGATTGGCAACTGATAGGCCATCTGCCTGAGCCTGCAGCCTATGGCGGCACGGTAACCTCGGGCGACAGTCTGATTCTGGTGGGCGGCTGCAACAATGAGCAGAAGTTGCGCAGCGTGCTGAGCCTCCACCTGGACAGGGAGAGTGGCAAACTGGTTTTGAAATCGCTGCCATTGCTGCCACGTTCGGTAGATAACATGGGCGTCTGCCTCTCTGATACCCGCCTTTTCGTGGTGGGAGGCAATCAGGATGGCAGACCATCGGCTGCCGTTCTGAGCCTGGAAATAGGCAAGGATGCAGCGTGGAAAAACGGGGCAAGTAAGAAAGATGCGGCAAAGAAGCTGGCTTCAGCCTGGCAGCATGAAACGGAGCTGATAGGCGAGCCGAGGGTTCAGCCAGTGTGTGCTGCCTATCGTGGCGAGCTTTATGTATGGGGCGGCTTCTACGAGAAAGGCAAGTCGAGCCTGGTAGCCACATCGGGCTTGTGCTATCATCCTGAGAGCAAGAGCTGGACATCGCTTCCTGCCCCACGCAATGCCAAGGGCGATGAACTTACCCTTACGGGAGCCACAGCCATGCTGGCGGTAAGTCCATCGGGCAATCCCGCCATCGTATGCGCCGGAGGTGTGAACAAGGAAATCTTCTGGGATGCCATCAGCGGAACCTATTCCATGGTGGCGAAGGAGGATTATCTGAAGAAAGATATTTCGTGGTATAAGTTTAATGATAATTTGTTAGTTTATAGTTTAAACTCTGGGAAGTGGGAAACTCCATTCCCTGAAAGTTCGCTGCTTGCTAGAGCGGGGGCCCAAGTAGTTATGCGTGGACATACCTTATATTATATAGGTGGTGAACTGAAGCCTGGGCTTCGTTCGCCTGGTATTGTGAAGGTAGATTTACGTTAATAATGATTCGACCTGTATGGTTTCAGTGCCTGGCGAGGCATCTGTCCATACAGGTCCTTTTCTTTTATCCTGCGCCTTGAATCACATGCGTTTTTCTTTTATCTGGTATCTTGTAGCAAAATGAAAGCTAAAATTAGTTATTTTCTTTCATTTTGTATTTTTAGTTTCTTTTTAGTTTGTCAAATAGTAAGCAAATAAAAATAGTAAGAACAAAAAGAAAGAAATATTGCTTTTATTTAAGCAAAAAGTCGTAACTTTGCACTCGAAATCAAACAAAATGTAATTTTAATAATAGGAGAGATTGACATGAAAAAGATTGAAGCAATCATCCGCAAGACAAAGTTCGAGGATGTAAAGGAAGCATTGCTTGCCGCCGACATCGAGTGGTTCTCTTACTACGATGTAAGAGGCGAGGGCAAGATGCGACAGGCGCGTATCTATCGTGGTGTCATGTATGATACCAGCAGTATTGAGCGCGTGTTGTTGAACATCGTGGTTCGCGACAAGAACGTGGAGAAAACAATTAATGCCATCCAGGAGGCTGCCCGCACAGGCGAGATTGGTGATGGTCGAATCTTTGTAATTCCTGTAGAGGATACCGTGAGAATCCGCACAGGTGAAAGAGGCGACATCGCACTTTATAATGCTGAGCAGGAGAAATAACGATTGCGGGATGGAAGGAGAGAGAGTAAGTTTTCAGGTAAAAGAACACTTTAAAGATTTTATGTTATGAGTGTACAGGATTTAGGAATTTCATTAGATACCGTGTGGATGCTCTTGGCAGCCATGTTGGTCTTTTTCATGCAGCCGGGATTCGCCCTCTGCGAGGCGGGCTTTACCCGTAGTAAAAACACTGCGAACATCTTGTTTAAGAACTTTGTCGATTTCATGGTCGGTTCCGTTCTCTTCTGGTTCGTAGGTTTCGGATTCATGTTTGGTAGCGATGGCGCCGGATTCATCGGCATGCCTAACTGGGGCGATTTGTCTTTCTATACAAATGCCGCCGGTCTTCCTACAGAGGGTTTCCTGATGTTCGAAACCGTGTTCTGCGCTACTAGTGCTACCATCGTTTCAGGTGCCATGGCAGAGCGTACCAAGTTCTCCATGTATTGCATCTATTCGTTCTTCATCTCATTGATCATCTACCCTGTAGAGGGTCACTGGACATGGGGTGGCGGTTGGCTCTGCAACGGCGAGGCTGGTTCATTCATGATGAACACCTTCGGTGCTGCCTTCCACGATTTCGCAGGTTCAGCCATCGTTCATAGCGTGGGTGGTGTACTTGCCTTGGTTGGTGCCATCTGCTTAGGTCCTCGTTTGGGCAAGTATCGCAACGGCAAGAGCATGGCTATCCCTGGTCACAACCTGATGGCTGCTGCCCTGGGTGTATTCATCCTCTGGTTCGGCTGGTTCGGTTTCAACCCAGGTTCTCAGCTTGCTGCTTCTGGCGAGGTTAACCGCGTAGCCATCAGCCACGTATTCCTTACCACCAACCTGGCTGCCGTATGTGGCGGTCTCGGTACCATGTTCACATCATGGATCAAGTATGGTAAGCCATCATTCTCATTGACATTGAATGGTATCCTGGCTGGTTTGGTAGCCATCACCGCAGGTTGCGATTTGGTTAGTCCGTTGGGTTCAGCCATCATCGGTCTCTTGGCAGGTATCATTCTGGTATTCTCTATCGAGTTCATTGATACCAAGCTTCATATCGATGACCCTGTAGGTGCCAGCTCTGTGCATGGTGTTTGCGGTATCTTCGGTACCTTGATGACAGGTCTCTTCGCCCTCGATGGCGGTGCCTTCTACGGTGGCGGTTTGGGTTTCTTCGGCGCACAGTGCTTCGGTATCCTCTGCATCGACCTTTGGGCAGCCGTAACAGGTGTTATCCTCTTCTGGGGAATCAAGAAGATTGCCGGCTTGCGAGTTGACAAGAGAATTGAGGAAGAAGGCCTCGATATTTACGAGCATGGTGAGAGTTGCTACAACTAAAATACCTTTCATATATAAAGAATAGAAGCGGGTGGATTGATTTCCACCGCTTCTTATTATAAACCCGAAAATAAGAGAGATTATGAAGAAGATTACAGATATGAAGAAGATGGGTGCCCTGGCACTCGGTTTGATGGCATTTGCTCCTGCTGCCATGGCGCAGGACAAGGTTGAGACATCTATGGGTGCAGACATCGTGAGCCAGTACTACTGGCGTGGTCAGGACTTGGGAGCCGTTTCCCTGCAGCCTACATTGGGCATCGGATACAAAGGCCTCTCCCTCACAGCCTGGGGAAGCGTAGGACTTTCTCAGCCTGAGGATACCAAGGAGTTCGATCTTACCCTGGCATACGAGACTGGCGGTTTCCATATCGGCGTAACCGACTACTGGTTCAATTCTCCAAATGAGAAGTATTTCGCCTATAAGGCACACGAAACCTCTCATGTCTTCGAGGCAAACGTAGGTTATGATTTCGGAGCACTTGCCCTCAACTGGTACACCAACTTTGCGGGCAATGATGGAGTAAACAAGGATGGAGACCGTGCCTATTCATCTTATCTCGAGGCCACAGCACCATTCAAGTTAGGTGGCTGTGATTGGGAGGCAAGCGTAGGTGTCGTACCGTTTGCCACATCCTTCTATGGTGATGCCAATGGTTTTGCAGTAACCCATGTAGGCGTGAAAGCCACCAAGGATTTGAAGATTACCGATTCTTTCTCTGTTCCAGTCTTCGCCCAGGTAGCAGCCAACCCAAGCACTGAGAAGGCGTATCTGGTAGTAGGTTTCACCCTGCAGCCATAATATATTGTTTTTTAGTTTCATAAATGATAAATGCCGATAGTTCTGGAATTTGGAACTATCGGCATTTTTTATGTATTATTATTTGCTATGATATTATAAGTTGTTCAGCAAGTCGGCCTTGCCATCGTTGATCAACTTAATCACCAACTCGCCAAACAGCGTGTTCTGCCATGCAAACCATGGACGGGTGAACTTCGATGCATCATCCTTGTGGAATGACTCGTGGATGAAGCCCATGCCCGCATCCGTGTTCAGCAACATCTTCATGCAGAAACGAATCTCGTCGTCGCTCTGGGCTGTGAAACACTTCATCATGATAGACATAGGCCATGGCATGTCGTATCCGATGTGAGGACCACCGATGCCCTCGCCAGCCTTGCCACGGAAGAAACAAGGATTGTCCTCGCTCCAAACAAAACGGCGGGTGTTCTGATAGATAGGGTCGTTCATCGGAACATCACCCATATAGCCCATACCCAACAAGGATGGCACGTTGGAATCGTCCATCAGAAGCTGGTTGCCGAAACCATCAACCTCGTAAGCGTAAATCTTGCCGTACTTAGGATGGTTGTAGATGGCATACTTCTGCAAGGCTGCCTGCACCTCATCGGCAAGACTGCTGCAATCCTTGGCAATCTTCAGAGCCGCATCCTTCTTTGCCGCATCCTTCTCAGCCACATGCTTCAAAATCTCGGCAGCCTTGTTCATGGATGATACTGCCATGAAATTAGAAGGAATCAGGAATGGAAGAATCGTGGCATCATCCGATGGGCGGAACATGGAGGCAATGAGGCCCACTGGCTTCACCGGAGCACCGAAACCGTCCCAGCCGATGGTATCGAAGGCACGGTCGGAAACACGGGTAAAGTGATATGCCTTGGCTGTTACCTTGCGCTGCTGCTCGTGGAAGGTCTTCAGGATGTTCTCCACAGCCTGCATCCATACTTCGCCGAAGATGGAGTCATCGCCTGTCACCTTCCAGTACTCGTAAGCCAGGCGGATAGGGTAGCAGAAGGAGTCAATCTCATACTTGCGCTCGAACACATCCGGCTGCATCTTGGTGCGGTCTTTCACCCATCCGGCACCCGTAGGACCATCGTTGAAGGCATTGGCATAGCGGTCGATGTTGATGCACTTCAGCTGGCGCAGAATCACACCCCTCAGCATCTTCTTCAGCTTCTCGTCCTTGTTGGCGAGGGCTACGTAAGGCCAAACCTGCGCACCTGAGTCGCGGAGCCACATGGCTGGGATATCGCCTGTATATACAAATGTATCGTCGTCACCATTTTCGAGCACACGGTAGTGAACGGTGCTCTCCAGGGTGTTAGGATAGCAGTTGGCAAACATCCATGCCAGTTTCGGGTTCTTCTTCAGCAGTTTCTGCACTTCCTTGATCTTCTTCTCCACGGCGGTGGAGGTGAAGAGGCGGTCCTCCACTGGCGGACGCTTGGATTCGTACTTGCCATCCACCGGTGTCACCACCTTGGTATAGCGTGCATGCACATCCACCTTGGCGTTCTCCTGAGCCATCGCTGTCATGGAGGCAAGAAGAGCCATTGCTAAAATAGTCTTTCTCATTTTCTTATCTTTTTGTTAGTTAGTTTATATTATGGACGGTCGGCTGGACGGGTGCCCCACTTGGATGGCTGGCTGCCCATCTGTATTTCCAGGGTGCCGCCCTTCATGATGTCGTTATACATGATGTACGACTTGGTGTATGGCTTGCCGTTGAGCTTGATGTGCTGGATATACAAGTTCTCCTTGCTGTTGTCCCTGCAGATGATGCTGAAGGTCTTGCCCTTGCCCACGTTCACCGATGCCTTGTCGAAGATAGGACTGCCGATGATGTACTTGCCGCCGGCTGGCTCTACCTGATAGAGACCCATGGATGAAAGCACATACCATGCCGACATCTGGCCTACGTCCTCGTTGCCGCTCAATCCGTCGAAATCATCCTTGTACATCTCGTTCATGGTCTGGCGCAGCAGACGGGCTCCCTTCCAAGGTTGGCCCACATAGTTGTACATGTAGAGCACGTGATGGCTAGGTTCGTTGCCGTGGGCATACTGACCGATGAGTCCTGAGATGTCGGGAGATGCATTGTCGCCCATGCTGCCGGTGACGATGAAGAGCGAATCGAGCTTGGTAACAAACTTCTGCTCGCTGCCGAAGAGTTTCACGAGTCCGTGCACATCGTGTGGCACCAGCCAGGTGTATTGCCATGCATTGCCCTCGGTGTAGTCGTCGTCACGATGCTCGGCAGCGAATGGGTTGAATGGGGTGCGGAACTTGCCGTCGGAACCGATACCGCGCATGAATCCTGTTTCCTTGTCGAAGTATTTGCTGTAAGATTTAGCTCTCTTCTCGAAATACTTGGCGTCTTGCTTCTTGCCCAGCATGCGCGCCACCTTGGCAACGCAGGCATCAGCCAGGGCATATTCCAGACCCTTGGCCACGGTTTCCTTGGTCTTCTCCTTGTCGTAAGGCAGATAGCCGTATTTCTTGAGCAGCCCCAGTCCGCGGTCTTCTCTCAACGCCGACTGCTTCATTGCCTCGTAGGCACCTTCCTTATCCTGCACGTAGCCCTTCAGTACCATGTCGGCAAGCACAGGGATGCCCGGGTTGCCCACCATGCAGTTGGTTTCGTTACCCATGAGATGCCATACCGGCAACTGGCCCTGCTGGCGATAGATATTGATGAAAGTGCTTGCCATGTCTGGAAGCATATCAGTATGAATCATCGTCATCAGCGGATGAGCCGCACGATAGGTATCCCAGAGCGAGAGGGTGGTGTAGTTGGTGAAGTTGCCATCGTATACCTTGCCGTCGGCACCGCGGTACTGTCCGTTGACATCCGAGAATACGGATGGAGCGGTCATGGTGTGATACATCGCCGTGTAGAAGATGCGGCGTGATGCGGAGTCGGTGGTCTCGATGTTCACCTTGTTCAGCTCCCTGTTCCAGGCTTCGTCGGCAGCAGCCACCACCTGGCGGAAATCCCAGCCCGGAATCTCCTTCTTCAGGTTTAGCTGGGCGTTCTCGGCACTTACAGCCGACATGCCCGTCTTGACCATCAAAGGCTTGGTAACATCTGCTGCCGTAATCAGCCATCTTCCGGTGCCCAATGACTTCACGGTGACTGGCTGCGAGAATTCGGCGAAGAAGAATGCCTTCTGGTCGTTGGCCCAACCCTTGGAGAAGCGATGGCCTGCCAGGGTGGTAGAGGTAATCTTATCTACGTTGTAATCCTTTGCCGCATCCCATCCGATGCCCTGCTTCAGGTCGAGCACCAGTTGTGCCTGCTGTGCATCTGCCCCGAAGGTGTAGCGCTGGAATCCGGCACGCTGGGTGGCTGTGAGCTCTACCCACACGTTAGGCTGCTGCAGTTTTACGGCGTAATAGCCCGGGCGCACATTCTCGTTGGCATGACTGAAGAGGATTTCCTTCTGGCTGGCATCAGTTACGGGCAGGAATGCCACGTCGCCCAGGTCGCCGATACCGGTGCCGCTGAGGTGCTGATGGCCGAATCCGATGAGCACGGAGTCGGAATGGTGATAGCCCGAGCACCAGTCCCAGCCACGTGATGGCTCAGTAGGGCCCAGCTGCACATATCCGAACGGAACATTGGCTCCGAGGAATACGTGACCGTGACCACCCGTTCCGATTCTTGGATTTACAAACTGGGTGAGATTGCCCAACTTAGCCTGTTGAGCGAAGGATGCCTGTGTGAAGCCACCGGCTATCACGCAAGTCATCATCAATAGATTTATCAGTTTCTTTCTCATATTGTTTAAATCGTACAAACTATAGTTTGCATGAAACTATCAGCATGAATACTTGATATTAAATTTTGTATTGTTTAGAATGTTATTAAATTTGTTGCAAAGATAAGAAAAAAAACTGTTATCACCCAAGTTTTCCGTAAAAATCTGATGAATAAGATGGGTTTTTAGAATTAATTAATTATTCTTTATGTTTCTGCTACATTAAATGATTCTGTTTACTTATATTCAGTGAAAAATTAAACAAAACCTTGATTTTGTGCCTAACTTTCGTTTTGTAATCTAATAAGTATTGTTTGCTTACAGAATGTAATTAATCTGCGAGCTGTATTTGTCTATCTGATAGTGGCGCAACTTTATGAAGACAAAAAGCAAGAGAAATCTTCTTTATTCTATCAAAAAGTAGTAATTTTGCAGTCAAAATCTAGCAAAGTGATATTTGTTAGCAGGTAAAAAGATAAAAATAACCGTAAAAGAAAGGAAAAGATATTATGTGTGGAATCGTATCTATCTTCAATATTCAGGAGCAAACTCCTGAATTGCGACAGCAAGCGCTTCGTATGAGCCAGAAGATCCGCCATCGCGGACCCGACTGGAGCGGCATCTATTGTGGTGGTTCCGCTATCCTGGCACATGAGCGTCTGAGCATCGTTGACCCAGAAAGTGGTCGCCAACCTTTGTTTGCACCAGATAAGAAACAGGTGCTTGCCGTGAACGGTGAGATTTACAATCATCAGGACATCCGTACCCGCTTTGCCGGTAAATACCAGTATCAGACGGGCAGCGACTGCGAGGTGATTCTTTCTCTCTATCGTGAGATGCGAGCAGATTCCGACTTTGATACCTTAATATATAAAGGTGAGGATGCCCTCCACGCCCGTATCACCAAGATGCTCGAAGAGCTGAACGGCATCTTTGCCTTCGCCCTTTACGATGCCGAGCGTGATGAATTCCTCATCGCCCGCGACCCTATCGGCGTCATTCCTCTTTATATTGGTTATGATAAGGATGGAAAAGTGCTGGTAGCAAGCGAGTTGAAGGCGCTGGAAGGTCAGTGCGACCATTACGAGCCATTCCTCCCAGGTCATTATTATTACAGCAAGAACCCAGGCATGAAGCGCTACTACACCCGCGACTGGTTTGAGTATGCCGCCATGCAGAAGAAATATCAGATTGATGATAAGAAGAAGGCTGAAGCCCAGCTGAAGGATGCGGAACCTCAGGAAGAGGCAGCCGTGAAGGAGATTCACGATGCCCTGGAGGCTTCTGTGAAGCGCCAGCTGATGAGCGATGTGCCTTACGGCGTATTGCTGAGTGGCGGTCTTGATTCTTCTGTTATCTCTGCCGTAGCCGAGAAATATTCTTCTACCCGTGTGGAGAACGGTGGCGAGACCAAGGCTTACTGGCCACGTCTGCACTCCTTTGCCGTGGGCTTGAAGGGTGCGCCTGATTTGGCAAAGGCACGACTGGTAGCCGAGCACATCGGAACCGTGCATCACGAAATCAACTACACCATTCAGGAAGGATTGGATGCCATCCGTGATGTCATCTACTTCATCGAGACCTACGATGTTACCACCGTGCGTGCCTCTACCCCGATGTATCTCCTGGCGAGAGTCATCCGCAGCATGGGTATCAAGATGGTGCTTTCGGGCGAGGGTGCCGACGAGGTGTTCGGAGGTTATCTCTATTTCCACAAGGCACCTGATGCCAAGGCTTTCCACGAGGAAACCGTGCGCAAGTTGGGCAAGCTCTATCTCTACGATTGCCTGAGAGCCAACAAGAGTCTGGCTGCATGGGGCATCGAGGGCCGTGTGCCTTTCCTCGACAAGGAGTTCCTGGATGTAGCCATGGGCATGAACCCTGTGCTGAAGATGTGTCCGGATAAGACCATCGAGAAAAAGGTGGTTCGTGAGGCATTCGCCGATCTGCTTCCTGAAGAAGTGGCATGGCGCCAGAAGGAGCAGTTCTCCGATGGTGTGGGCTATTCATGGATTGATACCCTGAAGCAGATTACGGCTTCTGCCGTCAGTGATGAGCAGATGGCGCATGCTGCCGAGCGATTCCCTATCAATCCTCCACAGAACAAGGAGGAGTACTATTATCGCTCTATCTTCGCCGAGCATTTCCCAAGCGACAGTGCAGCCAAGAGCGTGCCTAGCGTACCTAGCGTAGCATGTTCTACAGCCGAAGCCCTTGCCTGGGATGCCTCATTCAAGAACCAGAACGACCCTAGCGGCAGAGCCGTGGCGGGAGTTCATGAACAGGCGTATAAATAACATAGCTTTTACGAGCAAGCATATCAATAATAAAATAGTTAGAAATAACCGATATAAAACGAACAAGAAATGGAAAAAGGATTGTACAGTTCAGCCTATGAGCACGATGCGTGTGGCGTAGGTATGGTGGTGAATATCCACGGTAACAAGAGTCATGAGCTGGTCGATAACGCCTTGAAGGTGCTCGAGAACATGCGCCATCGTGGTGCCGAGGGTGCCGATAACAAGACGGGTGACGGTGCCGGTATCATGCTCCAGATTCCACATGAGTTTATTCTTCTTCAGGGTATCCCAGTGCCTGAGAAGGGAAAATACGGAACGGGTCTCATCTTCTTGCCTAAGGATGAGAAGAAACAGCAGGATATCCTCTCTATCATGATCGAGGAAATTGAGCGCGAGGGATTGCAGCTGATGCACCTGCGCAATGTGCCTACCAACCCTGACTGTCTGGGTGAGGCTGCATTGAGCAACGAACCTGCCATCAAGCAGGTGTTCATCACGGGCGTTACCGATGATAAGGTGCCTGTCTTCGAGCGCACCCTCTATCTCATCCGTAAGCGCATCGAGAAACGAATCAGCGATCCTGATTTCTATATCTGTTCGTTGTCTAATTCGAACATCGTATATAAGGGTATGTTGAGCAGCCTCCAGTTGCGTCAATATTATCCTGATTTGACCAATAATTATTTTACAAGCGGTCTGGCATTGGTTCACTCCCGCTTCTCTACCAACACCTTCCCAACATGGAGTCTGGCTCAGCCATTCCGTCTCCTTGCCCACAATGGTGAGATCAACACCATCCGTGGAAACCGTGCCTGGATGAAGGCGCGCGAGAGTGTGTTGAGCAGTGAGGCTCTGGGCGATATCCGTGAGATTTCTCCTATCGTCCAGCCTGATATGAGTGACTCAGCCAGCCTCGACAATGTATTCGAGTTCTTCGTGATGAGCGGTCTGTCTCTGCCTCATGCCATGGCTGTGATGGTGCCTGAGAGCTTCAACGACAAGAACCCTATCTCTGAGGATCTGAAGGCTTTCTATGAGTATCACTCTATCCTGATGGAGCCATGGGATGGCCCTGCCGCCCTGCTCTTCAGCGATGGCCGCTATGCCGGTGGTATGCTCGATAGAAACGGTCTGCGCCCTGCACGCTATACCATCACCAAGAACGATATGATGGTTGTGGCTTCTGAGGTGGGTGTGATGGATTTCGACCCAACCGAGATTGCCGAGAAGGGACGCTTGCAGCCTGGTAAGATTCTCCTGATTGATACCCAGGAAGGCAAGATTTACTATGATGGCGAAATCAAGGAGCGCCTGGCTGAGCAGCATCCTTACCGCCAGTGGCTGAACACCAACCGTATTGAACTGGAAAAGTTGCGCAGTGGACGTAAGGTGGAAAATGGTGTAGAAAACCTCACTCGCAAGGAATTGGAATTCGGTTTTGGCGAGGAAGACATCGACGGTACCATCATTCCGATGGCTACCAAGGGGCAGGAGCCTACTGCATCCATGGGTAATGATACCCCACTTGCCGTACTCTCCGACCAGCCACAGATTTTCTTCAACTACTTCCGTCAGCAGTTTGCTCAGGTTACCAACCCTGCCATCGACTCCATCCGTGAGAACCTCGTGATGAGTCTTACCGAGTATATCGGTAGAGTAGGTTCCGGCATTCTGAACCCAGACGAAAGCAACTGCAAGATGGTTCGCTTGCCACATCCTATCCTGACCAATACCCAGTTGGATATCCTTCAGAATATCCGCTACAAGGGATTCAATACAGTAAAACTCCACATGCTCTTCGAAACCGCCAAGGGCGAAGAAGGATTGCATGAGGCTCTGGATGAGCTCTGCAAGCAGGCAGCACAGAGCGTGGATGATGGCTACAACTACATCATCCTCTCCGACCGTGGCGTGGATGAGACCCATGCCGCCATCCCATCATTGCTCGCTGTGAGCGCCGTACATCATTATCTGATTGATGCCGGCAAGCGTGTACAGACAGCCCTCATCGTTGAGAGCGGTGAGATTCGTGAGGTAATGCACGCAGCCCTGTTGCTGGGTTACGGTGCATCAGCCCTCTGTCCATACTTGACATACGCCATCCTCGACGACCTGGTAAAGAAGGGAAAAATTCAGGAGGATTACCATACAGCCGAGCAGAACTACATCAAGGCTGTGAAGAAGGGCTTGTTCAAGATTATGGCTAAGATGGGTATCTCTACCATCCGAAGCTATCGTGGTGCCAAGATCTTCGAGAGCATCGGTTTGAGCGAGAGCCTGCTGAAGAGCTACTTCGGAACAGAGGTGAGCACCATCGGCGGTATCGGACTCGAGACCATCGCCCGTGATGCCATCCGCCTGCACGACAAGGCTTTCGAGACCAAGAAGCTCGACTTCCTGCCAAGCATGGGACAGTTCCACTACCGCAAGGACGGTATCAAGCACGCTTGGAATCCAGAGACCATCGCTACCCTGCAGCTCGCAACACGCAAGGGCGATTACGATCTCTTCAAGAAATATACACATCTCGTTGACGATAAGCAGGAGCCTATCTTCATCCGCGACTTCTTCGGTTTCCGCAAGAATCCTATCTCTATAGATAAGGTGGAGCCGGTAGAGGAAATCGTGAAGCACTTTGTTACCGGTGCGATGAGTTTCGGTGCCCTCTCTAAGGAGGCTCACGAGGCTATGGCACTCGCCATGAACGCCCTGGGCGCTCGAAGCAATACCGGTGAAGGTGGTGAGGATAACGAGCGATTCCATTCTACACAGGATGGCATCAGCCTCTCCAGCAAGACCAAGCAGGTGGCTTCCGGTCGATTCGGTGTGACTACAGAATATTTGGTAAATGCAGAGGAAATCCAGATCAAGGTGGCACAGGGTGCTAAACCGGGTGAGGGTGGTCAGTTGCCTGGCTTCAAGGTCAACGAGGTCATCGCCAAGACCCGTCACTCTATCCCTGGCATCAGCCTGATTTCTCCTCCACCTCATCACGATATCTACAGTATCGAGGATTTGGCTCAGCTCATCTTCGACCTCAAGAATGTGAACCCTAAGGCGGCTATCTCCGTGAAGTTGGTAGCTGAGAGTGGTGTGGGTACCATCGCTGCTGGTGTGGCTAAGGCGAAGGCTGACCTCATCGTTATCTCGGGTGCTGAGGGTGGTACAGGTGCCAGCCCTGCATCCAGCATGCGTTTCGCAGGTATCTCTCCTGAAATCGGACTTTCTGAGACCCAGCAGACTTTGGTAAAGAACGGTCTTCGCGGACAGGTTCGTCTGCAGGTAGATGGTCAGTTGAAGAGCGGTCGTGACATCATCCTGATGGCTTTGCTCGGTGCTGAGGAATTCAGTTTCGGTACGGCAGCCCTCATCGTTTTGGGTTGTGTCATGATGCGTAAGTGTAACTTGAATACCTGTCCTATGGGTGTTGCCACACAGGATCCTAAGCTCCGTGCGCACTTCCGTGGCAGCTACAAGTATCTTATCAACTACTTCCGCTTCCTCGCCGAGGAGGTTCGTGAGTATCTGGCTGAGATGGGTTACACCTCATTGAACGATATCATCGGTCATACCGAGCTCATCGTCCGCAAGAAGGATGAGGAGATTGTTCCTACCGAGGGTGCTGATGCCGTAGAGCCAGAGGTGGCTAAGAGCATCGAGGAAAAGGCCGACTTGCTTGACTTCTCTCGTCTCTTGCATCGTGAGACAGGTCATTGTTCGCTCTATCATACTACCGAGCAGATTCATGACCTCGACAATGTACTCGACCAGCAGATTATCCGTGGTGCACAGCGTGCCATCGAGAATCAGGAAGAAGTGAACCTCGACTTCGCCATCAAGAATACTGATCGTGCCGCAGGTGCCATGCTGAGCGGTATGATTGCCGGGAAATATGGTGAGGCTGGTCTTCCAGACAAGACCGTGAACGTGAAGTTCAAGGGTTCTGCAGGTCAGAGCTTCGGTGCCTTCCTGGTCAATGGAGTGGATTTCAAGCTCGAAGGTGAGACCAATGACTATTTCGCCAAGGGACTTTCAGGAGGTCGTATTTCCATCCTTCCTCCTATCCGCAGCAACTTCTCTGCCGAGGATAACATCATCGCCGGTAACACCGGATTGTATGGTGCCACAAGCGGTGAGTTGTATATCAATGGTAAGGTAGGCGAGCGCTTCGGTGTTCGTAACTCCGGTGCCATCGCCGTGATTGAGGGTGCTGGCGACCACTGCTGCGAGTATATGACGGGCGGTAGAGTAGTAGTGCTCGGTGAAACCGGCCGTAACTTCGCCGCTGGTATGAGTGGTGGTGTTGCCTACGTATGGGATAAGAACCACAACTTCGATTACTTCTGTAACATGGATATGGTGGAGATTAACCTCGTGGAGGACAGCACCTATCGCAAGGAGTTGCACGAGTTGATTCGTCAGCATTATCTCTACACTGGCAGTAAGCTTGCCCGTACCATGCTCGACGACTGGAATCACTACGTAGAGGATTTCATCCAGGTAGTGCCAATCGAGTACAAGCGAGTTCTCCAGGAGGAGCAGGTAAAGAAGTTGCAGCAGAAGATTGCGGATATGCAGCGAGACTATTAATAGTTAACAGTTAATAGTTTATAGTTGATAGGGACTTCCGTGCTCAAGGGCGTTAGCCTCTATAAACTATAAACTATAAATTATAAACTGAATATAACGATGGGAAATCCAAAAGCATTTTTGACTATACCTCGCAAGGAAGCAGGTTATAGACCAATTCACGATAGAATCCTCGACTTCAGCGAGGTAGAACAGACATTGAATAGCAACGACCGCCGACAGCAGGCTTCACGTTGCATGGATTGTGGCGTGCCTTTCTGCCACTGGGCTTGTCCGCTGGGCAACAAGGCACCAGAGTGGAATGATGCCCTCTACAAGGGCGACTGGGAGCAGGCTTACCGTCTCCTCAATTCCACCAACGACTTCCCGGAGTTCACAGGACGCATCTGTCCTGCACTCTGTGAGAAGGCGTGTGTATTGAATCTCATGGATCATGAGCCAACCACCAACCGTGAGGATGAGTGCGCCATCGTGGAGCACGCCTTCTCTGAGGATTATGTGCATGTTGAGATTCCGGAGCGTAATGGCAAGACGGTGGCTGTCATCGGTGCCGGTCCTGCGGGACTGGTTGCTGCCAACCAGTTGAACCATAAGGGATATAAGGTAACTGTGTTCGAGGCACGTGAGAATGCCGGTGGTCTGTTGCGTTATGGTATTCCAAACTTCAAGCTCAACAAGAGCATCATCGACCGCCGTCTCCGTCTTCTCGAAGAGGAGGGCATTGAATTCAGATACAACCAGCAGATTGATGTGACCAAGTTGCCAGAAGGCTTCGATGCCTACGTGGTATCTACCGGTACGCCGACAGCCCGCGACCTGAAGATTCCTGGAAGAGAGCTGAAGGGTGTTTATTTCGCCCTGGAACTGCTTTCTCAGCAGAACCGTATCCTCGCCGGTATGGAGTTCTCTAAGGACGAACTGGTTAACTGCAAGGGCAAGGATGTATTGGTAATCGGTGGTGGTGATACGGGTTCCGACTGCATCGGTACCGCTCATCGCCAGGGTTGCAAGAGTGTAACCCAGATTGAGATCATGCCTAAGCCAGTGGAAGGCCCTGAGGATCCTAAGAATCCTTGGCCAAACTGGCCTCGCACCCTGAAGACCACCTCCAGTCATGAGGAAGGCTGTACCCGTCGCTGGAACATCAACTCTCTGGAGTTCCTGGGAAAGAACGGCAAGCTGACAGGTGTGAAGGTTCAGCCTATCGACTGGAAGCCAAACCCAGAGGGTGGTCGCCCACTGATGGTAGAGGCAGGCGAGCCGGAAATCATCAAGGCAGAGGCAGTATTCCTGGCAATGGGCTTCCTGAAGCCACAGCAGCCTGAGTTTGCCGAGAATGTATTCGTGGCAGGTGATGCTGCCAGCGGTGCTTCTCTGGTGGTTCGTGCCATGGCAAGCGGCAGAAAGATCGCAGCCCAGGTAGATAAGTTCCTGAGCAAGTAAAATCGGTTATTTTTAACTATAAGTGCAGGGAGGTTAATCTCAGTGATGAGGTTTTCCTCCCTTTTTCGTTAAAACTCCCCATTCTTCCCCCCAAGAATTTGGTAATCTCAAATAAAAAGTGTAAATTTGCACTCAATATTTCAACTAATAATAATTAAACTAGCAAATCAGCAGAAAATGAAAAAGAAATTATCAGCTGTTCTCCTGGCGTTGGCAGCCTTTATGCCAACGACCGCACAGAATTTAGTAAAGGGCGATTACGGTTATCTCTACTGTCACATGAGCGACAAGGGAGAGTGGACTGCCTACGCCGTATCACGTGATGGCTACAACTATCAGGACATCAACGATGGCAACCCAATCTTCAACCCAGAAGAGCACGCCCGCATCGAAGGCGGTACCCGCGATGCCTACATCACCCGCATGCATAATGGCAAGGGGTACATCATGGTTACCACCGATATGTGCGTGCGCAAGAGCCGCAAGTGGGATAACTATGGCATCGACCTCCTGAAGAGCAAGGACCTGAAAAACTGGACCAGCGTTACCTTCGATTACCGCAAGGGTATGCAGAACTTCTGCGATGCTGCCACAGCCAAGTCTCCATACAAGGACTGGAGCAACATCAACCGTGTGTGGGCGCCTCAGATCTTCTGGGATCCTGACTACCGTTGGGAAAACGGCGAAAAGGGCGGATACATGATCTACTATTCCATGCTCAACCGTGCAGAGGAGAAGTACGACCGCATGTACTACAGCTATGCCGACAAGACCTTCACCAAGCTCACCACGCCGAAGCTGCTCTTCGACTGGGGCTATGCTACCATCGATGCCGACATCAACTTCCTGAAGAGCGATGGGCTCTACCACATGCTCATCAAGAAAGAGGGTGGAAAACCGGGCATCTACACTGCTACCAGCAAGTATCTGAACCATGGCTGGGGTGAGCCTGTAGAGAACGATTATGTAAGCTTCGAAGGCCGCAAGAACTGCGAGGGTAGCTCTGCCTTCCAGCTCATCGGCGATGACACCTGGCGCGTGGCATACATCCAGTATCACGATAATCCAAAGCACTATCGCATCTGCAAGGCAGACAAGTATCTCCGCAATTTCTCAGACCCTGTGGATATCAAGGGCGTAACCGGTCCGCAGCACGGCAGTTTCATGCGAATCACCAAGAAGGAGTATAATTGTCTCCTAAAATGGGATAAGGAACTGAAGTTTCGCAAGTAGCATTCTACCGTCCCCGAAGGGGGCGAATGTGAATCACCGCGGGTGGAATGACCGAAGGGAATGGAACCTGCGGATAGTCACAGATACTCTCTTATCGTCCCCGAAGGGGGCGAACAGGAGCAAGACTGGATGTGGTTCGCCCCCTTTGGGGACGCTTTCTCCCTACTATTAGTTTGTCCGCAGGTTCCATGACCTTCGGTCATTCCACCAGCGGTTATTGAAAGTTGGCCCCCTTCGGGGACCGGAGGTTACTTGCGAAACTTGAATAAGGAATTAAAAAATAAGAAAAAATAGGCATGCTATTCATTGTAGCATAATTGTTTTTCGTGTCATCAACTATATATATATCGTGGCATCAGTAATAAAAAAAAACGCTAGAGTTTACCATCTGGAAACTCTAGCGTTTTTATGTTTTATTGATATGATTCTTTGCGTTTAAAAACTGATTCTACGGCTTAATCTCAACTCCAATACAGGATAAACCTTGAATGCCTTGAAGAACTTCACATAGTCGCCCACCTTGCCAGGAATATTGGATATATCCTTTGCCAGGTCTACACCAGGTTCTATCTGTTCGTTCTTGATGGCTTCTGTATAGTCCTCGTTTGGCGAGAAGGTTACCTTGTAGATGTCATTGGTTATGATTCTTGGCGTTCCACCCCAGAACAGAATACCGGCATCAAACGAGATATGGTAGATATCATTGTTCTTGAGGAGGCGTCCTCCATAGCCAAAACCGAGATATGGCTTGAAATTGTTCACATGGATGGTGGCTGATACATTGTTGTTGGCATCAGGCTCCAGGCGGAAGATAGAACCGTCTTTTCGCTCACCAAGGTGTACACCCATTCTGCCATAGCTCATAAACTTATCGTATAACTCCTTGCCGGCATAGAGATACTGGTCGCCCATTTGCATGTAAGGGATAAAGTTCTCGTATGATGCTTTTACGCGCTCATAGAGGTTGTTGTACATGCTCACAGCTACCAGCGAAGTTCCGTCATAGATGGCATTCTCTGCCTTGGCTATCTTGGATGGTCCCCAATAGAAACCTGTAGTGATATGCCAATTCTTGTTTCTGAAAGGATGGACGTCTACCAGCAACTTGAAGTTGTTCATCGTTGGTGTTCCCACCATGTCGATATTATTATCAACTCGGGTTCCAGTATATTCTTCCAGCATGTCTGCCAGCTTATTGAACTTGGCCGCTTCTTCTTCGTCAGACATCCTTTCGTCGCCCACTTGTACACCGAAGTTCATTGTTACATGTGTACGGGGCATCCATGAATAACCGGTACGCAGGGTAACCACGTTGCTTAGAGGTACGGCTACGTCGATACCTATACCTGTTGTACCTGTTGTGATAGAGGCGTCTATGTTCTTGATCCATTTCTCTGCAGATTGCTCCTTGCCAAGGTTCTCTGCCTGCTGCGCCATTGTCGTCAAAGATGGCAGTAAACTTACTGCCAGGGCTATCATATATTTCTTCATAAATTGTCGATTACATTTGAATGTGGGTGCAAAGGTACGCAAAAAGCCCCAAAATGGCAAGTATTTGGGGCTTTTTTATTCCTTAAAGAGCTATTTTTTTGCCATTGATGATGTAAATTCCCTTTGGAAGGTCGCCTATCGTCTCTGCATTTTTCTTTACTAGCACACCGGTCAGTGTGTAGACTGTGTATGTGGTCTTACTTGGGGTAGCACTGAGGGTGGAAATTCCGGTGGCATACTCTGCCTCTGTCATCAGGGTTATCTCCTTGGGTGCCTTGCTTGAAACTGGTAGGTAACAGCTGTTGGCAGGAATTGCCAACGAGGTGAGATGCTCTCCGTTTGCTTCTTCTTTCAGAATTACGGTAGGGAGTAAATCGGTGGATGTGGTCAATGCCAGTTTACCTGCTGAATTCAGTGTAAGCGTGCGCATCTTTGTAGCGTCAAACTTCACTGCGTTGTATTTGCCGCTCCATCTGTTGCCGATGCTGAAATATACTCCCACCAGTTTGTTGTCGCTAGGAGCCGCTACGCTGCTTACTACAGGAGTAATCTGGTTCTTGCTGACATCAGTTGAATTGCATTCTATGATCACTGGGGTCTTGGCTGGAACTGTGCCTGTTATCTCTTTGTAGGCTACATTACCTCTCCATTCGTCTATCTTGGTGATGTAGTATGCCTTCATGCCCTGTCCCAAGGTGTAGGCGAAACTTGTAAAGAAAGCTGCGTAATGCTTATTGCCTACGGTGAGGGTTGGCTTCACGCCCAGGTAGTTGTCGCTATTGTTGACTGGAGTCACACTCCAGTTGCTCTGATTACCTGTGGTAACCACCCAGCTCTTGTCCTTCGAACTGTTTTTATCTGCCAATAATGCTCTTTGGCCTTTGAGCTCTTGCCATGCTGCATAATATTTTCCTCTTGGAGTGATGTTGATATAGTAATCAATCATCTCCTTGATGCTGGTACCTTGAGCCTGAATATTGTAGCTCTCTCCACCCTTTGAATCCAGATAGAAGATACTTCCCGGATCACAGGAAATCTCATCCCAGAGAGCGTTGGTAACAAGTGAGCTGCAGTCGGCTGTGGTACTGTTGTAGTCGATACCTGCGCTTTCGTTGTCACACAATGTCATCCATCTGGCTGAGCTTGCATTCTTCACTCTGTAGAAACCACTGCCCTTAATCTGGGCTTGGGCACTGAGCAATACAGAACTTGCCAGCAGAAGCATAAAAAAAATCTTTTTCATTCTTGTTTTCGTTCTTAAAGTTAAAAAATAACCGGCCTCCATTGCTTACATGGTAAGTATGAAGACCGGTTATATTAATTCTTATAATTGATTATCTGATAGCTAATTTATTTAGCAATACAGATAGTAACACGGTTCATATCGTTCTCCTCGAATGGCTGAACGCGTGAACCCATTGACTTCTTGATCATGCGGCTCTTTGCAACACCCTTAGCTGCGAGTGTGTTGTAAACTGTCTGAGCACGGCGAGCAGCAATCTTATCGTTGAATGCAGCGCTACCTGTACCCTTGTCAGCATAACCTGTCAAAGTGATCTTTGCATCTGGATTCTCCTTCATGAAGGTAACAATCTCAGCAATCTTTGTAGTCTGTGACTTTGCGATGTTTGAGTTACCGATTGGGAAGAAGATATCACGACGGAAGTTCTCATCTACAGCCTCCTGCTTGGTCTCTGTCTTAGGAGCTGGTGCTGGAGCTGGCTTCTCGATGATACGCTCGATGATCTTCTCTACTGGCTTTGGAGCAGGAATTACCTTAGTGCTGTGAGTCTGTCCAAGGGCAATCTTTGCACCTACCAATGCGTTGAAGTACCAGTCTGGGTTACCAGCCTTCTTTGAGTTGTACTTGTCGCTCAATGTGTTAGCTGAAAGCTCAACGCCCAACTTAACGCGATCGCTTACGCGGAAGTCTACGTTAGCACCTACACGTGCAACGAAGCGAGCCTTTGTACCATCCCAAAGATTCTCCAATGGCATAGCTGTCTTGTCATAACCTACGAGGTTCTTGCTACCTGGAGTAGCCAAGATGGCAGCCTGTGCGTCTGCTGCCTCGTCATTACCCCAAGCGATGTTGGCACCGATACCACCGAATACGCCTACCTCTACCAAACGGTTTGGATTGTACTCGCAGAAGAGGTTTGTGAGGTTGAATGTTGCGTCAACCATAGGGGCGATATAGTTCCACTTCCACTTGTATGTTGTAGTAGCGCCATCAGAAATAACCTTCTGACCTGCCTTGCTCTGCCATGCATTAAGAGAAAAACGGGCACCAACAACCTTGTTGAAGTTGTAACCTACACCAAGCTGAGCGTTTGGTGACAACAATTTACCGAAACCAACCTCACCCAAAGTGTACTGACCACCAATCTGGGCCTGTACATACCAGTGTGGATTGAAGACATTTACAGTCTTATCAGCTTCCTGGGCTGATGCACTGATGCAACCCATAGCTACTACACCTGACAGTAATATATTCTTAATTTTCATAATCTTACCTAATTAATTTAATTGCCTATTAATCGAATGTTTAATTACTTAACTGTAACGTAGAAGTTCTTCTCTACTACCTTGCCAGAGTAATCGATAGCCTTGTAAACGATAGTATAGTTACCTGCCTTAGAAGCATTGAATACTACCTTCTGGATCTCGCCGTTGAATGGAGCCTTTGTTGCCTTACCGTTAACTAAGATCTCTGCACCTGCCTCCTTCACATACAACTGCTTCTTGTAAGCTGGAGCCAAAAGCTCTGCTGTGTAAGTTGTTGCTACCAATGGAGTAGCACCTACACCTACGAAGCTGGTTGCGAAGCGGTGACCTGTGCTTACGAAGCCCCAGTTGCCATTGCTTGACTTGAACAGCATTGCTGGCTGCAAGAACTTGTTGGCATTATGGATTATGCCTTCAATCTTCTTAATCAGGTTGTTGACTGTAGGAACAACTGCATCATACTTGCCTGCGAATGTATTAGCCCAATCGATAGCAGTCTTTACAGGACCAAGTGTTGTTGACAAGTTTGAGTTCAGGTCTGCGATGAGCTTCTTCATGGTATCATCCTTTACCTTAATCTCATAGATATATGTAGTCAAAGTTGTAGAACCAGACTCACCATTTACTTCAATAGAGATATCCTTGTTAGCTACTTCCTCGCTTACGATATAAGCGTTCTTGATAGTGTTGAGCTTCTTGTTGTCTGAAATCTGGATGAAGTCGAGATCATTGCCGTTAGCAACTACCTTTACACCAGGAACAGCCACTACTGTAGCTACCTCAATGGTCTTGCCTGTTGATGGATCGATGATGTTGTTGAAGTCGATACCATTGATACCATTCAACTTCTCCTTCATACCTGTAGGGAACATGAAGCGGTCGAGGCTCAAGTTGTCGAGCTTGCTGTTATTAGCCAAGAAATTGAAACTCAAAGGCTTAACTGCGAAGGCAGCCAAGTTGATCTTTGATGTAACAACCTTATCTACTTCCTTGCCAGTCTCATCCTTCTGCTTCCAAGAAGCTTGGATTCCGTATGCTGTCAACTTATTATTGATGTTGCTATACAAAGCTGTTGCAAGTCCAGACAAGTTCAAGTTGGTTGACTTAGGGTGCTGCAACTTAGCGAGTACGTTCTTGGCAGCTTCCTTCAACTGACCCTTGTTCAATTCCAAACCATCGTTCTGAGGATCTGTGCACTCTACAGGGATAGCGTAGAAGCCATTAGCTGATGTTGCACGTGAGATACCATACTTCAGAACCTTGTCTGTGATAACAGGTGCGCCCAGCTTGAAGCCTGGAGCGTCATTACCCTGGCTGTCTACCAATCTGAATGTGATAGCAGATGGATCAACATTAGCAGGGTTGATGTTGATGTAGATGTTGCCAGCGTCAGACTTGATAATCTTGCCACCTTCTACACCGAATTCCTCATCACCTGTAGATGGAGCACTCCAATATGCAGAAAGGATATTTGCCTGTG
Organism: Segatella copri; assembly: GCF_019249655.2. NCBI lineage: Bacteria > Pseudomonadati > Bacteroidota > Bacteroidia > Bacteroidales > Prevotellaceae > Segatella > Segatella copri. The sequence continues at coordinate 1,162,365 of NZ_CP137557.1, forward strand.
CGCCCAAGAATGCTGCATTCTCGTAACCTGTTACAGGGCAGTCTGTAGCCTGAATCTCAATGCCAGTAACACCCTTGTTCAAGATGTCAGCAATAGCGCTCTTGAGGTTGGCAACCTCAGCAACAATATCATTAAGCTGGTTACTCATGGTTCCCAACTGAGTGTTGATTTGATCCTTAGCATCCTTCAATGTTTCGATGTCATTACCCTGAGTTCCCAACTTATTATTGAGATCTGTGTTGAGGTTATCAATTTTGCCCTGCAAATCATCAGCCTTATTGTTAAGGTCTGTTCTGAGTCCAGCGATATCTTGCTGAGCCTTATTCAACTTTTCAAGTTCTGCAGGGAGACTACCTGTAATACCAGCTACTGTTGACTGTAATGCCTCCAAGTCGGCTTGATTAGCCTTGCCTGCAATAGTAGCGTTAAGAGCACCAATAGACTCATTAAGCTTCTGGTTGAGAGTTGTAAACTGCTGGGTCATAGAGCCACTCAAGGTCTCGATAGCAGTCTTATTATCTGCAATCTTTCCTTCGAGAACATCAATCTTGTCCTTATTGGCCTTCACTTCGCCATTCTTCAGTGCATCAATGTTGGCCTGCAAAAGTTGGTCTGCAGTTTTCAAAGCCTCAATCTGCTTGGTAACAGCATCAGCGATAGAAATGCTAGTGTTGTAAGCAGCGTCGCTTTCGTGATCTGTACAAGACACAAAAGTGCTTGCTCCACCCATCAAGAGGGCAGAGAAGAGCAAAATACTAGTTAATTGTCTTTTCATTTTTATAAAAAATTTAATTAAACTTATGTTGTCTAACTCTAACAAGTCATCCATGACCACTGCAAGATAGCATTCTGTTGCATTGTTGTGTTAGGTCACGCTTTGACTTTTAATTCTTAGCCTTTGTTTTTATTCCTTTATTTATTACCAAATGTATATATACCGCTGCAAAGTTATAGCTTTTTTTTCAAATAGAAAGATTTTCAAGCATTTAAATGCGAAAAAAACACTGTTTTTTATCTTTTTTAAGCATTCTTCCCCTCATTTTCCGCTGTTTTCCTTCAAGTTAACAAAAGTTGGGTAAAAATATTTTTCTTACTATTTGATGTATATCAGTTCGCTTCTCGTCTAGTCCAGTTTCTCTTCTCCCTATACCTTATTTATTGAACTTTCGCAAGTATCTCACCCACACGCCCTGAAAGGGCAGAAGCTCCTAGCCCAGGGAGGGCACTGAAAAAGTCCCTTCATTGGTTATGTTAGTTTAACATTCGATCTTTGAAATAGTGTACCCAAAAGTTGCATATGTGCAATATTTTTTGTATCTTTGTAGGAAAATACAAGGATTATGCTAGAGCAACAACAGACCATATCATTCAGTGATTATTCAAGTTTGTATGACTTGATTATCCCAAAAGACAACCTGCTCCGCCAGATTACTGACCTGGTGGACTTTAGTTTCGTATACCAGGAATTGCAGGACAAGTATTGTCATGACAATGGTCGTACAGCAGAGAGTCCTATCCGTATGTTTAAGTATCTTCTTTTAAAGGTAATCTATAACATATCGGATGTTGATGTTGTTGAACGTACTCGCTATGATATGTCGTTTAAGTACTTCTTGGGATTAACTCCTGAGGAGACTAATCTGATTAATCCTAGTTCCTTGACCAAATTCCGTCGACTTCGCCTGAAGGATATGGACCTGTTGGATCTTCTCATCAAGAAGACTGTTTCTATTGCTATAGAAGCTGGTGTCCTCAAGTCTAGAACCATCATTGTTGATGCAACCCATACGCATTCTCGTTCCAACCCTATCAGTGCAGCAAAGAGTTTGGAGTATTATTGCAAGGACGTAATCAAGGTCGTTGATTCTGTAGATGACAGCATGGAATTGCCTGAGCTTCCAAAAGAAAAGAAGTATTCTTCTATCATGACTGCTGCCAAAACAATAGTTGCAACAGTAGAAGCTGACGCTGCAACTGCCAATATGCCTGCAGTCAAGGAACGTCTTAACATGCTGAAAGAAACCATTTCCGATGCAGAGACCCGAGGCGTAATATCAAAAGATGAAGATGCCCGTACAGGACATAAAACAGCGCATTCTTCATTCTTTGGCTATAAGACGCATATAGCTATGAGCGATGAGAGAATTATCACCGCAGCTACCGTCACCTCCGGCGAGAAGGGTGATGGACAGCAATTGCCGGAATTGATAAAAAAGACAGAGGAAGCAGGAATGGAAGTTGATTCCATAGTAGCAGATAAGGCATATTCCAGCAAGGAGAATCTCAAAATGGCAAAGGAAAACAATATGCGCCTCTCTGCTCGTTTAAGCTCTGTAATTGACGGTAATCGAACAAACAAACTCCCTTTTGAATACAACAAGGATGCAGATCTGTACGTCTGCCCAGCAGGGCATCTGGCGAAATGGAAAGAGATGAATAATCGCAAAAATGACAAGCGTCACAGAAACTCCAGCATTACCTATTATTTTGATGTGGACAAATGCAAGGTCTGTCCATTGCGTGAAGGTTGCTACAAGGAAGGAGCCAAGACAAAAACATATGCGGTTACCATCAAATCGGATGAACAGTTGGAGCAAATCGAATATCAAAAAACAGAAGAGTTTATAAATCTTCAGAGGAAACGATACAAGATAGAAGCCAAGAACTCCGAACTTAAGAATGTCTTAGGATATGACAGAGCCCTGTCATACGGTTTGTCGTGCATGGAAATGCAGGGTGCTTTGACTATTTTCGCTGCAAATGTGAAAAGAATCATCAAATTGATGCAAAATGCATAAGGGGGGAAGTAGATTCCTCTATATATTGCCGAATTAAGCGCCAGAAAGGCTATAGAAAGCTATTTGGGGCTATATTCCTGTCCAAAAAAGTATTCCACTTTTAAAAGATGAAATGCTTCTTGGACAAGAATTAAAGTTCAAAAACAAGCTATGCAACTTAAAATTGGGTACCTTTTTCAGTGCCCTCCAAAGCTTTTGCCCTTACAGGACGCCTTGCTGATTGCTTGTATACCCAGGGCGCTGCCCTGGGAGGGCACTGAAAAAGTCCCTTCATTGGTTATGTTAGTTTAACATTCGATCTTTGAAATAGTGTACCCAAAAGTTGCATATGTGCAATATTTTTTGTATCTTTGTAGGAAAATACAAGGATTATGCTAGAGCAACAACAGACCATATCATTCAGTGATTATTCAAGTTTGTATGACTTGATTATCCCAAAAGACAACCTGCTCCGCCAGATTACTGACCTGGTGGACTTTAGTTTCGTATACCAGGAATTGCAGGACAAGTATTGTCATGACAATGGTCGTACAGCAGAGAGTCCTATCCGTATGTTTAAGTATCTTCTTTTAAAGGTAATCTATAACATATCGGATGTTGATGTTGTTGAACGTACTCGCTATGATATGTCGTTTAAGTACTTCTTGGGATTAACTCCTGAGGAGACTAATCTGATTAATCCTAGTTCCTTGACCAAATTCCGTCGACTTCGCCTGAAGGATATGGACCTGTTGGATCTTCTCATCAAGAAGACTGTTTCTATTGCTATAGAAGCTGGTGTCCTCAAGTCTAGAACCATCATTGTTGATGCAACCCATACGCATTCTCGTTCCAACCCTATCAGTGCAGCAAAGAGTTTGGAGTATTATTGCAAGGACGTAATCAAGGTCGTTGATTCTGTAGATGACAGCATGGAATTGCCTGAGCTTCCAAAAGAAAAGAAGTATTCTTCTATCATGACTGCTGCCAAAACAATAGTTGCAACAGTAGAAGCTGACGCTGCAACTGCCAATATGCCTGCAGTCAAGGAACGTCTTAACATGCTGAAAGAAACCATTTCCGATGCAGAGACCCGAGGCGTAATATCAAAAGATGAAGATGCCCGTACAGGACATAAAACAGCGCATTCTTCATTCTTTGGCTATAAGACGCATATAGCTATGAGCGATGAGAGAATTATCACCGCAGCTACCGTCACCTCCGGCGAGAAGGGTGATGGACAGCAATTGCCGGAATTGATAAAAAAGACAGAGGAAGCAGGAATGGAAGTTGATTCCATAGTAGCAGATAAGGCATATTCCAGCAAGGAGAATCTCAAAATGGCAAAGGAAAACAATATGCGCCTCTCTGCTCGTTTAAGCTCTGTAATTGACGGTAATCGAACAAACAAACTCCCTTTTGAATACAACAAGGATGCAGATCTGTACGTCTGCCCAGCAGGGCATCTGGCGAAATGGAAAGAGATGAATAATCGCAAAAATGACAAGCGTCACAGAAACTCCAGCATTACCTATTATTTTGATGTGGACAAATGCAAGGTCTGTCCATTGCGTGAAGGTTGCTACAAGGAAGGAGCCAAGACAAAAACATATGCGGTTACCATCAAATCGGATGAACAGTTGGAGCAAATCGAATATCAAAAAACAGAAGAGTTTATAAATCTTCAGAGGAAACGATACAAGATAGAAGCCAAGAACTCCGAACTTAAGAATGTCTTAGGATATGACAGAGCCCTGTCATACGGTTTGTCGTGCATGGAAATGCAGGGTGCTTTGACTATTTTCGCTGCAAATGTGAAAAGAATCATCAAATTGATGCAAAATGCATAAGGGGGGAAGTAGATTCCTCTATATATTGCCGAATTAAGCGCCAGAAAGGCTATAGAAAGCTATTTGGGGCTATATTCCTGTCCAAAAAAGTATTCCACTTTTAAAAGATGAAATGCTTCTTGGACAAGAATTAAAGTTCAAAAACAAGCTATGCAACTTAAAATTGGGTACCTTTTTCAGTGCCCTCCCTGGGCTAGGAGCTTCTGCCCTTTCAGGGCGTGTGGAGCATACTTGCGAAACTAGAATTATTTATATATAAAGCCCCCAAAACAGCCCTTAAGCATGGGAAAATTTTCCCTTAAGGAAACTTGAAGTTTCAGTTAAGGAGACGTAGATTTTCCCTTAAGGAAAAAAACGGTTTCACTTAAAAAAGCATTTGAAACACTTTTGGCGTGTTTTTGAGGCCATTTCTTAGCCCTTATCAGTAGCCTTGATAGTGGTGTGTGTTCGTGCACACCTCATGCTATATAATATAATAAGGTATAACGCAGAAAATGAAACTTTGAAGTGTTTCTGAATGTTAAAATCAAAAGAAAAATGAAAGTTTTTCCTCGAAACATTTGGCAGTTTCGGAAATAGTTAGTACTTTTGCACTCGCTTTTGAGAAATCAAGCATTACTCGAAGCAATAAAGAAAGAGTTCTTTGAAAGATTTTACATAAACAGACAAGTAGTACAAGAAGCGGTTAACTTCTTAGAAATAAGAAAGTTGACTGGGTAAAAGAAACGAACCGTCAAGCAATTGACAAGTCAGGTTTACTAAGCTTCAATAAACGAAAAGGATATTCGTCCTAAGTACAGACAACAAACACCGATTGCTTCAGCAATGAGGCAAGAAGTAAAAATGATATTTTACAATGGAGAGTTTGATCCTGGCTCAGGATGAACGCTAGCTACAGGCTTAACACATGCAAGTCGAGGGGAAACGATAGAGAAAGCTTGCTTTTTCTAGGCGTCGACCGGCGCACGGGTGAGTAACGCGTATCCAACCTGCCCATCACTTGGGGATAACCTTGCGAAAGTAAGACTAATACCCAATGACGTCTCTAGAAGACATCTGAAAGAGATTAAAGATTTATCGGTGATGGATGGGGATGCGTCTGATTAGCTTGTTGGCGGGGTAACGGCCCACCAAGGCGACGATCAGTAGGGGTTCTGAGAGGAAGGTCCCCCACATTGGAACTGAGACACGGTCCAAACTCCTACGGGAGGCAGCAGTGAGGAATATTGGTCAATGGACGAGAGTCTGAACCAGCCAAGTAGCGTGCAGGATGACGGCCCTATGGGTTGTAAACTGCTTTTATAAGGGAATAAAGTGAGTCTCGTGAGACTTTTTGCATGTACCTTATGAATAAGGACCGGCTAATTCCGTGCCAGCAGCCGCGGTAATACGGAAGGTCCGGGCGTTATCCGGATTTATTGGGTTTAAAGGGAGCGTAGGCCGGAGATTAAGCGTGTTGTGAAATGTAGACGCTCAACGTCTGCACTGCAGCGCGAACTGGTTTCCTTGAGTACGCACAAAGTGGGCGGAATTCGTGGTGTAGCGGTGAAATGCTTAGATATCACGAAGAACTCCGATTGCGAAGGCAGCTCACTGGAGCGCAACTGACGCTGAAGCTCGAAAGTGCGGGTATCGAACAGGATTAGATACCCTGGTAGTCCGCACGGTAAACGATGGATGCCCGCTGTTGGTCTGAATAGGTCAGCGGCCAAGCGAAAGCATTAAGCATCCCACCTGGGGAGTACGCCGGCAACGGTGAAACTCAAAGGAATTGACGGGGGCCCGCACAAGCGGAGGAACATGTGGTTTAATTCGATGATACGCGAGGAACCTTACCCGGGCTTGAATTGCAGAGGAAGGATTTGGAGACAATGACGCCCTTCGGGGTCTCTGTGAAGGTGCTGCATGGTTGTCGTCAGCTCGTGCCGTGAGGTGTCGGCTTAAGTGCCATAACGAGCGCAACCCCTCTCCTTAGTTGCCATCAGGTCACGCTGGGCACTCTGGGGACACTGCCACCGTAAGGTGTGAGGAAGGTGGGGATGACGTCAAATCAGCACGGCCCTTACGTCCGGGGCTACACACGTGTTACAATGGCAGGTACAGAGAGATGGTGTTCTGCAAAGCGCATCTAATCCTTAAAGCCTGTCTCAGTTCGGACTGGGGTCTGCAACCCGACCCCACGAAGCTGGATTCGCTAGTAATCGCGCATCAGCCATGGCGCGGTGAATACGTTCCCGGGCCTTGTACACACCGCCCGTCAAGCCATGAAAGCCGGGGGCGCCTAAAGTCCGTGACCGTAAGGAGCGGCCTAGGGCGAAACTGGTAATTGGGGCTAAGTCGTAACAAGGTAGCCGTACCGGAAGGTGCGGCTGGAACACCTCCTTTCTGGAGAGACGATTATCTTTAGCTATTGGTTTATAGTTAATAGTTTATAGCTTTAGTGACTGATTAAAAGTTCGCTTCTCTTCTTGTACGCACCATCTGTTTAATCAAATACAGGAGACTGAGAAAGTTGTTTTTAGTTAATAGTTTAAAGTTAACAGTTAACAGCTCGGCTCAAGCAAAATGGTTCAACTCCACAATCTCCACTCTGTCATTAGTTGAGTTGCTTTAAACTGTCAACTTTCAACTATAAACTGACAAAAAGATCTTTGACATATTGACACAAGCAAAACTGTAAGTAATGAACTTTAGTTCAGACTAAAGTGAATCAAATCGCAAGATGAGATTTCACAAGTTAGAATACAGCTGAAAGTATGAGCTACTTATTCGCTGTCAGTTATCTGATAGCAAATACAGTCGTAAAGAAAGTAAGAAAGGGCGTATGGCGGATGCCTAGGCTCACGGAGGCGATGAAGGACGTGATAAGCTGCGATAAGCTTCGGGTAGGTGCAAATAACCTTTGATCCGGAGATTTCCGAATGGGACAACCTAGCCGTCTGAAGGACGGTTACTCAATCTTCAAGATTGAGAGCTAACGCAGGGAACTGAAACATCTTAGTACCTGCA